>JBAUJE010000168.1:0-59796 GCA_049683475.1 Coleofasciculaceae cyanobacterium | reverse complement strand
CTCTTGACATCAGGATTCGTTAACCCAAAAAACCTACCCTTAGAACAACTAAGGAAAGAAATTTGCCAACTATTAAAAGTTCCCCTACAAAACCTCGAACGCCTCGAACTCTGGCCCCATCAAATCTGGATTAAATTCGTCCAAGGTCGCGGCAAATTCCTCAGTTACCGCCAGTTACCCCTCTGGGCAGAACTAGGATTAAAAGCAATTAGAAACTGTTGTAATAGCCAGCGACTCAAACAACTAGGAGAAATATTCCTAGTAGAAAGAGACAAATTCAACCAAAAACCAGAACACCTCGAAACCTGGCAACAAACCATCAACACCTGGCGACAAGCCTGGGCAGAAAAAGCCCAAGAAATCAAAACAGAAGCAGAACGCACCAAACCCCAAAGAGAACACCAACAAAAAGCCGAAACCTGGCTCAACGGTTGGCAAAAGGTAATTAGTTTCTGTCAAGACAGCCAATCCCTAGAACGTCTTGCCGAAGAGATGGAATTACAAAGCGAAGAATTCAAATATTTACCAAAAATACTGTTAGGAATGCGGCAAATATTGCAGCAAAGATGGCAAGAATTAACGCCAGAAAATCATCATTTGGAATCGTAGGGGCGCACCGACGTGCGCCCATTAATGCGCCCTTGATTCAGTTGGGTAGGGTGGGCAAAGACAATACCTGAACAACCAAACTCACTAACTAGATATTTGCCCACCCTACAGATACTGGGGGAGAGGTTTTCCCATTTCCCATTTCCCATTAACAATCAACCACCATGCAAACACCACAATTCAAGCAGTGGGTCGGTCTGCCCTGGGCAATTGTCCGCATTTCTAACGACACCCACCCCACAACCGTCATCCGTTTCGTAAACCGCAATACTTACTCAAAGAAAAAGGAGAACTAATCGGTATTTTCCTCACCAAAAACCAACCTAGCGAACCCCCTTTTGCCTCAAACCCAGAAGAAATTGCTAATTACTTTAAACCCCACTTTGACCTGTTGCAATTTGAGCCTATTTCTGAGTCAGAACATCTTGGTCACTTCCAACTGAGGTGATGGAATAATGGGGAAAATTCTTATCAAAATTCTGCCATTAGCGATTTTGGATTTTCCCCTCCTTGAATACTATATGATAACATTCTAAATTGCCTAACCAAGAGGAATTAACTATGGCTAAATATGTAATGTGGGGAAGCTACTGCGAGGATGTCTTAGAAAAACGTGCCCCTCATCGACAAGCTCATTTAGATGGTCTGAAACTTCAAAAAGAAAGTGGTGTTTTAGTTACAATTGGGCCAACAAAAGATTCAACTAAAGTCTTTGCCATCTACGAAGCAGAAGATGAAGCCAAAGTGCGCCAGCTAGTGGAAGCCGATCCCTATTGGCAAAATGGTATCTGGACAGAATACGAAGTAAGGGAGTGGATTCAAGCATTTTGAAGGTAGGAGTCCCTCTCTGAAAGATATCTGTGGCTAAAGAACGCATCTGCTCAACAAAATTACTCACTTTAGTCTGTTTTCTCTTAATCTGCTTCAGAAGCCATTGTTATTCTTTTTATAAGTTTTCTAAATGGATATGGAAGGATGAAATAGACAGTGATGATCTTGCCGGTTTGTAGAGATTTTGAGAATAATTAGTAAATTTGGTCACAATCGTTACCATACCCGTATTGCTAACTGCGTTAAATTGTTATCTGTGTGACCTCAATCACTTCGGAAGAATAAAATCTGATGAGAGTATTTTATAACAGCTACTAGCGGGGTGACGCAGAGTTTGTATCCTTTCTGTTTGAAACCATTAATTTTGATTTAACTTTCCAGAGAAAAGGAGAACCTGAACTATGAATATTAAAAACCAAATTCAGACCAATCTCTATCAGGTGTTTCAACCCTTAAATTTTGAGATTGGTTTTAAATTCAAGTGCCAGGGACACTTAATGAGAGTGGCAGGTTACCGGAGTGGTTACGAAGATTTGATTTGTGAGATTGTAGAAAGTCCCTACTCTTTCCGAGGACAAAAATGGGCCCTCAGTTCGCGCTGGCTCAGTAAATTCCTCGACTGCGAACTAGACCCCCCTACAGTTATGGAAGGCTGATTGTTCTGCTTTAGAGTGCCTACTAAGGTAAGCCGTTTACTCAGCCAATGTCAGCACTCGGGCATAAGTCAGCCAGGGTGCAATCAGAACATAAAGGCTTGCGTGCTTTACAAACTGCACGACCATGATAAATAAGCCTGATTGACCAATTTTCCCAATCCTCTTGGGGCAGCAGTATCATCAAATCCCGCTCAATGCGCAAAGGGTCTTTGTGTTCTGTCAGTCCTAGACGTTGACTAAGACGTTTGACGTGGGTGTCTACAGTTACACCAGAGTTGATGCCGTAGGCATGGGCTAAAACTACGTTAGCTGTCTTACGAGCTACTCCTGACAGCTTCAGTAGTTCTTCCATGCGCTTTGGCACTTGAGAGCCAAACTCTGCCATAATCATTCGGCAGGCAGCTTGAATATTTTTTGCCTTGTTGCGATAAAAACCAGTAGAACGCACCAACTCTTCTAACATTTCCAGGTCAGCACTAGCTAGGGCCGCAGCGTCAGGAAATCGGCGAAACAACTCTGGTGTCACCTTATTTACCCGCTCATCTGTGCATTGAGCTGAAAGAATTGTTGCCACTAGCAACTGTACAGGAGTTTCGTAGTTCAACGTACAGGTAGCTTCTGGGTACAGTTCCTTAAGACGCAGGAGAATCTCTAACGTCCGCTGTCTAGTGCTGGCTCGTTTCCTGGTAATGCTCATGGAAAATATTTTTGACTAATTGAAGTTAATTTCCTTGTCCCTATTGGAGTAAGTTCTGTACCCAAGTGAGGTTAGCTGTATCCCTAACAATTAGGAAAATCCCTAAACCTAACAGTAGTACTAATCCAGTTTGCATAACATTCTGCTGGATTTCTAAGGGTAAAGGTCTACCCCGCACTCCTTCAATGAGCAAAAATGCCAACTGACCACCATCAAGGGCTGGTAGAGGCAAAATGTTAATAACTGCTAAGTTGATGCTGATTAGAGCCGCGAAGCGGAAAAGATCCCCAGCATTGGAACTAGCAATATTAGCTCCAATTTCGACAATTTTGACAGGGCCTGCAACTTGCTTAGCGGTTTCACCAAAGTTACTAACGAGTTGAACAAAGCCCTGAACTGTCATAATTGCCACCTTCTGATATTCTGCTGCGGCATCACCGAAGACATCAATCAGATTATCAGCACGCTTGCGCACGACCTCGCCGTTAGGAAACAGACCTACACCAATTTTTCCTTTACCATCATTTCCTGGTTCCGGCTTTACCTCAACCGACAGCGTCTGAGTGTCGCGCAGGATTGTTAGTTCTAAGGTTTGATTAGGAGAGCGCTGAATTGCTTTCTTGAGAGATTCAGTTGCCTGTAAACCTGTACCTAAGTCTTGACCATTGACAGCTAAAATTACATCTTGGGCTTTAACACCCGCTTCTTTGGCTACGGGACTACTTTCTGAGACAATCTCAGGAATCAAAACACCAGGTTGATTGAATTCGGGAATACCAACTATTCCTATTTGAAGAACTAATAGGAAGTAAGCAAAGATTAGGTTGGCAACAACGCCAGCACTGATGACGATTGCCCGATCGAGAATTGGTCGATTGCGTAGTAAATTGGGATCGTTCGGGGGGATATCGCTATCTGGATCATCATCAGGAAAACCAACGAATCCCCCCAGAGGAATAGCTCTGACAGAATACTCAGTTTCTGAGCCTTGGTACTTCCAGATAATGGGACCGAAGCCTATAGAAAAGCGATTGGCATGAATGCCTTGAAGACGAGCCGCCAAAAAATGACCCATCTCATGTACCGCAACTAAAACCAACACTACTGCGATCGCCGCCAAAATTGACATAGGTTATGTTAGGTGACTATAACTTGCATTACTTCATTTTAAGGTGTGATGCTAGATACACGAGGAGCGGCGGAAGGTCTTATCTTGCAGTTTTCAATGGGATAAGATATCAATCTTTTGGTTTTGGGGAACAGGGAACGGGGAATAGGGAACGGGGAATAGGCAATAGGGAACAGGGAAAAAATTCAATGCGCCTCACTCAAGCAAGAATTGCTATAAAACTTCACGTCCTAAATAAGGTTTCAGCATCTCAGGTATTTTCACTGTTCCATCTGGTTGCTGATAATTCTCTAGCAGGGCTGCCATAGTTCTTCCTACTGCTAAGCCAGAACCGTTGAGTGTATGAACAAACTGAGTGCCTTTTTTGCCTGCTTCCTTAAATCGAATACCTGCACGCCTTGCTTGGAAATCCCAGCAGTTGGAGCAGCTAGAAATCTCCCGATAAGTTCCGGAAGATGGTAGCCAAACTTCTAAGTCGTAGCATTTAGCTGCCGAAAAGCCTAAATCACCACTACATAATTCTAGGACACGGTAAGGCAATTTTAGGGCTTCTAGAATTGCTGCTGCATTCTGAACTAGTTTTTGATGCTCATCCTCTGATGTGTCAGGGTGAACTATTTTGACTAATTCTACTTTGTTGAACTGGTGCAGTCTAATCAGCCCTCGTGTGTCTCTTCCGTAGCTACCGGCTTCGCGGCGAAAGCAGGGTGTATAGGCGCAATATTTAATAGGTAGCTGGGAAGCTTCTAAAATTTCTTCTCGGTGCAGATTGGTAAGTGGCACTTCAGCCGTAGGAGAGAGCCACAAATCATCGCTATCACACTTAAAGCTTTCTTCGGCAAATTTAGGTAATTGACCTGTAGCTGTCAGAGACTGACTATTAATCAGTACTGGTGGCATTACCTCCAAGTAACCAGCCGCAGTTTGTTGGTCAAGCATGAAATTAATCAGTGCTCTTTCTAAAGCTGCGCCAGCCCCAATTAAAGTAACAAATCTACTTTGGGCAACTTTAACTCCACGCTCAAAGTTCAAAATTCCTAGCTTTTCGCCAATTTCCCAATGGGGAAGAAGCTTATCTGTTTGAGGAATGTATTGGTCACCCCAGCGGCGCACTTGGACATTTTCCTCTTCATTTTTACCCACAGGTGTTGAGCTACTGGGTAAATTGGGTAGTGAAAGTAAAATATCCTCTATCTGAGCTTTCAGGTCTTTTTCTTGAGGCTGTAGCTCGGAAAGCTTGGCTTTTAACTGATTACCTTCTTCTCGCAGATTCTGGATTTCTGGAGATTTCGGTTCACCCCCAGCTTTGATTTTTTGACCTATTAGTTTACCTATCTCGTTGCTACGGGCTTGCAACTGAGAGCGTGATGTTTCTAGTTCTCTTTGACGTTGGTTAAGTTCCAAAATCGGCTGAAGGTCATATTGACCTGCACCACGCCGATCAAGCAGTTCTTGAATAGCTTGTGGATTTTCCCGAATTTGCTTTAGGTCAAGCACAGATTTTCCTTAGACTGAGGGAGATTGCCTAGTTCACTCTTAATTTAGTTAGTCGCTCACTATTCTGGCAGATGACCAGCAGAGGAGTCTAGCTAAGCCGTAAAGAGTGTCAATTTACTAGGATACATGAGGAGTGCAACCAGTTTAGCATTCCCAATCTGCCACAGTTTGGGCTGAAACCGCAATCAGCTGTTACGAAGATAGGAATTTAGAGTAATTTGTTGTTTCTAATCTTGCCTTTCAGCGATTAACTCGATTAAACAGCCAAATCGAAGCAGCAATTCCTACAAAATGGGCAGTGATGGTGTTGATATTCGCTTGCACAACCAATAGGTCTAACGGCTGTACTCTTTGAGCAGCATCCAAAATAACTCCTTGCTGAGACAAAGATGTTCCGATGATGATGCCGATCACAGCTTGGGCCCCCAAAATGGTAAATAACATACCCACCAAATTGACAATTAGCCCCAGTCGAATGACCTTCAGGGTGTCTGCTTTGCTTGGTCTAGCCGAATCACCGGGAAATAACAGCTGTTTAGAAATAGATGTGTAACGAAATGCTAAATAAATCCCTATGCCTAGCGTCACTAGTCCACAAATGGCAAAAAAGATGCCAAGTCCAATTCCTTGAACACTCTCTTGAGCAGTACGATTACTACCAAAAGCAGTAAACACTAGCAAAATTGCGCCAGAAACAACAGCTAGTACTAACTGGCTCCAAAAGGCAATCCTACCAACTGTACGCAAATTCAGAGCGACTCGCTGGAGTGCTGGGGGGATCGAAGAGATATCAGGTTTTTCTAACATCAGGCTGGGAATCCGTAATCAATAACCTATCTTAATTTGAGCGCAAAAAGACGGTATTGAACACGAACTCAAAGATACAAGTTACAAGTAATTTACTACTAATCTCCCTTTATCCCTTCATCACCTCACCTCTTCATCACTTGATTATGTCTTGCGTTTCAGCCAAAATTCAAGCTTCATTCCGCCATAACCTGATCGATCTTTAAGGGAAGCTCGCAGATATCCTGAAAAAGTTTAAATTTTTGATAACCATTTATACTAAGACTACGAGTATCCTTGATAGAAGTACTTTGACTTCCCTTGTGCAAGGGAAGAGGGTGTATTAGGGCAGCCAATCTAGACAAAAGCAGTCTGACAAGCGACTAAGGGACTGATCACTTAACTGATTGACATTGCTAAATAGATTATTCTCGGTATGGTATGGACTTTCAATTTCCAGGGTAAGTACAATAGTATTTTTTCTCAGAGAAAATACTCTCAAGTTGCATAACCACCGAGAAAGTCTTACTCTCCCACCTTGCTGAAGCTCAATTATGAGGTCTGTTTCGGAAATAAATTTTTGCCTATTCTCGGAATAATCCCGATTAGACAATTTTGTCCCGGAATACTAACTAAGCAGGCTTAAATTAGTAATGGTTCTGCAAAGTCAATGAGCGGGTGCTTTGATAGGATTGGGATGCTCTTCATCTCTTGAACAAGCAAAGACTGCTTTTCGACAAAAGGTTCCTCTCGTAGGAACTTCTCGTCAGCTGCTTAATTCTGAAAACAGGTTAATTTCTGTAAGAAGTGGCTGCCATTAACTCAGCTAGAATTGATCAGGATTATTCAGCTGCGCTGCATCTACTGTCACCGAACCAACGATTGAATTACACACTCGAGCAAAACTTCTGAGCTATTAAGTGTGAAAGCGATTAAGCAGCTGATGTTGCTTTGCTTTTAACAGACATTCGCGGGTGCGTGTGAGTTTTCAGGGGTATTGAAGCGATCGTTAGTTTCAGGAAAACTCTCCCATTCAAATCCGGTTGGCTGGGATATTCAGTGAGCTATGCATATGCAGATGAAATTTGAGGATATCTATCAGTTTTTTCAAGACCCTCCTCCCAACTATCTCAACAAGGAATTAGCTGTATGTTACGTACTGTCTGTTTTGCTGCAAGGAGAATCTTATGGCACACTACTAATTCAGCAACTGGAAAGAGAACACCCAACCTATCGGCTTTCTGACACTGTTCTCTATAGTGCCTTGAAGTTTCTTGAAGAAGAGAATGCTATTTCAGGTTACTGGAAAAAAGTCGAAGGTCGAGGTCGTCCTCGCCGGATGTATCAAATTCGTCCAGAGTGGCGCAAGAAGGCTCAGGAACTTGCAAGTTTCTGGCAAGAATATATGAACGACGCACGCCAAGCTATGTAGTTCCTCCTTGCAGTTTTGCCTTCTCAGGTTGAACTGCAGGCGAGGCTTGTACCTAGTAAATCTAAACAAGACCAAGACTATAACCATAATAGATAGCAGCAGTATCTGGTCAGGGATGTTCGTAGGAGAATGACCCTCTCCTACAGGCTGCTACTTTTCCAGGGTTAGTTTTGGTTGATTGACCTGGCCGGAATAAGTTTATCGGTGAGTTGGTGACTCTACCAGCTCTTGGCTGGTCATAAAAAACAGTACCAGCCGGAAGCAAATAGCTAACAAATTGTAAAGTAGTAGCAGAAGAAGCGTGTCTTGAGCAAAAGTCCGTGAATACAGCTACTCTCCCTTCCATCTTTCTGATTACACTGTTGTTGGCAGTTGGTTTATTTTTTTTTATTCGAGCCTCTGTTAAGGATCGGACAGAACAAGTTAAACTTCTTGCTACTGAACCAGAAGAATCACTTGTAAGACGACTACAGGAATATTTTGACCAGAGAGCTTACCGAGTTACAACCGTTGATTCCTCTGTCAGACAAGTTACTTTCCAAGGATATGTGCGACCTAGTTGGTTCCTAGCAATCTTTCTAACTTTGCTAGCTGCTTGTGGCATCATGTGCCTATCGTTGGTTCTTTCCTTGCTCTATCCTCGGTTGACCAGTGTGTTTCTCGGGCTAGTTCTGCTAGCACCAGCAGCAGGAGTTTTTTATTGGCAAAAAGCTGGACGCACTGAGCAAGTTTCCTTGAAGGTAGAAGAACTACCAACTCAAGAAGCTGGTATTCATAGTCTTGTGACTGTGACTGGTCATCGTGATGAACTGACACAACTGCGACAGACTCTTAAGCTCAAAGCTTCCCCAGAAGCTTCTGAGAAAGCGCCAGTCCTGTAGTTAAACTTCAAACTGACCAACGGTAAGTTCAAAAATAAACGAGCCGCAATAAAATTAGCCCTGCTCAGACCTAGGCTTGAGTAGGGCTAGAAAAAGCGGCTTCTTTCAGAATTATCAGTGATATATCAACCGATATTAGCAGTAACCTTATTTTCTTCTACAGGGGAGTCCGTTACCCGTAAACTGGGAAACAAAAAGTGATTCTCTTCAACGTATTGGGCCCCAAATAGCCCTTTTTCTGCCCAGAAGTAACGGTCTGTTGTGTGTTCATTACGCTTTACTAACAACAAAGCTGGTGGAAGTATCTTTGCTGATTGAATAAACTTACGTGCTGCCGTCACTGGTTTATCTTCGCCGCTCTCAAGATTGTACTGAGGCACATGCTCAAGAATCTTACGCCCCTCTTGGCGTCTGCGGCTTTTGCGCTTACGTCTTCTTGCCAAGCTCCTTACCTCCTATGTTTGCAGACATTTGTAATGTTAGTTACAAAAGCCGTGCAAAGTATATCTGCTTTAGTTTAGAATTTCAAATCCTTTTTATAGGAAAACACAAACTTCTCAAATGAATGTATGGCAATAGTTACAGAAGACAGGATGCCTTAAAAACCAGCTATTTGTCATGAAAATCTACATCATTTTTAACAAAACTTAACTTTTCGCAAAAAATAGAGATAGGAGAGTACTCCTTTAACTAAACCAAAACAAAGGGATTCAAGTGTCGCCCTTCACCGGCTGGCTTAAGTACAATTAGATAGTCGCGGCAATCGCTGATCAGCTATCCTAATCTGAATGTATATTCCAGCCAGTTCCGAATTTGTTGCACTGTGTCAATCCCAAGTTACAGTGTTAAAACAGGGGTTGGGAGCAGCTTTAACAGCAGTGTATTTGACAGAACAACTGGCTTCAGAGGAAACACCCAAGCTAATTCCTGTGGTAGTTTACCCTGAAACAGACGGAGTTTGCCAAGAGGATCAAGCTGATGCCGTCTTTCCTGAGCAGATGGGAAAAATTAAGACAATTTCCCAATTACCGAGGCTCAAACCACGACAGCTTCTACAGCCTCCTGACTACGACCACAAGATCGAAGAAATATCACCAGATTGGCAAGAAAATTCCTTAGGACATCAGCGCCAAATCGTTTTGCCCCTAATCCATGAAGGTGTTGTCATGGGTTTGTTAGTAACTAGTCGTGAGGATAGAGCCTGGAACAAACGAGAAAAAGCAACTATTGAAAGAATTGCTCGGACTTTGTCTTTAGCCTACTTCATGGATCAGCGCAGAGCCTGGTATGAGAGTCATTTGACAGAGAGAGAGCTATTCCAAGAACAACAGCGGGATTTGCTCCATAACCTCATGCATCAATTTCGCAATCCCATCACAGCTTTGGGAACATTTGGCAAACTACTGCTGAAACGACTACTACCAGAGGATAAAAACCAAGAGATTGCTGCCAGTATCGTGCGTGAAAGTGCTCGCCTACAAGAGTTGTTGCAACAGTTCAACGAAGGCGTTGATATGGAACCAGAAGACATAGCACCGATGGCACTTCCTGCTTCTAAAACGGCTCACCCTCAGCCTCTTCCTACCAAGAAGGACGATCCAGAAGAAACGCTTGTTGGTTCTGACTCTCAACCAGAAATAAGCCGGAGGGAGGTAAGAGGCCTCTTACCAGACAAAACCACAAAGATAGAACCCCTCTCATTAGAAGCTATTTTAGAACCACTTCTGATTTCTGCTAGGGCAATCGCCGAAGATCGCCATCTTAAGTTGCATTGTTACATCCCCAAGGGCTTACCACCGATGCTCGGTGATGCCAGAAAGTTGCGCGAGGCTTTGAGTAACCTAATCGATAATGCCTTAAAGTACACGCCAGCCGGTGGACAAATAGAGATCCAAGTGGGTATTTCCCTAAGACAGCCTCAAGAAGCACAAATGGCAATTAGCATTAGTGATAATGGTCAAGGCATTCCCTCTCAAGACCTAGAGCGTCTCTTTGAGCGATACTATCGGGGTGAAAAAGCCTCAACAGATATTCCTGGTAGTGGCTTAGGCCTAGCTATAGCTCAAGAGTTAATTGAACAAATGCAGGGTGATATAGAAGTCTTTAGTCCAGCGAAACCACTATGGGTTCAACAAACTCCTCAGTCTGCATCAAGCCAGGATCAAAATAATAGTAATCTAGGCACAACCTTTGTTGTCTGGTTGCCAATCAAACCTGACCGGCAATTTGCACGTTAAAACAACTTTTAGTCTTCAAGGTAATTGAATATTACTTAGTGCTAATTACCAAATCCGAGCCTAGCCTAACATCCAAGTCTGTTTCAGGTTCAACCACAAATAGGTCAACGCTATTGCGACCTGTAAAGCGTTCAATCAAGCTTACCAATAAACCACCGCCAGTACCGATTAATAGCTCCTCGGTAGCGATCGCTTTATCACCAGTTACTGCAGAGACGGCAGCGGCAGCGGCTGTACCCAAAGCAGCATTGCGTATGAGGTTACCCACACTAGTACCTTTGCGAACTGTTTCAGTGGTAGTAATTAGACCAGAAGAGCCATTGATGCTCATAGATTCACCGTCTACAACCAGTGTATTCGCAATAAACTGAGCGCCGTTTTCATTAGAAACTAGATCCCCTTTGACTTCACTACCAGCAGGAATTAACACTCTGCCGTCAGGAGTTGTCAGATTAGCATCCACTGTCAGGGTTAGTGGCACAGTTTCATCTTGTGTGACAAGAATCCTTTCTTTTTCGTATTTAACAGGAATAGAACTACCGCTAGGAATGGTGAAGGCAACTGGTGCTGGCGTAGCATCGACGATGTATTGGGAGCTAATAGTCTGTGCTTGCCCTTCCTTTACCAACGCCTGATAGATGAAGGCAGCAACTTCTGCACGAGAAGCATTCTGACTAGGATTTAGGGTAGTCGGGTTAGGGTAATTTACCACAACGCGATTATCTGTTGCTGCTGCGATCGGAGCACGAGCCCAGCTAGAAATATTGGAAGCGTCGTTGTAGAAGCTCAAAAGAGTTGAGGTTTGTTTGCTAGTGCTGAAATTAAGCCCGTTTGCTAAAGAAACTAAAGCCTGCTCTCGGGGTATGTTTTGTTCTGGTCTGAAGATATTACCAGGATAACCTGCCAAAAAGCCCGTGGTGTAAGCATCCTGAATGGCAGAAGCAGCCCAGTAGCTAGAAGGAACATCAACAAAACTAGTGTTACCCCGTATGTTTGACTGACTGAAATATCGATTAGCTTTACGCATCATTGCAGCGTACTGAGCTCTTGTTACTGGAGCATTAGGACGGAAGCTGCCATCGGGAAATCCAGCGATAATATCTCGTTCTGCTAGTTCTTCAATAAAGTCTCTCGCCCAGTAATTAGAAGAAACATCTGTAAAGTCAGTTGTTTGAGCAAAAGCAGGTACAGGTGCAACTAAAGGTGCTATGGCACTAACAGATAGTCCAAAAGCCAAAAAAGCAGCAGTTCTTGATTGCCAGCGCTGAAAGTTAGACATGGAATTGTGTTCTCCTCAAAAAGTTGCGTTGTTAAGAAAGAAGACCTGAGATGACGTTAAATGTTCCTAAATTTACTAAGTACGTTTTTTAGAACCATTTAGGCATGAAAATGTCCGATTGTGATTATTTTTGGTTAATTAATGTCATCACAACCTACTCTTTCAGACGTGGGTTCCACTTAATTAGTTGCCTGTTTATGCACCGCCAGATCAGAAACTGTCACATTGAGGAAAAAGGAGTCGGAGGAGATTAGGGTGATGGGGTGAGGGGGTGAGGGGGTGATGGGGTAATGGGGTAATGGGGTGAGGGGGTGAGGGGGTAATGAGGTGATGGGGTGAGGGGGTAATGAGGTGATGGGGTGATGGGGTGATGGGGTGATGGGGTAATGGGGTAATGAGGTGATGGGGTGATGGGGTGATGAGGTGATGGGGTGATGGGGTTATGAGGTGATGGGGTGATGGGGTGATGGGGTAATGGGAAAGTAAAAATGGATAATTTTCATCGACATTCTGTTAAAATTCCCTATTTGTTCCCTCACTTCTTCACTCCCTCACTTCTTCACCCCCTCACTTCTTCACTCCCTCACCCCCTCACTCCCTCACTTCTTCACTCCCTTACTCCCTCACTCCCCCACTCCCCCCTTGACTGCCTGAACTTAGCTTTGCTTGTCTAGCAAACGTCTGTAGAGTTTTTGAATGGACTTGAGAAAACTGTTTTGCTTTGACTGGGGGGAAGCAGTAGCTGGATCGAGCATTTGTAAGCGATTGAGAAGTTTTGCCTCTTCTGTATCAATGTCACTATCACTGTAGATTAGGCCACTAATGCCGTCATAAAGACGCTGATAATCCTCTTGAGAGGGTTGCTCTCCTAGATACTCTTGCATCCAGCGATAACATTCTTCTGCTGAGACGGCTCTCAGTTCGTTTAGTAGTGGCTTAATCTCTCGATCATCGGCAACTCCACTTTCTTTGGCAACTCGATTGAGATATTCTCGTTCCTCTGACTGAATTTTGCCGTCTATCCAGGCGGCACCAATCAGAATTTTCACTAACTGTCTGACACTAGTATTTGTAGCCATGGTTTGTGCATACCTCTGCTTTGTTTGATTATGGGAGGGAATGGACTGCTCCCATTAAATGGTATTTTTTTCTTTACCTTATAGAAGGTCACTTATTCTTCGTAATTGCTTGATTTATTGGAGATTAAGACTGATGGGCAAAGTGAGTTTAGTATAAGCAGAACTGTGGTTTAGTAAGGATTTCGGAAATTGCACCACACCTTACCCCCTACACCCCACACGAACCCTTGACTTTTCTTTTCACTGCCTAAGTCCTAACAAAAGAGGTATGTCTCCCCTCAGTCCACCAACCTCCCAAATGAGGTAATTAGTTAATTGGGTGCATCTACTAACCTGTCGTAATCAGCCGATTATCCTGGTAAGCCCCGGTGTTAGACCGGGGTTTTATTGTTTTTGCTGTAGGCGTACCATAAAAAAGCCATCCATCTGCTCTTTGTAAGGCCAAACCCTAAGCCAACCTTGGGGCGTACAGAAAGCTCTTAGCATAGGCTCTGACGGTATGGCAATTTGCCAGTGAGGGTGACTTTCCAGGAAGGATTGAATTACAGCTTCATTCTCTTGGGGGTGCAATGTACAGGTGGCATAAACTAAAACACCACCTAGCTTTACCCAGGTGGCGGCTTGGGACAAAATTTCTCCTTGTAATAGTGTTAGTTCCTCTATTCTTTCTGGGGTAACTCGCCAGCGAATATCAGGACGTCGATGCAGTGTACCTAAACCGGAACAAGGAGCGTCTACTAAGACTCGATCAGCTAAGTTAATAAATTGGGGTAAGTTACGACTGTCACCAGTGCAGATTTCAATTGAGCTTAGTTGCAGCCTTTGGGCATTTGCTCTCAGCTTTTTGAGGCGAGAAGCTGCGCGATCGCACGCCCAAACTTTACCTCTATCTGCCATTAGCTCGGCGATATGGGTGGTTTTGCCTCCTGGTGCAGCACAGGCATCAATTACTACTTCACCAGGTTGGGGGTTAAGCAAATAACTGACTAATTGAGCGCTACTATCCTGAATTGTCCACCAGCCTTCTTGAAAGCCCGGTAGTTTTTCAATGGCACCCACACTACCCGTTAATCGCAAAGCTTGGGGTAGTTGGGACATTTGCTGAACCTCAACTCCTGCGGCTTGCATCGCTAACTCAACTTCTTCCCTAGACACCCGCAGAGGATTTACCCGCAGATCGATACTAGGGGATTGATTAAACCACTGACAAAGTTGTGCAGTTTCCTCTTCTCCTATTTGTTCTAACCAGATTTGAATAATCCAATCAGGGAAGCTGTACAAAATTCCTAAGCGTCTGACTAAATCAGTCGGTAAATGTAAAGGATCTTGGCTAGGAGCAGAATTTGGCGTTTGCTCTTTACCCGGATCTAATCTATTTTTTTCCAGGCGCAGGTACTGGCGCAACATGCCGTTCACAACACCCGTTAGCCCAGACAAACCATTGACCTTCGCTAACTCAACTGTAGTATTAACAGCAGCAGAGGGTGGAATTCGTTCTTGATAACGCAGCTGATATAAACCTAGCTGGAGAATTGTACGCAGCTCTGGAGGCTGTTGAGAGGCTCTCTTTTTGCCAAGTTGATTAATGATGGCATCGAGGGTTCGCTCCCGTCTGACGGTGCCATAAACTAGCTCTGTTAACAGACGACGATCCAAGCTACTTAACTGAGTATTTTGCAGCACCTTGTTCAGGGCTACATCACTAAAGGCTCCACGCCGCTGGATGTTCTGGAGCGCCAAAAATGCCAACTGGCGAGGGTTTTGCATAGGGAATGGGGAATTAAAATTGAGAATGGAAAATGGAAAGTGTAAATTGTTTAGAATCTACAATTTGCAATTCTCTATTAGCAATTTACCTCTATATTAGTATTTACGGTCAGTCAGCAGATAAGTAGTCATTTCACCCTTACCTTTTATTTCAATAATTCCCCGTTTTTCCAACACATATTTCCCCTTCAATAGCTCGTAAGTACTGCTTGAAACTTGAATATAGCCGGGGATACCGTGAGATTCCATACGGCTGGCTATATTTACAGCATCACCCCACAAATCATAAATAAACTTTTTAATTCCTATCACACCAGCTACAACAGCCCCAGTGTTGATACCAATTCGCATAATAAACTTTTGGTTTTCTAGCTGATTAAATTCCTCTATTTCCTGTTGCATAGCTAGAGCAAATTCTGCCACAGCTTCAGCGTGATCTGGTCTAGGAACAGGTAGGCCTCCTACGACCATATAGGAGTCGCCAATAGTCTTAATTTTTTCTAAACCATAACGTTCTACTAATCTATCAAATCTAGAGAAAATTTCATTGAGTAAACCAACAAGTTCTGTAGGAGATATTTTTCCTGAAAGTTTAGTAAAATCCACAAGATCAGCAAACAAAACTGTTACTTCTTCAAAGCTATCAGCAATAGTTTCTGTGTCTTGTTTCAGACGCTTGGCAATTGAATCGGGTAAAATATTAAGCAGAAGACGCTCAACTTTTTCTGTTTCTATTAATAAGTTTTGAGAGGAGATGTCTAATGCCGCTAACATCGAGTTAATTGTTTCTGCCAAACTCGTTAATTCATCTTTGCCAGTTACTGCTACCCGCAGTGACAAATCAGAGCTAGTGCCAATTCGCTTAACGTTAGTGCTGAGATTTGCTAGGCGAGATAGCACCATTTTTTCTAAGAGCAACAGAGTAACTACTGTGAAGACAATACCCACAATAAGGAGAGATAAAATCAGATAACGAAGACTAATCTGACCTTGTTGATAAATTTCTCTAGGGATGTTCACTTGAAGTAGCAGTGCCGGTTTACCTTCGATATCTGGTAGCAAGGTGTAGCCAGCCATTACATCTGAATTCAAAGGCTCAATTTTGATGGGAGACTCTTTTACACTCAGTCCAGACTTATGCTTACTCGCTGAGATTTTTGTTGCTTTTTTTTCGAGTTCAGACAGTACGGCTTGCAACTCAGCAGTTAGTTGACTATCACTTACTTTATAGAGTTTAAGATTGAGTTGAGTGATTTCAGCTAATGCTTTTATTTTTTGAGAGTTGAGGTAACTACCTCCCATTAAAGATCCGCGAATTGGCCCTGTTTCTTGACTGGTTAAGATGGGATGGGAGGCAATCATTAAAGGTCCTTCCGGCAGCATGACTATGCCGGTAGTGCTACTTTCGGTGTCTGGGTGATTGAGCAGGCTGCTATTGTTAGCTAAGTATTTTTTAAAGGTTTCTGGAACAGGGGTTTGCTGCTGCTTATCCAGACTGAAGCCTCTACCAAAAACCAACTGATCTTTGCTGTTAAAAAACAAAAAAAGATTAAGCTTCAGACCCTCAAAAGTTGCGTCTAAGAGATTCTCGTCAATGTATTCCTCATTAGCATCCTCAATGAAGGCATAGGTGTCATCCCATTCTGCGTAGTCGGCTGTTATGGCTTTCAAGCTTTCAAGTTCGCCAAAAACCGCCTGTTGCACGCGTCGAATATTACGTTGAGCGTTCCGTTCTTCTATTTGAGCGAAACTGACTAGAAAGATTAGTGATAGGCTAGCGTAGAGTACACCGATTAGACCAGCGAGGGTTAGACCAATCAGCAGTAGTGTTTTCTGTCGGAGGGTCATATTAATTCGGAAAAGGCAACCTTACCCGAGTCAATTGCTACAAAGTTAAGGTTAGCGCAACCTAGATTGAATCTCGATATTTTTCTAGCATTTGAGGAATATAATCATAGCCGTCAACACCAATGACTGGTATGATTTTAGGACGCTGTTGCGCTAATTTAGTCTGGAAAGTATCTTGACCCAGTTGACCTTGCAAAATGGTCAGCAAACCAGCAGGTTGACGCCACTCCTCGGAACCGATTTGCTCAAGGAGGTATGCTCCTAAACCGCCGGTGTAGATAGCTTGAGCGATGTTCTGTAGACTGTAAAAAGCCTGAGCTAGGTAGGAAAGGCTAAGTCCCTGTAGATATAAGTCACCAGAAAACTGGGCAGCCTGCCAACCTTGTTCTAAGTAAGAGATAGCTTCAAGAGGTTTGTCAATTACCACATGGGCAATGCCAAGACTGCTTAAACAAAGAGCTTGGCTCTGCTTGTCACCCAATCGCTCTAATAATTGCCGACCTTGTTCAAGGTAGTGAATGGCATTTTCATAAGCACCTGTTTCTACCTCTGCTTGCCCTTCGGCTTGAAAAACCTCACTATAGCCTAAATTAGCTAGAGCATTAGCTTCTCCTAAGCTATCACCAGTTTGACGGGAGAGCATCAAAGCTCTTTGAGAATAGCTAATTGCCTCGGAATAGTTTTTCTGAGCTACACAGATACGACTAAGATGGTTGTAAGAGGCAATTTCACATAAGCGATCGCCTGCCTCACGAGCTGTTTCTAAGGCTTGCTGGTGGAACTTGTAAGAGCGCTCATATTGAGCCTGAGCTCGGAGAGAATAACCTAATAAGGTCAGAATCCGCGCTTTCGCTTGGGTTACCTCAACTCTTTGCAAGGGTTCATTCAGGTACTCTAAGGCATTTTGTAGGTATCTGCCATTTAAGCTAGCAAAGACACCACCATAGAGAGGAAAATATTGTCTTCCTGCAAAGGCACGCAAAATTTGCATGGTGATCTCGAAACAGCTATCAACTAACCTTTGATCCTCAGAGATGCTAGTGGTTTGGTTAAAAGCATTTGCTAACTGGGACCACACTACTGCGAAAACGATAAAAGTAGAAATTGACAGCTTTGCCCCTATCTTAGAGTCATAAACCATTTTCTCTGCCCAGGTCACCAAACCCCTTTGCAAGCATTGCATGAGAACCGCGAGTTCAACCCAGCTAGCTAGGGACAAGTCCGGCTGTTGCTTTGCCCATTGGTCAAGGGGTTGATTGAAAGCAATGGTTCCGAAGAGAGACTGAGGTAGCGGACTACCCACCTGCTTTGCCCACAAAGACCAAGGCCCTCTCTGTTCTGGAGAGCCTTCAAATCCTATTTTGCCTGAGTTTTGCTCGTAGATCCAGCTGACTAAATATTCTTCTAAACGCCGCCAGTCTGCCAAGCCTGCACTGATACCGTTAGAGAGCATCTCTACCTCTTTGGCTGTTTCTGGTTCGGCTATTTGCTTGGCTTGTTGCTTGAGACTATCAGCTAGCTCAGCCAATTGCTTTAAATTAAGTACTTGTTGCTGGTTAGGATCAATTATTCGCACTAAAGCAGTAAGGCGCTCAGCGGAAGGCACAGTAGTAATTGTACTAATTGCTGTGGTAATTACTTGAGAGACTCTCTTTTGCTCCTGTACCCTTTCCCATTCGCCACTAATAGTTTTTAGGGCCCTCAGGACACGCGTTGCTTTAGCTTGTTTGAATTGAGAGGAAACATTTTCTATTTGCTGTTCTGCATTAGTGAGGCGTTCTGCCAAAGCACGCTCGAAGATTTCTCCGGTGCCGCGGCTGATGCCTTCTAATAGCATTCTATTTACTTGTTCTTTGGAGCTTATTTTGCCCTGCAATGTGGCTTGTACGATTTCATCTATAAGCTGTAAGTAGGGATCATTCAAAACCTAAGTCCTTATTTGAAAAGTTCTATTAAAACTAATGGTTTAACGAGTAGTGGGCAAGCGCACCGAAAACAGACTACCTTTGCCTAACTCAGACTTAACGCCAATTGTTCCGTAGTGAGCTTCTACAATTATTTTAGACAAATTCAGTCCTAAGCCACTACCGGAGCGCCTATGGCTGCCTGGGCGAAACCTTTCAAACAACATGGCTTTGTCTTCTAAGGATATACCTGAGCCAGTGTCTTTCACTTCGATAAGCACCCAAGAAGATTGGGATTTTCCTGTGCTACAACAATTCTTGAGGCGTACTTCCACTAACCCATTATCAGTAAATTTGATGGCATTGCCGATCAAATTGGTGCAGACTCTATGTAGTTCGAGACGATCACCCATGACTTCTAAGCCAGCATTTTCTTCAATCTTACGATTAAGATTGAGGCCTTTCTCCATTGCTAGAGGGGCAAGTTCCTGGGTTACTTCTTCTATCACTTCTTTAAGGTTGAGCTTTGAGAAGCAAAGATTTTTGCGACCTGCTTCATAGCGGTAAACTTCTAGCAAAGTATTGACCATGCTCAGTAAGTTGCTGTTACTACGAGCCATCGTTACTACTGCTTCTTGCATAGCTGGTGGCATTTCCCCCAAAGCACCCTGCTGGAATAATGACAACATCCGGTCTGCCGCTACTAATGGGGTGCGCAGGTCATGGGTAAGGCGTGAAACAAAGTCTTCCCGCTGACGTGCAATTTCATTACGTTCATCGACACTGTGCTTCAAACGTAACAGGGATCGCACCCGCGCTAACAACTCGTCTACTGCCACTGGCTTGCGAATAAAGTCATCTGCGCCGGTATCAAGTCCTTGAGCTACACTTGGCTGATCATGAGCTGTAATTAGCAAAATCGGAATAAAGGGCAAGAGGGGATCTTCGCGGATGTGCTTGGTGACTTCAAAGCCATCCATTTCTGGCATCATCACATCGAGTAGTACCAAGTCTGGCTGAGACTGTTTAATTTTCTCTAAGGCAATTAGACCGTCCTCTGCCAAACTAATCTCATATCCTTCTTCTTCAAGAATAGTTTGTACTAAAAACAGGTTGTCGGGAGAATCGTCAACAATGAGAATGTGGTCAGTTTTGGCTATACTAGCTGGGATCGAAAGATTCATGAGGGCAGCAGACTAACGATCAATAACTAAAGAAAATTTTTATGAAAGTTTTTTAGCTTATATAAGAGCTGGTAATATCTTGCCTCTTTCGGTGTAAATATACGCCCTACTTGCGGATGATTATAGCTGTTTTACCTTGAAGTGACATACTACCAACGTTGACCCTAAGGTTAAAGCGCAAGACTTAGGTTCTCCCGCTTTGCCCTTATCAATCAAATTAAAAACAGCAACCACTAGATTAGAAACAATAACGGTACACTGCTCAGGTTTTTGTGAACGAACACGAGTAATTTGAGGCAATTTAGTCAGCTTGGGTTGTGGCAATTTCGACAATCACCACAGTGATGTTGTCTTTTCCTCCCTTCGCTTTTGCTGCTTCGACTAGAAGGGACGCGGACTGCTCACCTGCAACACTAGGCTGTAGACGTTCTGCGATCAAGTCATCGGATAGTTCTTCGGTCAAACCATCAGTACACAAAAGAAGGCGATCTCCTGGCTGTACATCTATTTTCTGGACATCAACTTTCGGCAAATCCTTTCGACCTAAACATTGAGATAAAACATGACGCCAATGATGCGTCCTGGCTTGTTCTGGGGTAATATCTCCTGCCTTCATTGCCCTTGCCACCCAAGTGTGGTCTTCTGTAATCTGCTCTAGGGTTGAGTTCCTTAATCGATACAGACGAGAGTCTCCGATATGAGCAAGCCAAGACTTATCTTGCCGAAACATTACTACTACCGTTGTAGTACCCATGTCTGAGCGCTCAGGGTGACTGAGCTGATCCTCTATGATTGCCTGATTAGCCTCGTTAATGGCTTGCTCTAGTAAGTCCTCTGATGTGGCGTTTGAGTCCCAATGTTCGCCCAAACAGGCGAGTATTGCCTCTTTGGCAAGTTGAGATGCTTCTTGTCCACCAGCGTGACCCCCCATGCCATCGGCAACCACGAAAAAGCGCCCATCGGGATCGATGTAGTAGTCATCTTGATTGACCGCACGGATTAGGCCCGGATCAGTCAGACCCGTGAAGCGACATTTCATAGTATTGTTTACTGCCGTCAAGAACTAGTTTGGGAGTTAGAACATACGATCAAATCGGTCTAGCCTTTTGAGTAAGCGAATCAAGGCAAACACCGCAGCAGTTGCCATTAAAGCAACGACCACTGCCAATCCTACCTTACCATTGACAAGTAAAATAGTGGCTGACAAGGTGAATGCACTGATTAACAAAGTATAGTTGGTTCCCAACTGAATACTACTCAATCTTCGCAGAACCCGCTCTGATTCAATAGACCGCACTCGAATGCGCAGGTCTCCTCGTTCTAATTTATCTATAGTATCTTCAATGCGTCTAGGTAGTCCTAAAGCCGTACTGCTAACTTGTGCTGCCTGACGTCCTATTTCATTGATAAAGCTATTGCCGTTGGGACTGTTGCCGTTTGTCATAATCTGCATTGCAAAAGGTTTTGCCACTTCCATAAAGTTGAAATCAGGATCTAGACCCTTGCCTACACCTTCTAGGGTGGAGAAGGCACGCATCACGAAGGTAAAAGTTGCAGGGAAGCGAAAGGGTTGGCCGTAGGCAATTTCATAGAGATCTTCACTGATGGCACTTACTGACTGATTTTCAAAGGGCTTATCCATGAAATTGTCCAGCATATACTGAACTGATCGCCTTACTGGGCCCATATCTTCTACTGGCGAGAGGGCACCTAACTCAATGAGGGAGGTAACTACTCTCTGGGAATTTTTTTCCGCAATGCCGAAGAGCGTCTCCATTAATTGCTCACGAATATTAGACTTAATCCTTCCCATCATGCCAAAATCATAGAAAATCAGGGAGCCAGCTGGTGAAACCGCAATGTTCCCCGGATGTGGGTCAGCATGGAAAAAGCCATCGTTAAGCAGTTGCTGGAGATAGGCTCTAGCACCAAGATTGGCGATTAATTTACGGTCAATACCAGCTGCTTCTAGAGCCTCATAATGACTAATTTTAATGCCAGGAACATATTCAAGGGTTAGAACTCGTGGTGAAGTGTAGCGCCAGTAGACGCGGGGAACCTTAACCCAATCATAACTGCGGAAATTGCGGCGAAAAGTATCTGCGTTGCTTCCTTCGTTAAGGTAATCAATCTCTTCCCAGAGGATGCGACAGCACTCTTCATATATGCCCATCCAGTCTCGGCCCCGCCCCCAGTCAGGGTGATTTTGAAAGTAACGTGCAATACCTTTGAGGATCTGTAAATCAATAGTAAAGAGCTTCCGTAAACCGGGTCTTTGTACCTTAACTACTACCTCTTCGTCGGAATGAAGTTGGGCTTTATGGACTTGTCCTAAGCTAGCCGCAGCAAGAGGAATCGGGTCAAAACTGCGAAAAAGTTCTGTCACCGACTTATCTAAATCTTGCCGAATAATCTGTTCAGCTTGCTCATAGCTGAAAGCCGGCACTTTGTCCTGTAGCTTGGAAAGTTCATCTACATACTCGCTAGGAAACAAGTCAGCACGAGTCGAAAAAAGTTGTCCTACTTTAATGAAAGTTGGACCCAAGTCGAGGAATGTATCTCTAATCCAGACTGCTTGAGCTTTGCGTCTAGCGACCTGCTTAGCCTCAGTCATACCGCCGGGATAACTCCAAGGCTTACTGTTAAGCCACAACTGAGCTAACAGGGTGAGAAAGAAAGTCCAAATATCGATAAAGCGGCGGTTGCGGGAATAGTTTTCGCGATTCCAGCGATATGATTTATTCTTATTTCCCTTAGCTTGGGAAGGGAGCATGGACAGCTTGCTTTCCTCATTCGGCTTGAGGTTGACATAGTCGTTAGGAATAGCAGACACTTGGGTTCCAAGTTAGTTTTTCAAAAAATCAGCTTATAAGGAAAAAATGCTTCAATCACCCTGATATCTCCAGGATAATTGCTAGTTTTTTAGTGTGCATCGAGTTTCTACAACCACAAGCCACTTAAATTTACTAACAAGCCTATTGCACGTTCTGTTCTAAGTAGTTTGATTGCGGTAGGTTTGTAACTCTGCACGCAAACGGGCAATTTCAGCCCTCAATTCATCAATTGTGGCTTGCAGGTCAACTGGCTGAGTGTTAACTGATACGAGGGTAGTAGTTCGTCCACCCATTGCCATTTCAGTTTCACGCTCAGCACGCTCTTGAACTTGAGTAGTAAATTGATGCAGTTTATCGCGTTGTTCTGCGTCAAATTTGCCCATTTCGCTCAAGACGTGGGTCAAAGCTTCTTCGACAAGCTCGTTCAACCCCTGTGCGAATGCTCTGCCTACAAAGAAGGCGTGTACAGGATTGCTCATAAATAAAACTTAATCAGCATACGCAAAGAATTATAACTTGATTGTTACAAATGATGCTGAAAGAGAGTATGGATAGGGAGGCAGAGGGAGCAGGGGGAGATGGGGAGCAGGGGGAGCTGGAGAAGCAGGGGAGATGGGGGAAGAAAGAATTCAGAATTCAGAATTCAGAATGCAGAAAGATGGGGGTGATGAGGGAGCAGAGGAAGATTGACAATTTTCAATTCTAAATTCTAAATTCTAAATTCTAAATTTTCTATTGCCTATTCCCTGTTCCCTCTAATTTTCAATTCTCCACTAAGATTACGTTCCTGAGACAGGCCAATTGCGGCGAGGAGGAAAGGATTGCTCTGTATGCAGTAGTGTTGAACCTGGTGTGCTTGTGCTGTGGAGGCGCAGCGCAAAGCCAAAACCTATTCCTGCTGAGGTGGCGATCGCACCAGTCATCAGCAGAAATTTTAAAGGTGTGAGTATCTTAGCCGGGGTGTTTGGCTTTCTCTTGCTCTCCTGCTGGTTGGGGTTTTGTTGAACCTTTTTACTTTCTCTTACCCTAACTTTGCTTTCTAAGTCCTGGTTAGATATTGCGGCTGATATTGGCTTTTGCTGCGGCGACGATAATTGAGTACCACTCAGTTCGTTCTTTACCTTGGGAAGGTTGACTTTTCGCCGTTTACTGGCTTGGTTTGGCATCGCCAAATACTGAGCCAGGTTGCTCTGAGGTAGGTTAACTATCTCCTGCTTAGGTAATAGAGATAACCAAGCTTCAACTGTTTGAGGGCGATTTTCTCTTCTGAGGGCTAAACCTTTTGAAAATAAAGGTTTTAGGGCTGGGCTAAGTTTGGGACCGCCTTTAGACAAATGGGAAAGAAAAGGGTGATTCCTCCCGTTCGTGGTGAAGCCATTGCTTCTGCTAGATTTTTGTAGTGCCTCTCTAACTGCTGCTGGTAAGGGAGGAGAACCGATCAGCAGGTGATAGAGAGTAGCTGTAAGGGCATAGATGTCTGTTGCTGGTGTGCGTTGAGCTTGTGGGTCATACTGTTCCAAAGGCGTGTATCCAGCACCCACTAGACTGGCATGGGTTTGCATGAACCCAATTGTGAACTCACAGCTAATACCTAATTCGCAGATTACTACATCGTCGCTGTCTTGGCGCTTAATAATGTTGTGAGGTCTAATATCCCGGTGCAATTCTCCAGCTTGATGCAGCACCAGGAGAGCTTCACTAACTTGGCGGATATATTTGAAAGCTTTTTTCGCTGGTAGCAGCTGGGATTGAACCAGCTCAGCTAGAGTTTGCCCCAGAACATATTCGAGTACTAGATAAGGGCGTTCCTTGTCTTCAAACCAGTCTATTACACGTACTAGGTGTTTGTGATGACAACAGCTCAAGCGTTGAATATGCTCAAAGAATTGTCGTCTGAATTGGTCAAAGTCTGAATGCTCCAATAAATTGTCGGCAAGGGTTTTAATGACAACTGTTTGACCGGATTCAGTGTTAGTTGCTTGGTAAGTGATGTGAAAAAACCCTTCACCGAGCTGATTTTCAAGGATATACTTACCTTTGTGCAAAGGTGTTTCAGCCGCCAATACCATAAAACTTAACGTGCTGTTTGCCTAATGTATGCTGGTGCCAGAATTTTAAGAGCTTCTACCTGCAACTAATCTTAGCTAAACCTCCAATTAAGTGGCGCTTCAAAAAGATTGCTTCCTAAGAGCCTTTGTTCGTTAACGCTAGAATCTTAAATGATTGGATCAATATTGGGAAATGGTATCTTACCCGAAATCAAGGTAAGTCTAAAGACTGACTGAGCTGTTGATAGCAAGGGAGGGAGATGAATAAAGGCAATAAAGACTGGAACTGGTACCTAAACATCTGGCACAATTCCAGGCTGGCTAGAATGATACTCCTGACAGGCTTGATGGTCGTTTGTTCTGGTAATGATGCCTTGGCCGAGCTCATTCCTGATAATACCCTAGGAGCAGAAAGTTCCCTTGTCACACCAAATACTCAGATAAGGGGTTTAAGTACTGACCGTATCGATGGTGGCGCATTAAGGGATTCTAATCTATTCCATAGTTTTCAAGAATTCAATGTTAATCAGGGGCAACGGGTTTATTTTAGTAGTCCGACTGGTGTAGAAAATATCCTCTCTCGTGTCACGGGTAATAACCTGTCTGAGATTATGGGAACCCTGGGTGTTGATGGGGAGGCTAATTTATTTTTACTCAATCCCCACGGCATTGTCTTTGGTTCTGAAGCTAGCTTAGATGTAGCTGGCTCCTTTGTGGCAAGTACTGCCAACAGTTTTACTTTTGCCAACAATCAGTTTTTCAGTGCTACTGATCCCCAAGCTGCTCCACTTTTAACCCTGAATGTTACTCCTGGTTTACAGTATGGTTCTAATTCTCCTAACTCAACTATCAGTAGTACCGGAAATTTAGAAGTAGGGCAAGATTTAACCTTAGCAGGGATAAATTTAAACTTGGAAGGTCAGCTACGGGCTGGCTCAGATTTAAACCTCTTGGCAGAAAACTCCCTTATAGTGCGTGACAGTGTAGAAAATCCCTTCATCGCTGCGGCTGGGGGTCAACTGCTGCTAGAAGGCTCCGGAGCAGTAGATATTGCAGTTCTCAATCACCCAGACAGTGGCTTTTTCTCCGGTGGAAACATGCTGTTGCGTTCCCCCCAGACGATAGGAGGAGACGCTCAATATAACAGTTTGGGCAATTTTCGCATTGAGAAATTAGACGGCTCTTTAGGTAATTTAGCCAGTCCAGGAGATCCAATCATTCGTGCTTCTGGAGATGTCAGATTTGATAGTTATGAAGGTGCTTCCTTGCACATCTTAGCTGGGGGTGAAGTAGCCCTTGGCAAAGTGACAATTACCGGAACAGAAGCCGTTGATTTTATCGCCGAGGAAATTACCCTCTCCGACGGTCAAACCAGGGTTGAGATTGACGGAAGTAGACAACCAACCCTAGATGTGCGAGCCGGGATGAACCCAGCAGAAATTTCTCCCTTAGGATTATCTGGTGTCTTTGACGTTTTAGTGCCAGCTAATCCCGTTGCAGCAGAACGCAGTAGTGCTGATATCCAGATTGGTAATGTGGCTATCAATGCTCCAGATGGGATGGTCTATTTAAGCAATCAGTATCAAGCTGACCCATCTTTACCCGGAGGAAGGATTAATGTAGGTACAATTTTCACTAACGATGCCTCTGGTAGTTTTGGTAATAGTGGGAATGTGGTGATTGATTCTCGTGGTGATATTAGAGTTAGCGATCGCATTGATGTTTCTTCTGCTTCTGGCAACTCTGGCGATATTACCCTGCTTGCTCAAGATTTAATTTCCCTCAACGAAAGCTACCTAATTAGTAATGTTGCAGGAACAGGATTTCAAGGGGGTGACATTGAGATTACAACGGGTAAGCTCAAAGGTGAGAGGGGGGCTCAAATTAGGGCTAACACCGCTGGAGTTAATAGCGATGCAGGTCAGATTAGAATTACTGCTCGTGAGACGGTTTCTTTTGATGGGGTTGCAGAGCGTCCTAACCAAGAAAGAACCAGACAGGAGCAGCGTAGTGGTCTAGTTAATCGGATTCTCGAAGGAGCTGTAGGTAATAGTGGCGGCATTTTTATTAAAACAGGCTCTTTATCTTTCAGCAATGGCGCTCAGATGCAAGCGAGGGTGGAAGGAACAGGAACCTCTGGGGGAATTACCATTGAAGCTGAGGATGTAGTTTCCTTTGATGGAGTTAGCAGCGAAGAGTTTAGCACAGATAGACCTAACACCACTGCAGCCATCAGCAGTATCGAAAAGAGAGGAGCAGGTCAAGCTGGCGATATTATCATCCGTGCTCGTTCAGTTCGGCTCACCAATGGTGGTGATTTGCAATCTAATACCATTGGTGATGGAGACGCGGGTGATGTAAGAATTTTTGCCAGGGAAGATGTTTTAATTAGTGGGGAAGGCCGCGGTCGGGAAAGTAAAATCCTCTCCCGGGTTAATGAGAGCGGTAGGGGTAATGGTGGGGAAATATATATCGAAGCAGGCTCAATCAGCATAACTGACGATGCCGAGTTAAGGGCCAGAGCTGAGGGGGAAGAGGGAGAAAATAGGGGTGGTGACATCACACTGATAGCCCGCAATACCATCTTGCTTGATGATGCAGATGTAGAAAGTAGTCTAGATGATGATGCAGCAGGTCAAGCTGGCAACATTTACCTGGAGGCTCCTTTTATTTCCATCAACAATGATAGTGAAGTGAGTGCGGAAACTGAAGGGCTAGGTAACGGAGGGAATATTAGGGTAGTTGCCCATAATACCTTGTTTCTGAATGATGAGAGCCAATTAGAAACAGCAACTGAAGGATTAGGAGACGGAGGAAATATACACATTAGCGCCCCCCTAGTCACCATTAGTGATCAAGCTAGTTTAGAAGCAGCAACGGAAGGGCAAGGCAGAGCAGGCAATGTCAGACTAGAAGTTGGACAGCTAATTGTCAGAGATGAAGCAGAAATTACTGCTTCCACTTTTGGAGATTTTGATGCTGGCAATATCTTAGTAGAGGCAACAGATTCAGTAGTTGTCACCAACGATGCTCTTATTTTCAGTGGCGTTGCACCTGGTGCTACAGGTAACGGTGGCAAAATTGACATCTACACTCGCTCCCTTTCCCTTACTAATGGTGGTAGGGTACAAACTGGCACCTTCGGAGATATACCAGCAGTTGCTGGCTCACAGTATGCTAGCTACAACGAGGCTGTGCAAGCAGATAATCCTGTAGCCTATTGGCGACTTGATGAAACTGGTGGTCTTACTGCTGTAGATAGCGTTGGTAATTTTAATGGCACTTACAGAGGAAATGCTAGAGCAGGAGTAGCAGGGGTGTCTGGGGCCGCAGCAGACTTTGATGGTGAGAGGGGAGCAATTGAAGTTGGTCGGGTAGCAGCTGGTTCCGAGTTAGATATTCCTAGTCAAACTTTTACTGTAGAAGCTTGGATTAGACCGAATGACTCACCGCCAAGAGAGCAGATATACTTCAGCATGCACAGTGCTAACGAGACACGTCAAAGCCTACAACTAGAACTTGATGATGATGGTTCTATTGACTTGGCTTACTTTAATGATGGTCTGGGTGGTCCTAGGGGTACGGTAGAGTTTGGGGAAGGCTGGCATCATGTCGTTACCGGTTATGAAAGAGATGCAGATGGAAACGGAGGTGTCAGCAGAATTTATGTTGATGGCTTTCAAGTAGATGGTAGTGATAATGATGGACCATTTGAAGGTGAAACTCCCAATCTTTTAATTGGTAGTTGGCGTGACATTGATGACCAAACCTTCGGTGGCCAAATTGATGAAGTGGCTTTTTACAGAACTGCCCTTTCCTCAGATAGAGTGGTTGCTCACTACTACAGTGGACAGAATAGCTTAGGTGTACCTTTAAGGGCAGATGGTGCTAATGCGGGTAATATCAGAGTCGAAGCTGAGACAGTTAATATTTCTGGGGTCAGTCCTACTTATGGTATCTCTAGTGGACTATTTTCTGGTACTGAGGGTCAGTTTAGTGGTAGAGGGGGCAATATTGATGTCAGAACTGATTCCCTCACTGTTGAAAATAGTGGAGTTTTAAGTGCTCGTACCGTTAACCAATCCCCTGGCGGTAATATCAGCGTGAATGCTAATACTGTTGATGTCAGCGGTGGAGGACAGTTACTTACTTCTGCCTTCGGTAGTGGAGATGCTGGCACAATTAACGTCAATGCTAATCAAAGTTTAACCGTTGCTGGCAGTGATGCCAATTTTGAGCAGCGCACAGCTGAATTTGGGGCGGAAAATCTGGATACCGATGGTGCTGCTAGTGGTTTGTTTGCCAATACTGCTGCTAACTCAACAGGTAATGGAGGTAGTGTAGCTGTCACGGCTGGGGAGATGGTTGTCAGGGATGGGGCGAGAGTTGCGGTTAACAGTGATGGAACCGGAGATGGTGGCGACTTGGAAGTAGAGGCAGGTTCTCTGTTATTGGATAATCAAGGTCGATTGACGGCAGAAACAGCTTCCGGAGATGGCGGTGATATCATCTTGCGTATCGATGATTCCTTAATATTGCGACGCAATAGTGAGATTTCTACTACAGCAGGTACTCAAGGTGCTGGTGGTAATGGTGGCGATATTAAGATTAAAGCTGGTTTTATCATCGCTGTGCCTGGAGAAAATAGTGATATTGCTGCTAATGCTTTTGAGGGAGATGGTGGCAATATTGACATTACTACTGATGGCATTTTTGGCATTGAGTTTCGCCCGAAGCGGACACCCCTGAGTGATATCACTGCTAGTTCTCGCTTTGGTTTAGCTGGGAGAGTAATTATTAATCAGTTAAATATTGACCCCAGTCGCGGTTTAGCTGAGTTACCTTCTGATTTAGTAGATGCAACTAAACAAGTTGACCGTAGTTGTAGTGCCAATAGTGCGGCCAGACGGAATAGTTTTGTCGTAACTGGTCGTGGTGGTTTACCTCCTAAACCTACTGATAATCTCGAAAGTGAGGTAGTAGTTACCAACTGGGTTAATCTGGAAAATGAGGGTGATAATACTGAAAGAGTAACTAGTAATGGGAATTCTAGGTTTTCTTCAACTAGGCAAATTGTAGAGGTACAAGGTTGGCTGAAAACCGCGGAGGGACAAGTTATTTTGACTGCTCGTTCTCCAGAAGTTTTACCGAGTAATTCTGCTTTAAGTTCTCCTTCTTGTCGGAGTTTTCCTGCTGAAGCTGATTGATAATTAAAGGCAAAAGACAACAGGATTCGCATAGCTAAGTAATAAATAGTCAATATTCTTATTATCACTCATTACTTAAATTATCCTCCCTGCCCCTCTGCTCCCCCATCACTCGAAATATTAGTGAATTGGTATTAAGTTCTTTTGACAGCGTTCTAAATAAATTTGAGCAACTTTATCTTTGGGATTAATACGTAAGCAATCTTTCAGCAATTGTGTGGCTTGCCAAAATCGGCATTGGTGGAATAGAAACAAAGCTTCTTCAAAAATTCCTTTTGTCGCTAGCTTGCCATCTTTAAGTTTTTGTTCATCTCCATCAAAGACTTCAAAGACTGCCACAGGTTTTGATTTCCCCTTGACTGTAATCTGATCGATGAAGCGTAGCAAATAATCAGTTGGGTTTTGTAGGCAAGCAAAAGTATGGTGAGAAATTAGTAAAGATACTCCATATTTTTTGGTTAAATCTTCTAGACGAGATGCTAAATTAACGGCATCACTAATTACTGTGCCATCCATCCTAGATTTACCACCAACAGTACCTAACATCAGAGAACCAGTATTAATACCAATGCCAATTTTAATTGGTTCAAGTTGCAACATTTGCCTGCTGTGATTATATTCAGCAAGATTCGTTAACATGGCGATTCCTGCTCTAACGGCATCATCGGCAATTCCACTAAATAGAGCCATTAGTCCATCACCAATGTATTTATCAATAAAGCCATGATTGGCAACAATTGCTGGTTCCATGCAAGATAAATAGGTATTGATAAACTGGAAATTTTCTGAGGGTGTCATTTTTTCCGAAAAAGTAGTAAAAGAGCGAATGTCGGAAAACAAAATTGACATATTTTTCTGTACTTGGTCGCCCAATTGGACATCGAGAATTGTTTTTTTATCTAAAAGTTGTAGAAATTCTTTAGGCACAAATCTTTCATAAGCTAAGTTGATTTGCAAAATCTGATTGGTAAAATTTTTCCTTTCTAAGGCGGCTCTTTTACGTTCTGTAATGTCTTGAAAAGCAACAATTGAATAGGCTACCTTGCCGGATTCATTATAGATGGGTGTTCCCCAAGCCTCAATGGGAATAATTTTGTTTCCTGTATGAATTTCTATGTCATCAACAGAAAAACTTTCTCCCCTTAAAGCTCTTTGACTGGGTAAATTATCAGATGGATAGGGCAAATTAGTACCAGCAAGGTAAAACTGACCAAATTCTGCATTGCTCTGAGGCTGGCTACTGTCTCCTTCTTCCCTACCGTGTAATTGCCGTGCTTTTTGGTTAATGAAGTAGGGTTTGCCCCTAGTATCAATTACAACTATACCTACTGGCACAGCTTCCAGGAATTGAGCGAGTCTTCTCTCGCTTTCCCAGACGGCTTCTAAGGCTTGGTGGCGCAACTCATTCTGAAGTTCATCAGCATGGGTAGCGGAAGTCTCTAGTAAAATTTCTAGGTCTGCATTTGCCCTTTGCAAATCTAGGCTATGCTGAATAGCGATCGCTAGTGCAGAACCTGTTAAGGCAAGGAAAGGACTAACTACAGGTAGCCACCAGCCTTCTAGAAATGCCAGATAGCTACCAGCTAAGTTCATACTCCCTGCTAAGACCACACCAAGAGTGAGAGCTTTCCATTTCAGGGAAGGGTCTTGTTTGAATGTTTTTGTTTGCAGTAATAACCAAGTCCCTGCGCCCCCCCCAAAAGACCAGCAAACAACCCTTAGCCACTCTAGCAGTCGCCTGCGGGTCTTAATCAAAGGTCGCCCTTCTTTTGCCGCACTGACAATCTGACTAGCTAAATTGGCATGAATTACCACGCCAGGAGAGAGCTGAGGAGAGTTGAATAAACTGCTACTGTAAGGAATGCGAAACAGATCATTGAGACTATGAGCCGTCGAACCAATCAAGACTATCCGTTCCCTGAGTGAATCCTCTGGTAGCCGATTTTCTAAGACATCTGTCAGGGAGAAGGTGAGGAACTTATCTTGCACTCCTCGATAGTTTAAAAGGATTTGATAACCCCCCGCATCAGCATTGACGTAGCCACCATCATTTTCTTGGAAAGCAGTAAAGATGGCTTGACCTAACTGCAACTTACCTTTGCTCTCGTCAATTGTCTTAGGGGTGATGCCTTCTGCTTCTAAATAGATTAAGGCTAAGCTTGCGCCTAAACTTAATTGAATTTGGTCTTGATTAGTTTCACTAGATACTAAGCCTCGACGCACCTTACCATCAGCATCTAAAATTAAGTCTGCTACCGCCACTTGGTCAAGTTTTTGCAGAATTGGTGGGGACTCAATCTTCGGTTCAATGGCTTTTTCAACACCAATTAAATTGGGTGTGGATTTGAACAACTCTACTAATTCTTGATGTCCGGGTGGTTCGGGCAAATTGCGATAAAGATCAAGACCAATTACTCTTGGCTGTTGGGCTTTTAATTTTGTCAGTACTTGAGCTAGGACAGCGTCAGAGATTGGCCAATCCCCAACTTGATTGATATCTGCCTCGTTAATCGCGATAATAACAATTTTTTGGTCTATGGGTTCTTGGGGACGCAGTAGAAAAAACTGATCCAAGGTAGCCCACTCAACTAGTTGGAACAGTCCTGTTGAGTTGACAGCAATAACAGAACCTGCGACAGCTGTTGCAGTAGTTACGATCCCTCGCCATTGCCAAATTTTCTTTCTTAGGCTTGACCACATGTATCACTGAGAGCCAGAATTAGATATCTTAACTGGAGGAGAATAGCCTTGCCCTCCAACTATATAGACACCTGGAAAGCAAGTTGGTTTCTGGCACCCCAGAACGAATTCTATAATAATGGCTCAGTGGCAATTTCTTCTAGTCCTACAGATTTGAGAATTTCTTCCCAGGTAGAAACTAAGGCTTGATTGCTGGGTTGCGATCGCCTTAACTGAGCAATAGTTGCTAGGGTGTCAAACCAAACACCTTCATTCCCGTAAGTAGCAGCTATCTCTAGAGGTGACAAGTTCTCTCGTTTAGCTTTTAAGGCGGGAGTCTGCTCAATTCTCTTGACTATTCCTCTTACCTCGGGATCACCTGGTCTGAGAGCTTGTCCACAAATCATGACAAAAGACCAATCATAATCTTTACCTATTTCTAGGACAGGAGCATCTACTGGTAGTTGGAAGCTAATAATACCAGGGGTACTAGGTAGAGATACACTTGTTTGGTAATAATAGTCCTCGTTTTTATCTTTGATGCTAAAAAAAGCTTTTTTAGCATCTGTTGCCGGAACATAAACAAAGAAAGTGGGGCGTTCTGCGACACTTAAGCCTTGTTGATTATCTGGCATTAAACCCGTCAGGGTAGGACTAAAATCTCTGACATCTTCTGGACATCTGCCACTGTCACGGGATGCCCCTCCTACTGTATAGTCAGGTTTACTTTTACCTGGAGGTTTGAAGGTTACATTAACTTTAGAGGGAATAGGTGAGCTTTGAGTTTGGGTAACTACCTCTAATGACTCTTGTCCCTGGCTTGGTTGGTTAGTGAGGAGAAATATTGGTAAGAACAGACTAACCGTAAAGAGTGCAAGAGGCAGGCGGTATTGTTGCTTGGTCATTGACAATAACCTCCTCTCTATTTGACTACAATTATTTTTACTTCTCCTTTTGCAAGAAAACAGTAACTATTTCACTGCAAATATAACATCTGGAGCGTTGACAGAAAAGAGAAGTTTTGATAAAGCACGTAAAACTAAAAGATGTGAGCAATATAACACTAATATGTTAAGAATTATCAAGAAAAAGTAAAGGATTTTAAAGAAAAGGATGATTTATAGAAAAGTTCCTTTTCTATTCATTTAGGCTTCTTGCAGAAGTCGGCGGTTGATTTTTCTTTTCACTGCGTAAGTCCTACCTATGTCAATATAAACAGAATGAGGCATCTTAAAGCTTCTAGTCTTAGTTCTTGCCCCTACTGTGGTAACCCGCAATCCTTAGGCAGAGCAGAGAGAGGAAACTCGGTATCATAGGAACATGGCTATGCGACCTGATTTGCAGGACTTGGTGATTACAGAAGACTACTTGACCAGTTTAATTGGTGAGAGTCCGGATCGAGTCAGACGTTTCTCTTTGGCTGAGAAACCAAAAGAACCAGGTGATTTCCTGATCAAATTAGCTCTAGCTCTATTTTTATGGCCAAGGTTTAAATCAGTTCGACGGCTGGTTAGAGAAGTTGATCGATACAGTGCAGTGATTAAAGCGGTAGATATCAACGACCAATTGGAAGAAGCTGGTAATAAAGGTATTGGTCTGAGTCAGCGAGATAAGGTAATTCAAGCTCTCGGAGAGATGAAAGCTGATTTGGTGCGTGCCTTGAGAACAGAAAGAATTCTTAGAGAAAATAAGAACTTTATTACTAATCATCCTCAGCTTTTTACTAGTAATCTCACGGCTTTGACGGCATTGCAGCTAAGTGACCAAGCTAATGAGTATGGAAGGGTTCTCGACCAAGCTTTGCAGGTTGCGGTGGGGGTGCAGGAAGAGATGAGAAGGTTACAAAGGCAGTAAATCCGTCTCTTCTCGATACATGAGAACAGAGTATGGCTCCACTATATATTTCTATTGGGGAAGTATTTCGGTGATGAGGTGCACAATGTCAGTACACCCCACACCCCTTTGCGTAAGTCCCATAATTAATCAGGGGATTTTCCGCACGGTTTAGGCAATACTAATCGCCAACTTACCAATTACATGCCCTTGCTCACTAGTTATATGAGCAGCAGCTACTTCCGGGAGAGGATAAGTTTCCTGAATAATAGACTTAAGTTTACCCGCCTCAATTAAGTCTGTCAGGTATGCCAAGTCCTGACCATTAGATTGGGCTAAAATAATCTTTGCTTGTTGACCTGGTAAAACAAAAGAAAGAATACTTTGCAGCACACTCTCAGGTTTGGGTAAGGTCGTAACGTAAATACCGTCGGCTTTCAAAACTTTTTGGCAACTAGAAAAAGACTGTTTCGCCACGGCATCAAAAATAATGTCGTACTGAGCTATTTCCTGAGTAAAATCAGCAGTGGTGTAATCAATAACTCGATCAGCACCTAGAGAGGAAACTAATTCAGCATTTGCTCCACTACAAACTCCTGTCACTTCAGCATGCAAAGCTTTAGCAATTTGCACAGCAAAACTACCGACTCCGCCGGAAGCACCGTTAATTAATACTTTCTGTCCTGGTAAAATTTCTCCTTGGTTTCGCAAAGATTGTAAGGCTGTCAATGCTGCTAAGGGTACAGCAGCAGCTTCTTCATAGGACATATTGTTAGGTTTCAGGCATGCTACCCCTTCTGAGATAGTGGCGTACTCAGCATAGGCACCTCCCGGCGTTGTATCGAGGTAGCCGTAAATCTGATCTCCCGGTTGAAAGCGAGTGACAGATTCACCCACCTCTATCACTTCTCCGGCAATATCAAATCCTAGAGTGATGGGGAAGTCATAACCCGTTATCAATTGAAGCATGCCGCTTCTAATTTTCCAGTCAATGGGGTTGACGCTGCTAGCATAAACCTTGACTAACAGTTGGTCAGACTGAGGTCGAGGCATGTCAACATCTGTGTATTGCAAAATCTCAGCAGAGCCATACTTATTAATAACAACGGCTTTCATAAATTAAAAATCTTTCCTACATATTTGTACACAGTAGTCAAATGACTACTGCATGAAGCGAAATTGAACGGGTAAGCACTCCCCTATTACTAAATTATTCACTCTCTCGGCAGATATCCAGGATATTTTAGGCAAACTGTTTCAATTTCTCCTTGGCAAACTCGCGCACTTGCTGATCTGGATCTTTCTCGGCACGATCCTCTAGTATTTCTCTTGTCTGATGAGAGTCACGATATTGCTCAACAATTACCTCTAGCGCTGCTTGGCGAGGGTTAACTCCCACGTCATCGTGAGGCTCAAAGGGATCGCCAAAAACACATTTGCACAAAATTTCAAAGACATTAAATTCATTTTTCCAGCCCCTAGCTAATGCTTGCACTGCGGCTGCTCGCACGATCGGATTTTGGCTATACTGAGAGTAAGTTTTGAACCAATTTAAAGTGGCTAAGTCGTCTTTCCAGCCTCTGGCTAATGCTTGTACTAATGCCTTGACTACCTCAGGACTCCGCTCTGATTGAATGCGATTTTTTAGCCAGGGTAAAGTATTCGGATCGTCTTTCCAGCCACTAGCTAGCTGTTGGACTAAAAACTCCCGCACCTTCTCATCAGGATCTTGCTCGGCGCGATCGCGTAATAATACTAAAGTCTGGGGATGCTCTCGATATTGCTTGATAATTTCTGCGAGTGCTATTTGCCGAGGATTTAGCTGCGATTGATCTTGACGCTCAAAAGACTGGTTGACGGCGCGATCAGATAACTTTTCAAACATACCGGCTACATTACTTAATTTTACTTTAAATTAGTTAAGTTTGGCAATTTTTAACCTAGTTATTTACTCTATAATAGAGAAACTGATCTAGCCTGATATCATTTTGTATTTCAAGATTGTTGATTGGTAATCCCTTGTTTGAGACTGAGTTCTAGCAGTCCACCTGTTACCAAGATTTTCCCAAAGGTATAGTAAGTTATACCATTGGGGATGATCAGGATCTAATAATCGACTTTCTGGCCCAGTCTCTACAATTTTCCAAGTAAATCAATACGGTTTTCCAGTTTTTTGTCCAGTCTTCCTTGTTTTTAATTGAGTTCTTAACATTTTCTAGGTACAAAAGGGTTGTATTACGCTCATCATTGTTAGGACACCTTTCAAGAATTAGCTCACGCAGCTGTTGCCAACGTTCCTCCCAGTTATCTTGACTAGGATGAAAAATTGCTTCAAATAAGTTTCGCCAGAAAAACTCAATAGTACCAATGTCTTTGAGATTTTGCGGAGTCGGCTTATCCCAGCCGGTATGGCGCGCACGTAGCTCATTAATATGAGGTAAATTTCCAATCATAGATAAGTAATGTCCAATTACTGCTGCTTAGATTTTACCGATACCTTTACTCCCTAGGATGCAGGCGAACACCTCACAGATAAGAGCAAGGTCTTGGGCATCATGTTTTTAGGTATCAAACCCTAAAAATACAGTACAATCCCTCAGGTCAATCCTTAACCAATACTTTGCTATGGCAATTGAAATAGAACGAAAATTTCTAGTCAAAGGTCAACAGTGGCGAAACCTGGCGATAGGGACTATCTATCGTCAAGGCTATATTCCCACCAACAATGGCTGCACTGTGAGAGTTCGTTTGGTCGGCAATCAAGCTTATCTAACCATTAAAGGTTTAACAAAAGGTTTTTCTAGGGAAGAATTTGAGTATCCCATCCCCATCGACGATGCTCAAACCATGTTAGATAATTTGTGCCAACCTCCGCTAATTGAAAAAACCCGCTACAAAATTAATTTTGCCGGTTTAATTTGGGAAGTGGACGAATTCGCAGGAGAAAACCAAGGACTAATTTTAGCTGAAGTCGAACTAACTGACGAACAGCAAGTCCTTGAACTACCAGACTGGATCGACAAAGAAGTTTCTGATGACCCCAGATATTTTAATGTTAATTTAGCCCAGTATCCCTTCAGTCAGTGGTCAAATCAGTAAGATAGAAGCTATATTAAGCTGTTTAAGAACTTAGGGGTATTCTATGAAAGGGGAGCAGACTAACCAACATCTTAATTCTTGCCCTGATGCCTCACTATGGCTAGACTTGCCTGATGAAGCTGCTGTGGCTTGTTCTGGAGGTCAGGTTTCTTATACCTTGGATGAGTTTGTTAGTGACATCAATGCAGGACTAGTTGAGGAGGGAGTGGAAAATCCCAACGTTCGAGAGCTTTTGTCAACAGAAGGTAATCAGAATTTAGATAGTATCTTTGATAATTGGATGGGTTATATCGACTATATTAACAACCTTGATAGCTTAGTCTAAAGCAAGCAGGGGTGGACTAGATGCCCAACCCCGCCCCAAAATGTTAAGCCCAAGCTAGATAGGGCAACTTAGCCGCAGTCTTCCTAACTTGCTCAACTTGATTAACTAATTGTCCACAACTATCCCAAGTTCCTGTCAATAGCATTTGCCTCGGGCCGTCTGCTAGGGAGATAGGATACTCCGACTCTCCACAATAGATTTCCATTGCTTCCAAATCTATTGTTATGGGAACTTGAGGATTTTCTGTTAATTCTTCTTGCAAATTATTGACAGTTTCCTGTTTGGCTGTTAAACAAGGAATCCCCATTGCCAGACAATTGCCAAAAAATATTTCAGCGAAACTCTCTCCTACAACAGCTTGGATACCCCACTTAGCTAGTGCTTGGGGGGCATGTTCCCGTGAGGAACCACAGCCAAAGTTACCGTTAACAACTAAAATGTTGGCACCCTGATACTGAGGTTGGTCAAAAGGATGTTCGCCTTTGGCTTGAGTGCGGTCATCGGCAAAAACCTGTTCTCCTAAACCATCAAAGGTGACACAACGCAAAAAGCGAGCAGGAATAATGCGGTCTGTATCAATATCATTGCCTTTGAGGGGAATTCCGCCGCCAGTAACCACTTTTACTTCACTACTCATGAGACTGCCTCCTCTAGCATCAATTCTCGTACATCAGTAACTTTACCTTTGAGGGCAGCAGCCACTACCATTGCCGGACTCATCAGTAAAGTGCGTCCTGTTGAAGAACCTTGACGACCTTTGAAATTGCGGTTAGAAGAAGAAGCACTCAACTGGTTACCTTGGAGTTTGTCTGGATTCATCGCCAAACACATGGAACACCCCGCTTCACGCCACTCAAACCCAGCCTCTTGGAAGATTTTATCTAATCCTTCAGCTTCGGCTTCTTGTTTAACCCGTTCTGAACCTGGGACGACAAAGGCTTTCACCCCTTCGGCTACATGTCTACCTTGGGCAAATTTAGCCGCTTCTCGTAGGTCAGTGAGTCTACCATTAGTGCAGCTACCGATAAAGCAGACATCTACCTTTGTGCCTTGAATCGGTTCTCCTGGGGTAAGCTGCATATAGCGGTAAGCTTCTTTGGCGATCGCTCTTTCACTTTCTGCTAAAGTATCGGCTTTAGGTATTACTTCATCGATGGCAATTCCCTGACCTGGGGTAATTCCCCAAGTTACAGTGGGGGCAACTTCAGCAGCATCAAAGCTAATTACATCATCATAGACTGCATCTTCGTCAGAACGGATGCTCGTCCACCACTCCACTGCTTTATCCCAGTCAGCAGCTTTGGGGGCAAAATCTCGGTCTTTAAGGTAGTCAAAGGTTACTTGATCGGGATTAATATAGCCGCAACGAGCACCACCTTCAATGGACATGTTACAAACGGTCATCCGTTCTTCCATGTTCATTTGTTCAAAAGTGGTACCAGCATATTCATAGGCGTAACCCACACCGCCTTTAACACCTAACTTACGGATAATATGCAAAATGACATCCTTGGCATAAACTCCGGGACGTAATTTGCCGTTGACTTCAATTTTGCGAACTTTTAGCTTAGATAGGGCCAGGGTTTGGGAAGCTAAGACATCCCGAACTTGGGAAGTACCAATACCAAAAGCGATCGCACCAAAGGCACCGTGAGTAGAGGTATGAGAGTCACCACAGGCAATAGTCATACCGGGTTGGGTTAACCCTTGTTCCGGTGCAATGACGTGAACAATGCCTTGATTGCCGGAACCGATATTATAGAAACGAATACTAAACTCTTGGGCGCTTTTTTCTAAAGCTTGCATCATCTCTTCTGCCAGGACATCAGCAAAAGGACGCGCTTGGTTTTCGGTAGGAACGATGTGGTCTACTGTCGCAACAGTACGTTTGGGAAATAGTACTTTGAGTCCCCTCTCCCGCAGCATGGCAAAGGCTTGGGGACTAGTAACTTCGTGGATTAAATGTAAACCAATAAATAACTGAGTTTGACCGGAGGGTAAAGTCCCGACGGTGTGTAAGTCCCAGACTTTATCAAACAGTGTTCTCGCACTCATATAAAGAAGGTAGTCACTTGAAGTTTAAGGACAGTGACAATTCACCAGTGGTGATTGGTCAGATAGTTGAGTCTTCTATTTTAGAGCGGATAGGACACAAAGCTTACTACTCTGAGGCGATTGGCGCAAAGCACCACTACCGGAGGCGATTGTGAACTGATCAAATTCTAGGGCATGTTAATTTCGGAAAAAGTTTAGATAAATCGAGAGCTAAATCAGAAAAAGAGGGTCATCTCGATTTTAGATTTTAGGTTTTAGATGTTAGATTTTGGGATTTTCCCCTTCGTGCCAAGTTGAGGCTTGTGTAATTTATAATCCAAAATACTCGCTATGCTGCGTCTGCTATCGGTATCGGCAATCCAAACTTCTTGCATAGGAAGGTTAATTTAGCTGGGTCTAATAAAAGAATTTTTAAACACCGATCACGTATTTACGCCACTCTTGATGCAGTCCGCCCTTAACATGTTTAGCAACTTCAAAGTAAAGGCTACTGTGGGGTTTACGAGGCTGATGGCGTAAGCTCATGCTAGCTTCTTTGGGAGTACGGTTGCCTTTTTTGACGTTACAGCGGACACAGGCTGTGGCAAGATTTTCCCAAGTATCTTTGCCACCACGAGAACGAGGAATCACATGATCTATGGTTAAATCATCCCCTGTATAATCACAGTACTGACAAGAGTGACTATCTCGGTGCAGGATATTGCGGCGGGTTAAGGGAATTTCTTTGTAAGGAATCCTAACGTAGTGGCGAAGTCGAATAACCGTAGGGAGGGGTAACTCTGCATAGATGTATTTGCCATTATGCTCTATTTGCTCCGCTTTCCCCTTGAGCAACAAGACAACCGCTCTTCGCCAGTTAGTGATGTTGAGCGGTTCATAGGAGGCATTTAACACCAGAACCTTGCCCATTGGTGATCTTAGTTTAAAGAACCTTTACAGATATTAGCACAGGTCACTCTAGGTAGGTTAGAAGATTTACTTTACGGGGATCAGGAAGGGAGTAGGAGAGATGGGGGAGATTCTGAAAAATCCTTCCCTACTCACTACTCCCTTGCCTTTGACTTTCCCTTGCGATCGCGAAGAAAATAAGTAGTCATAGCTCCTTTCCCTTTAATCTCAATCGAACCTCGCTTCTCTAATAAATACTGATTGCGTAAAAGCTTATAGGTATCAGCTGTTAACTGAATGTAGTCCGGTAAACCGTGGGACTCCATACGACTAGCCATATTAACCGTATCACCCCACAGATCGTAGCTGAATTTTTTGATGCCAATTACTCCAGCCACAACGGGACCACTATTGATGCCAATTCTTAATTTAAAAGAACTAATATTCTCTTTGTTGAATTGGACAATTACCTTTTGCATATCTAAAGCCATTTCAGCTATTGCTTGAGCATGATCAGGTCGGCGTTTTGGTAAACCAGCAACAGCCATATAGGCATCACCAATTGTTTTAATTTTTTCTACTCCATGTTTAGCGGCTAATCGGTCAAACTTAGAGAAAATTCTATTGAGAATTTCTACTAGTTCTGTTGGGGAGGTTTGGCTAGAAAACTCCGTAAAGTCAACTAAATCGGCAAACAAGACGGTTACCGCTTCAAAACTATCGGCAATAATTGTGTTGTGACTTTTTTTCAAACGCTCAGCAATAGGTTGGGGTAAGATGTTGAGCAATAAAAGTTCTGCTTGTTTTCTCGCCTTTTTTAAGGCTACCTCATCCCGTCGGCGTTCTGTAATTTCGGCAACAGTTCCTTCGTAGTAGAGCAAAGTACCGTTGTCATCTCTAACAGCATCTATATTTTCGGAAATCCAAATAACACTACCATCTTGGCGATAGACCTGAGACTCGACTTCACTCAATTTATCCTCTCTTTGCATTAAGGCTAATAAATCATCAAGCCGTGTTGGTTCTACATAAACTTGCTGAGAGATATCGGTAACTTTAGAGATTAATTCTTCCGGTGAATCATAACCAAAAATAATTGCTAACGAAGGATTGGCCGTGATGTAGCGGCCATCCAGACTAGCCTGAAAAATGCCCTCGGTAGCATTTTCAAAGATGGTACGATATTTCTCCTCCGCTTGCCGCAAACATTCCTCTACCTGACGGCGCTCCTTTATTTCTAGTTGCAATTGTAAATTTTGCTCTTCTAATTTCTTTTGTAAATTGCGGAGCATGAGGTGAGTTGTAACTCTGGCCCTTACTTCTTCCTGTTGTACTGGCTTAGTCAGGTAATCTACCGCCCCAAGCTTAAAACCTTTAACCTTATCTGCTGTTTCTGACAGCGCAGTCATAAAAATTATCGGAATATCTTGAATATGGTCTTTTTCTTTCAAACGGCGGCAGGTTTCAAATCCGTCCATTCCCGGCATCATGATATCTAAAAGAATCAGATCTGGATGGGCTAATTCAGCTTTTTGTAGTGCACTTTCACCATCTTGAGCTACTAAGACTTTGAAACCAGAATCCGTTAAAAAGTTGAAAAGAACTCCTAAATTAGTGGGGTTATCATCAACAATTAAAATATCTCCTTGATAGAAATTTTCGTCACTCATTGGCATACGGCTTTCTTTGCCGGATAAATGAGTATATACATTTGAATAAACTGGTATCAGGATAGTTCATCAGTTGGGTTCAGCTAGAGAGTTAAGCTAAATATAGTGGTTGTTGCCCCTTGTCGAGTACATAACTTCGACTACTATCTCTTCCTTCTTCGCTCAAAACAACAGCTTAGTATCTCATCAATCACGAAAACACTGCTAGAGCCATATCTAAATCATCTTTCGAGGGGAAGCCACTGTACTACTGTTAGTAGTGGACTCTCTGACACTCACATCCTGGTTTTCGAGAGCAGCAGTAGGGGCAAAAATAGCACGATCACGTCCGGACAGCTTAGCCTGGTAAAGTGCCTGATCAGCTGCGGCAATTAGCATTTCGGGAGATGATTCTAAACTAGGAATTGTACTGGAAACTCCCAAACTGAGGGTAACGTATTGGCTGACAGGAGATTGTCGATGGGGAATAGACATTTCTCTGATGGAAGCGCGGATTTGCTCGGCAACTTTGAGCGCTCCTTTGCTATTAGTGTGGGGTAAAATCACAGCAAATTCTTCTCCTCCATAACGAGCTACTAAATCAGCTGCCCGCTTCACAACTTGCCGAATTGCCCTGGTAACTTGCTGCAAACACTTATCTCCCGCTTGATGACCGTTGTTATCGTTGTAAAGCTTAAAAAAATCAATATCACACATTACTAAAGATAGTGGTAACTTCTCTCTGATTAAGATGTTCCACCCTTGACTTAAGTATTGATCAAATCGACGTCGATTAGCGACTTGGGTCAAACCATCTAAAGTTGCCAAGCGTTTGAGCTTCTGATTCGCTTCTTGCAGGGCTAATTCTGCTTGCTGACGCTGTTGAATTTCTAGCTGTAGCTGGGCATTTTGTTCTTCTAAATTGTGTCTTAGCTTCTGAAGCGTCAAGTGAGTTGTGAGGCGAGCAACAACTATTTCCTGCTGAGTTGGTTTAATAATGTAATCAACGGCTCCTAGTTCTAGGCCTTTAACCACTACCGCCGTCTGAGAAAGTGCCGTCATAAACATTACGGGAATATCTTGGGTAGACTGACAAGCTTTTAAGCGGCGGCAAGTCTCAAACCCATCAATTCCTGGCATAATCACATCCAAGATAATTAAATCAGGACGCACTTTTGTTGCCAGCTCAATTGCGCTGTTACCATCATGAGCCTCTAGGACTTGGAAACCGGCATCCACTAAAAAATTGAACAGCACCCTTAAACTGGTGGGATTGTCATCGACAATGAGAATAGTATTTTTGTCAGCAGGTTCAACAGTCATTCATTTGCAGTCATATACTTTCTAACAAATTCCAAAATTTGTTTTTCTTGGAAGCCTTTTGCCAGTTGACGCAGCCAGTTGGCAAAAGGTAGGTACTGCTCATCCAATCTTTCAATTAAATGAGTTTGCTCCTGAATCCCTCTGATATCACCCATCATTGCCAGTTCATGCAATGCAGAAATTATGTTGGGCGGTGGAGGGATAAAGGAGCTTTGATTAGTTAGGTATGGTATTTTGCCCGCTACTTTAGTAGGGGTAAATTCTAGGGGAGGACTCCCTGGGCTTGATTCGTCATATAGCCACTCCAAGTCTAAATGCAGGCGAAGCTTTTCCAAAAGCTTCTGAGTCTGCACTGGTTTAGAGATAAAGTCGTTACAGCCTACTTGTAAACACCGCTGTTGGCTATAGGCGAAGACACTTGCTGAAGTAGCAATAACCACAATCTCCCTGAGGCTAGGCAACTGCCGTAGCCTTTTGGTAGCCTCGAAGCCGTCCATAACTGGCATTACCATGTCGAGCAAGATTACGTCTGGCTTAATTTCAAGAGCTTGTCTTAGACAGTCTTGGCCATCGGTAGCTTCTGCCACCTCGAATCCTAACGGTAAAAGCAAATCAACCAAAAACGCGCGATTTTCCCATCTGTCATCCACAACTAGCACCCGATACTTTTCCTTTTTTAACCCAACGATCTTGTTTGTGACCACTGTAGGAAGTGTCAGTGAGGGAGAAATTGCTGGTAAATCTAAATCTAGCCAAAAAATGCTGCCTTGACCTGGAGCACTTTTTACTTTAATTTCACCGCCCATCATCTTGGCTAATTTTTGACTGATTGCTAATCCCAAACCCGTTCCTTCAAACTTAGGGCGAGATTCACTAATCTGATGGAAGGGCAAAAATATATCTGCTAGTTGCTCCGAGGCGATGCCAATGCCCGAATCTTCGACAATGAAACGAAGTTCCTCAACTGCAACTGGTTCTGTTTCTGAAGATAATATAGTAGTTATTTCTTCTTGAATAGACTCTTCAAAATAGTTGAGGTAGCCAACTTTGAAGCTAACTCCACCAGTCTCGGTAAATTTGATAGCATTACCTAACAGGTTAATCAAAATCTGCCTTAATCTTTTTTCATCTCCCCTTACTTTTTCCGGCAAGGGTGAAATTATTTCATAACTAAAAGAAATATTTTTTTGTTCAGCACTAATGCGAAATATTTCCGCAATGCTTTTCAAAAAAGAGGGAAAAAGGATATCGCTTAACTCAATTTCCATTTTCCTCGCTTCTATTTTGGACAAGTCTAAAATGTCATTAAGTAAGGTCAAAAGATGTTTGCCACTCTGCTGAATAATTCCTATTTGCTCTTGCTGCTTAGGAGTTAGAAGAGGTTCTCGTTGCAGAATTTGAGCGTATCCTAAAATTCCGTTGAGAGGTGTTCTCAACTCATGGCTCATATTGGCCAGAAATTCGCTTTTAGCACCATTAGCAATCTCAGCCGTTTCTTTCGCTCGCTTGAGTACCATCTCCGTCTGCTTGCGATCGCTAATATCGCGAAAAATTCCCTGGATAATTTTCTTACCCTGGACATTTACCACCGTGGCACTTACCTCGACAGGTACTAAATAGCCAACTTCGCTAGATAGTTCTAGTTCAACTTTAAATACACCACCGTCTTCTATCTTTTGATTGAAAACCTCAACATATTGTTCTAGTTGTTGTTCAGGTATGATCAAACTTTGATGCTGACCAATTATTTCTTCCTTGGTTCTCGCCAAAATATTTTCTGCCATCTGATTGGCTTCCAGGATTATTCCTGTTGAGGCATCTATGGCAATGATGGCATCACCCGCCGACTCTACCAATTTGCGATATTTTTCTTCTGTCTGACGCTGTTTTACCTCTGCTTTTCTGCGTTCACTGATGTCTCGGTAGTACCAAATTCTGCCGTAGTAAGTTCCTGTACTTGAAAGCACGGGAGCAGAATAAAACTCGAAAATTCGACCATCTTTGAGAGCTAATTCCTCATAACCAATTTCTGTAGGATGAGCATAGAGATACTCTAACTTGAGACGAATTTCCTGGGGGTGTTCTAGTTGAGAGAGCAACCAATCTAACAGTTGTTTTTCGTCGCCGTCTTGAAGCAGATGGGGAGGAATTTGCCACAATTGACAAAAACGTTGATTAGAAGAAGCAACCTGCCGATTTTCATCAATTACCAAAATTCCGTCAATAGCTGCTTCTTTTTGTGCTTTGAGCATGGCATTAGAGCGAAGTAGCCTCTCTTGAGAATAAGAGCGCTCAATGGCAATTCCCGCTAGTTGAGTAGCTTTATCGAGTAATTCTTGTTCATAAGCATTGGGAGTACGAGGCTCACCCCAGTACATGGTGAAGGTGCCTAAAACGCAATCTTGCTTGTTCTCAGAATAACCAAACTTATCTGTAGCGAGGATAGGTACAGACCAGCAAGCTCTCAATCCTTGGCTTTGCGCCAAATCCTGGCGATCTGACCAAAGAGGGTGAACAGTAACATCCTCAACAATTACAGCTTCTCCCCAATAAGCGGCTGTAGCTTCCGAGCCAGCAAATGGACCAATGCTAATATTATCGAGTGCCTGGATATGGGACTCTCGTAAAGAAGGAGCCGCACCCCGGCGTAGATTAACACCATTTTTGTCAAGTAGTAGGAAAGAACATCGCATCTGAGGCAATTGTCTCTCCATCAAAAGAGCTAGTCTAACTAAAACGTCAGGGAGCGGTGCATCCTGAGCAATCATCTTGAGAATATGATTTTGTCCAGTCAACAAAGCTTGTACCTGCTTGCGGTCTGCAAAGCTATCGCGCAAGGAATCACTCAGATCACGACCTTCAAAGATGAGCAAAACGACTTTACCGCTTTCATCTTTAAAAGGCTTGAGAGAAAAGTCAATGGTGATCTTTTCTTGGTCTGTCCCTTGGATGTTTAATTCGTGACGGACAAACTCGCCAGTGGCCGCATTTATAATACTTTGGTGTAAAAGTTGCTGTTCCCTTGCCTCAATCTTCTTACAGAGAACTTCCCACAAAGGATGTCCGATCATATCGGACAATTTTTTACCACTTAAGTCTAGTAAAGTCTGGTTTGCCTCTAGAAGAGTACCATCAGTTTTTAGTAGACCTGTAAATTGAAATATTTGGTTAAATATAGCGCGTAACTTTAGTTCAGACCCGACAAAATCAGCCTGTTCTTGCTGACCATTGCCATTAAAAATATTCTTTTCCCAAAACATATTTTGTGCTAAGCTAGTTGAGCTAATAAGTCTACAACTTAGAGTAATAAATCTGATTAATTAAGATAAACAACCTCCACCTCTCTTACTTCATGTGTTTTTTGATGAATTCCAGAATTTGCTTCTCTTGAAAGTCCTGTGCTAATTTCAAAAGATGTATCGCAAAAGGAGTGAATTGTTGATCTAACTCTTTAAGCTGATAGGCTTGATTCCTTATGCCAGCAATGTCTCCTAGCATAGCTAGTTCATATAAGTATGCCATTTTGGAGTTAGAAGGAACGATAATCTCTGAGGTGGTTTTTTCCTTAGTTAAAGAGTTAATATATTTACTGCCATTTTTCTTTCTCAGAATCTTTTTTTTGTCTTGATAAATCCATTGCAAACCCAGTTGCACCCGTAATTTTTCAAACAAATCATTGGTAGAGACAGGCTGGCTAATAAAACCATCACATCCAGCTGCCAAACACTCCTGTTGGTTGTAATCGAAAACACTAGCTGAGGTTGCGAGTATCGCAATATTTTTTAGTTTAGGTAATTGCCGAATCTGCCTGGTTACCTCTAAGCCGTCAATTATCGGCATCACTGGGTCAAGTATAACTAGATCAGGTAGCCATGAGTAGGCTTGCTTGAGACAGTCCTGACCGTCTTTTGCTTCTCTGACATCAAAACCTAAAGGTACAAGAAGATCAACTAAAACCGAGCGATTTTCCCATCTGGCATCGGCAATTAGTACTTTACACTTGTTACCTTTAAAACCAATGATTGCTTCGTGGCTAGTTACAGATGTCTGTCTTGAGGAAACTACAGGTAACTCTAAGTCCAGCCAGAAAACACTACCTTTACCCAAGCGACTTTTTACTTTTATTCTGCTACCCATCAGTTTAGCTAATTTCTGACTGATTGCTAGCCCTAAACCTGTGCCTTCAACTGCACGGTTAGCATCATCTATCTGATGGAACGGTAAAAATATTTTTTTCAACTGTTCTGGTGCAATACCTATACCATCATCTTTAATAACAAAGCGAATTAATAGTTTAGAGTTGTTGCCTAGCTCTTGATTGAGTGGTTGTTTTAAATTGCCCGATAATTTGGCTCGAACTGGATAGACAAGAAAGCTTATCTCTCCATTTTCTGTAAATTTAACAGCATTACTCAAGAGATTAATTAAAATTTGTCTTAACCGTTTCTCATCACCTCTTACCATTTCAGGCAGTTGTGATTTTATTTGGTAACGAAAGTAAATATTTTTTTGTTTGGCGCTGAGGCGAAATATTTCGGCAATGCTTTCTAGAAAACGATGAAAACTAAAATCACTGAGGTTAATTTCCATTTTCCTCGCTTCGATTTTGGACAAATCGAGGATGTCATTAAGCAGAGTCAAGAGGTGTTCACCACACCTTTCAATAATATCTAGACCCTGCTGTTGTCGAGGGAGCAGATTAGATTCTCTTTGCAGGATTTGGGCATAACCTAAAATGCCATTAAGAGGTGTCCGCAATTCATGGGACATGTTCGCCAAAAATTCGCTCTTGGCACGATTAGCTGCTTCTGCACCACGTCTAGCTTGCTCTAAATGAAGATTTTGTTGAGTTAATTGCTGCTTTGTCTTAGTTTCTTGTTCTAGTAACTTACTTTGAGCTAGGGCAATTCCTACTTGGTCTGCCAATTGACGCATTAGTTCTGTTTCAAAATCCTCCCACTGCCTAGGGGCACTACACTGATGGGCAATTAGTAAACCCCAGAGGCTTTCTCGTTCAAGAATAGCTACTACCAAATTAGCCTTTACACCAAACTGCTGCAGTACTTCTCGATAACACTGACTAACTGGTCCGTGTTCAACATCATCTATTGCCCTAATTATTCTGTGGCGGTACTGCTGTAGATAGATGTTGGTCAGACAAGGGTCATGGATTTCCTCCCCTAAAATAGAGGGACAACCAGAGCCTAGTGCCTCGTTAACCACTGTTCCAGAGCCATCTGAGTGCATCTGGCAGACCAAAACTCGGTCAATCTGCAAAATACGCCGTACTTCTGTAACAGTAGTTTGGAGAATTGTTTCCAACTGTAGAGACTGGCGAATTTCTAAAGTAATGTCGGCAAACAATTGCCGCAGTAAATTTTGTCGTAGTAATTCAGCTTCAGAAAGTTTACGCTCTGTGATATCTTCAGCAATACCCGCAATGCGCTCCACTACTGCTAATTCGTTCAAGACAGGAAAAGCACGTACCCAAACCCAGCGCACTGACCCATCTGGTCTGACAATACGATATTCTTGTTCAAAGTCTTGCTCTTTCTGGAGATTACCTCTAAAAGCCACCGCCACCCGTTCGCGATCATTGCCATGCACTAAGTCAAACCAGGAGTGAGGTTGCTCGTACAAACTTTTAGTGCTATTTCCCCATACCTCTTCATAGGCTGGACTAATATAGAGCACCTGATTAAGGTCGGGGGTAGTTAAAAAGAAGACCTCACGAATGTTTTCTGCCAGCTGACGGAACTTCTCTTCACTGGAGCGTAACGCAGCTTCTGCCTGCTTGCGATCGCTAATATCTGTGTGAGTACCAACCATCCGCAGCACGTTGCCATCCTTATCCCTCAGAACTAGACCACTGGAGAGAACCCAGGGGGTTGAGCCGTTGCTGTCGAGCATGCGAAACTCTAATTTCCACTGGGAAATTTCGCCAACCAAAAGAGCGTCCATCATCGCATTGACTTTTGGTTCATCTCTAGGATCAATAAGTGCTAGTAATTCTTCAAAATCGGGATCTGGAGCATCCAATGGGTAACCAATTAGTTTTTTCCATTGTGGGGAATAGTAGTAATCATTGGTCTGAAAGTTAATATCAAATAGTCCATTATCATTAGCTTGAATTGCTAGAGCAAAACGCTCTTCACTCTCTAGCAATGCCTCTTGAAAATGCTGGCGTTCTGTGATGTCTAGAACCATAGAAGCAGCTCCCAGCACATTACCCTGAGCATCAATAAGTGGTATATTGTACCAATCGCAAACAATTTTTCTACCGTCTTTAGTTAAATTCTCGTTAGTAGAACGGCTCCCTCCTGTACCTTTAGAGAGTTGGGAAAGTACTTGGTTGACTTGGTGAACGGCACTTTCAGGTATAAGCAGTTGGGCCGCTTTACCTAAAGCTTCTGATCGAGAGTAACCAAAAATGCTTTCAGCGGCCCGATTCCAATCAACAATTTCAAAATTAGTATTCCATTCAATTACACCCAGTGGTGAACCTTGAACCAATAAGGAAAGACGTTGCTGAGAAGCTCTCAATTTCTCTGCCGAGAGCTTACCTTCGGTAATATCACGACCTTCAAAAATTAGTAACACCACTTGACCTGTCTCGTCACAAACAGGCTGGAGGGAAAAGTCAATAGTTGCAGTGGTATACCCAGCACCAAGAAAATCTACCTCATAACGGACAAATTCCCCAGCCGCCGCAGCTTGAATTGCCTGTTGCAAGTTGCTTTGGGTTTGCACAGAACTTAACCACCATGGCCCTTGCCAAAAGGGAAATCCTACTACTTCTTCTGCTTCAATCTCGGCAAATTTGAGGGCTGTTTGATTAACTTCCAGTACTATCCCATTTGGTGATAGTAAGCCAATAAACTGAAAAGTTTCATCAAAAATGGCGCGGAATCTCCGCTCACTTTCCCTAAGAGCTTGCTCTACTCTTTTGTGTTCAAATACTTCAGCTAATAGTTGCTTATTCAATTCTTCTTGGTTAAGAATTACCGATAAAACCAAAGAAGCCGTGGCTAAGATGCTAATACAAACCTGTAGTAGCAAAATTTGCTGACTCAAACTGCTAGTTTCAGCGGTGAAAGGTCCCCTACCTAGAGCAACTCCAACTACTGCAACTGTAGAGACGATTAAGTTGCCTAATACAGCCCAACGTTGACCAAATTGTCTGGCGGCCCAAAGAAGCAAGGGAAAAGGCAGATATTCAAGAGGATAGTTAGCCAATGTCTGGTTAATTTCTGACCAAAAGACTAGCCAGCTAACCACAACAAGTAAAATCAGCCAGACAGCCAAAAGAGCAGCTGAGTAACCAGTTGTTTGCTTTTCCTCTCCTTCCCTCCGGGAAGAATGCCAAGTTAATAAGACAGGGGCTATGACGAGTATCCCCACCCCATTACTTAACCACCAAGTCCACCAATTAAGAGCAAAATCACCATTCTCTAATTGACGACGGGCGAGATGAAGACTGGCTATGCCAATGGTTGGACTAACCAAGCTAGCCAAGAGTACTACTCCCAGAAAGCCACTAACATCTCGCCAGTTCTTAAGAGAGGGATTAACTTGCCATTTTACTAACAGCTTTGCTCCTAGCAATGCTTGTCCGGTACAGCCAAAAGCTAAGCCACAGGCAACTAGCCAGTTTTCTCCCAGGGACAATGCTGCAAGAAAACTGGCTAGAGCTACCCCGAACCAAACTCCTTCTCCCATACTAACTAGGGCAGCTATAGCAATACCAGCCCCTGGCAAGGCCGGTGGTGGGAGTTCTCGAAGATCAGTAATCAGGTGAGTTAGTTCTGCTACCCCCAGGTAAACTAGAGAAAGAACAATTATCTTGGCTAAATATTGCCAGAACCAAGTTCGGGTTAGGGTCATCTTGGGTAGACTCCGAGGTAGGAGTACACTCTTTATATTCTGCTTGATACCTGACTATAACGGCAGTCAATAGCAAGAGTTACCAGAAAACTGCCAAGACAACACTTCAATTTGAAGAAAAAGTACGACAAGATGTAGGGTGAGGCACAGTCAGATTCAACACTTGAGGGGTAGGTTGTAAAGCTTAGAGTTGAGAATCTAAGACCTAGACTCAGGTCAGAGCCAGAGTTCATCTTATACCTTTCGTAAAAACCTACTCAAATCTAGGGAGTGTCAACTTAGTGCAACTAGACATGCCATCAAACCCACTTACCTCTTTCAATGATTCAGTTTCAGCTACTGGTTCGAGTACTGATGCGACCAATGGTGAAGCGCAACGCCAGGACTCTTCTCGTGGCGGTACTAAAGATCGTCTCAATAACTCTTCTGAAAAACAGCGGCAATCCCCTACTGTAGAACCGAAGGTAGAAGAACTGCGACGAACTTTGCAAAGTCATCGCTCTGAGCAGCAAATAGTAGTTATACAGGATTTCCCTGATCCAGATGCCCTCTCTAGTGCCTGGGCGTACCAACTGATTGCCCAGCAGTACGATATCGGGTGTGATATCGTCTATGCCGGCACCCTTAGTCATCAGGAAAACATTGCTCTGGTTAAACTAACGAAACTACCGGCAAAACGCTGGGGAGTGCAAACTATTAAGGAGCGAGACTTATCTGTTTACAAAGGCTGTGTACTGATTGATAACCAAGGTACGACTACGCAACTGATGTCTCTGGTTAAGCAGGCTGGTATTCCAATGACAGCCGTGATTGACCATCATAATTCCCAAGGTGACCTCAAAGCAGAATTTACCGATCTTCGCCCTGCGACGAGAGCCACAGCAACGATCTTAACTCAGTACCTTCAAGCTGGTTTATTAAAGCTAGACAGTAGCCTCAGTGAACATGTTAAATGTGCTACGGCTTTGATGCATGGTCTGAGATCAGATACAAACCGTCTGATGCAAGCTCAAGAAGAAGATTTCTTGGCAGCAGCCTACCTCAGCCGGTTTTATGATCCCCAGTTACTCAATGCGGTTTTACAAACAGCTAGATCGCGGCGAGTGATGGATATCATCGAGCGATCACTGAAAAACCGCATAGTACAGAATAACTTTTCCATCGCTGGTGTCGGCTATTTGCGCTACGATGACCGAGATGCCATTCCTCAAGCTGCTGACTTTCTGGTGACAGAAGAGAATGTACATACTGCTGTGGTTTATGGCATTGTTCACGACGAAGATAAAGAGGTAGAAGTGGTAATTGGTTCTTTAAGAACCAATAAACTTACCCTCGACCCTGACGAATTTATCAAAGAAGCCTTCGGTCAAGATAGTAATGGACGCTTCTTTGGTGGTGGTAGGATGATGGCCGGTGGCTTTGAAATTCCCATTGGCTTCCTGAGCAGTTTTAATGACAATACTAAGTACGCCAAGCTAAAGTGGGAAGTTTTTGATATCCAAATCAAACAAAAGCTGTGGCGGTTAGTTAATCCCAACGACAATTTGATTCAAACTGATTAAAGGAAAGGGAATAGGGAATACGGAATAGGGAATACGGAATAGCGAATACGGAATAGGGAATAGGGAATAGGGAATAGGGAATATAGAAGAGTTCTCAAATTATTTTAGGATCGCTATGGCAGTTCGGTAGATAAAATAAGCAGTAGCTAATAGCAAAGAAATATCACAAAATATACTTTTTTGTTAGCTTATGTGCTGAGGTTTTTATCTTGTTATAAAATAAGTTAGTTTAATGGGGTGACCTAATCAAGAAATTGTGGAGGAGAAAGTTACAAAACTATACTTAATTCGCCATGGTATCGCAGCTGATAGGGAAGCATACCGTCAAGACCAGGATCGTCCCCTAACTAGCAAAGGAAGTCAAAAAACAAGTCAAGTAGCAAAGCAGCTAAAAAACAGAGGCTTGCATTTTGATCTAATCTTGACCAGTCCTTTAGTCAGGGCAAGAGAAACTGCGGCTATACTTCAACAAGTTGGTCTTAGTAACCAGGTTGAGGAGTTTAGTAGTCTAGCTCCAGAGGGAGACATCCACAACTGGCTGAACTGGCTAGAGTCGGACTGGCAGAATGTTAGCAGTAACGACAGTAACCACTGTTTAGCCCTAGTGGGTCATCAACCAGATTTAGGCAACTGGGCAGAAACTTTGCTCTGGGGGGAAGCCCAAGAGAAAATTGTCCTCAAAAAAGCTGGTGTAATCGGCTTAAAGCTGCCCAAAACTGGAACACCAGTTGGCAAAAGTGAGCTATTTTTATTAACTTCACCCAAGTGGCTACTATAAGGCTCTAATCGGCAAAGTAAAACTGTTTGTAACACCGGCAACTTACATAAAAGTTTCTGATCAGTTAATCTCATAAAGGGTCCAATTAACTCCCTAGCAAAATGACTGTTTGCGAGTACAAACCAGGTTTAGAAGGCATTCCCGCTGCCAAGTCCAGCATCAGCTACGTTGATGGACAAAGGGGTATACTCGAGTATCGTGGAATTCGCATCGAAGAACTCGCAGCAAAAAGTACCTTCCTTGAAACCTCCTATTTGCTAATTTGGGGCGAACTGCCTACCAAGGAAGAGCTAGCCGCCTTTGAGAAAGAAATTCTTTACCACCGGCGCATCAAATACCGCATCCGGGACATGATGAAGTGTTTTCCGGAAACGGGTCACCCGATGGATGCTTTGCAAACCTCGGCGGCTGCCTTGGGTTTATTTTACTCCCGTCGCGCTTTAGATAACCCAGATTATATTCGGCAAGCCGTGGTTCGCCTCCTCGCCAAAATTCCTACTATGGTAGCGGCTTTCAAGCAAATGCGTAAGGGTAATGATCCTATACAACCTTGCGATGAGCTACACTATGCAGCCAACTTTCTCTATATGCTCAATGAGCGAAAACCCGATCCTCTAGCCGCCCATGTCTTTGATGTCTGCCTAACGCTGCATGCAGAACATACGATTAACGCCTCTACTTTTTCGGCGATGGTGACGGCCTCTACCCTCACCGATCCTTATGCAGTAGTTGCCTCAGCTGTAGGCACTCTGGCAGGTCCCCTGCATGGAGGAGCTAATGAAGAGGTGATTACTATGCTCGAAACAATTGGTTCAGTAGCGAATGTACCTGCCTATGTTGAGGATTGCTTAGAGCGTAAAGCCAAAATTATGGGCTTTGGTCATCGTGTCTACAAAGTTAAAGATCCTAGAGCAACAATCCTCCAAGGTTTAGCAGAAAAGCTCTTTGAAAAGACCGGCAGAGATAAATACTACGATATAGCTGTAGAGCTAGAGAGGGTAATAGAGGAGAAACTAGCTCATAAGGGAATTTATCCCAACGTTGATTTTTATTCCGGCTTAGTTTATCGCAAACTGGGCATTCCTACGGATTTATTTACACCAGTGTTTGCGATCGCTAGAGTTGCAGGTTGGTTAGCCCACTGGAAGGAACAGTTAGCAGAAAACCGCATCTATCGACCAACTCAGGTTTATAGTGGCGATCATGACCTTCCCTACCTTGCCATTGACAAGCGTTGACGCTACTAGAGAAAGGCGCAAGATTCCCTCAGTTGTGCCTTTTTCCCGGCTATAAGAAGATATACTGAGGGGTGAAATGGTAAAAAATCTTCATAAAAGGGCGGTTGTTGTTCAATCGACCAAAATAGCGAAGCTTATTTGACCTGCTCCCCTATATAACTATACCTTGTGCGGAAAAGCGCCTTCACGGGCATCTGGTAGAGAAACCGCACCTCTTTCTCTCCACAACATTTGTTCACAGGAGAGCGATATATATTGCCTCGCTTTCCTCTCTCGCTAAATCTGCATATTATAACGGGAGTCTCTAGAGAGTTTTTTAGATGAATCCAGGAATTGACCTTCAAGGCAGCTTTATTGAATCCCTTAGAGAATTGGGCATCCCAGCTGGTGCTGCTAAAGCCATCTGGATGCCCATGCCCATGTTCCTCATGATTATTGGTGCTACTTTAGGTGTTCTGGTAGTTGTTTGGCTAGAGAGGAAAATCTCAGCGGCCGCCCAACAGCGGATTGGTCCAGAATTTGCCGGCCCTTTAGGGGTTCTCCAGCCTGTGGCAGACGGAATTAAGTTAGTCTTCAAAGAAGACGTAGTTCCCGCTAAATCTGATCGCTGGTTATTTACCCTAGGACCAATTCTAGTTGTCACTCCTGTGTTTCTGTCCTATCTAATCGTGCCCTTCGGGCAGAACTTAGTGATCACAGACGTGGGAACTGGCATATTTTTGTGGATTGCCCTCTCTAGCATTCAGCCCATTGGACTATTGATGTCAGGCTATGCCTCCAACAATAAGTATTCTCTATTAGGTGGCTTAAGAGCAGCAGCCCAATCTATTAGTTACGAAATTCCCCTTGCTTTGGCTGTACTAGCAATTGTCATGATGTCTAATAGTCTAAGTACTATTGACATTGTTGAGCAGCAGTCAGGCTATGGAATTTTAGGCTGGAACATCTGGCGTCAGCCCATCGGTTTTCTGATTTTTTGGATTGCCGCTTTAGCAGAATGTGAACGACTGCCCTTTGACCTACCAGAAGCAGAAGAAGAACTAGTTGCTGGTTATCAGACTGAGTATGCTGGCATGAAATTTGCTTTGTTTTATCTCGGCTCCTACGTTAACCTGGTTCTCTCTGCCCTACTTGTCGCTATTCTCTATTTAGGTGGTTGGGAGTTTCCCGTTCCCCTTGACCAATTAGCTAATTGGTTAGGTGTCAGTCAAACCAATCCCTGGTTGCAGGTAGTTACTGCTTCTTTGGGGATTACGATGACTCTACTCAAAGCATACTTCCTCGTCTTTATTGCTGTCTTACTACGCTGGACGGTACCCCGTGTGCGCATTGACCAGTTGCTCAATTTGGGCTGGAAGTTCCTGCTTCCCATCGCTTTAGTTAATCTACTAATAACCGCTGCACTCAAATTGGCATTTCCCTTTGCCTTTGGTGGTTAGTAACTAATCATTGGTTTTTGTCCATTGCTGGTTTCCAAGCATTTACCTCACCAATGACTAAAGACAAAAGAGAGAGAAACAACACGTAAACTATGCTGAAGTTCCTCAAACAAGTTGGCGATTACGCTAAAGAAACTGTGCAAGCCGCCCGCTATATTGGTCAAGGTCTTTCCGTCACCTTTGACCACATGCAGCGTCGTCCTGTCACTGTACAGTACCCCTACGAAAAACTAATTCCTTCCGAGAGATACCGCGGTAGAATTCACTTTGAATTTGACAAGTGTATTTCCTGCGAAGTCTGCGTGCGGGTTTGCCCCATTAACCTACCGGTAGTGGACTACGAATTTGACAAAGCCAGTAAGAAGAAAAACCTCAAGCACTATAGTATCGACTTTGGAGTTTGTATCTTCTGTGCTAACTGTATTGAGTACTGTCCTACCAACTGTCTATCGGCAACAGAAGAGTACGAAATATCAGCCTTCGACCGTCACGAATTGAACTATGACAACGTGGCAATGGGTCGTCTACCTTACAAAGTTACCCAAGATCCAATGGTAACTCCTTTGCGGGAATTTGGTTACTTGCCCAAGGGTGTAGTGGATCCCCACGATTTGCCAGCAGGTTCTCAACGCGCAGGTATGCGTCCGGAGCAAATTGTTGAGCAGATGGCACCTAAGCAAGAAGAGTCAGCTAATAATTAGTACTCTATTAGCTGGTGGGTTCTGTAGTTAGTGGTTAGAAAGCTCTTATACTAACCACTAATTGCAATCTCTTGTACTCAAACCAAGGTAACTGTATTAGATGCGGCTAGAGCTGCTGATATTATTTGCTATTCTCCACCTACTGCAAGTAGGTCTATTCACTATTATTCGGAGGTTTTTGTGGATCTAGCCCAAGGGGTTCAGATAGTTTCTTTTGTAATACTGTCTGCGATGATGATTGGAACAGCCTTAGGAGTTGTTCTTTTCTCCAACATCGTCTATTCAGCTTTTTTACTCGGCGGTGTCTTCATCAGCATTTCAGGTCTTTACCTCTTACTCAATGCTGACTTCGTCGCGGCTGCACAAATCTTGGTTTACGTCGGTGCGGTTAACGTCTTAATTTTGTTTGCCATCATGCTGGTGAACAAGCGAGAGGATTTTGCTCCTATTTCTAACCGTTGGGTACGCACAGCGTCCACAGGATTAGTTTGTTTTGGCTTGTTTGGCTTGCTGGTAACTATGGTATTGGCAACTCCCTGGTCTACTTATACTGGGCCTTCTGTCATCAGTAGCTCAGTTGTTGAAATTGGGAAGCATTTCTTTAGCGACTTCTTGCTACCTTTTGAACTAGCTTCTGTACTGTTGTTAATGGCGATGGTGGGGGCGATTATCCTGGCACGTCGGGATTATATACCAGAAGAATTAGTTTCTAGGGACAGAGAATTAGAAACATCCTTGACTTTACCAGAACGCCCTCGCGAATTAGCCTCAGTGGCTAGTGATTCCTCAAACGAGTAAAGCCCAATTAGATTAATTTTCCTTGCGTTGACGACAAATAATTAAAATTCATGGTACTTCAACTTCAGTACTTCTTACTTCTCGCCGCTGCTTTGTTCTGCATTGGTATTTTCGGCTTAATTACTAGCCGCAATGCTGTCCGAGTTCTGATGTCAATTGAACTGATGCTCAATGCCGTGAACCTAAATTTGATGGGTTTCTCCAATTTTCTTGACCCAGTAGCTATTAAAGGTCAAGTTTTTACGGTGTTTGTAATTACGGTAGCAGCAGCAGAGGCGGCGGTAGGTTTGGCAATTGTGCTATCAATTTACCGCAACCGAGAAACGGTGGATATGGAGCAGTTTAATTTGCTCAAGTGGTGAATTAACTACTTTGATAAGCTTGTTGAATGCCTGCCAATTACGGTGGGCTTTTTTAAATGTTTGCGACTCTAATACCGTTTAAGGTTTCGGCAGCCGCTTAACTTGACCCTTGGATCGATAAGCGATCGCTATATCCCCAAACAGCAGAGTATTATCCAGAAGAAGTCCTCTGATCCATTGCCGATGCGTTTCAATGGCCGTTTTCTGATTCGTAGCGATCGTCTGAAAACAGAACCCATTTGGGATCTAGTTGAGTGCTAATCTTGTGAGCAGGAGTCTGGCAAAGCAAATGTTTACCTTGGTGGTGGTAATTGACTTTTAGTAATTGGAAAAATTCTAGTAAAGGATTCTGGCATTGCTTGAACCTTGAGGACTCTGTGTTGTAGTTGATTGATCAGAGATATCTTTCACTAGAGGAGTGCGGCAATTTGGATTTACACGCGAAGATTGAGTTGATACCTCTCGAGGCACTTCAAAGTGGAAGGTTGAGCCAACACCTACTTCACTTTCAACGTTAATCTTTCCCTTCATTAACTGCACTAATGATTTGGTAATTGCCAGCCCTAAACCTGTACCAGAGTACTTGCGAGTCAGAGTTTGCTCGACTTGCCGGAACTCGTCAAAAATATGTTCCAAGTCTTGCACTGCAATGCCAATTCCGGTGTCTTTAACCGTAAGCGCCAGCCAGTCTGGAGAGATTTCTCTGACTTCGACTTGAACGCCACCAACTTCGGTAAACTTAATGGCATTAGAAAGAAGATTGACCAAAATCTGGCGCATACGGATGCTATCGTTAACCACCTGGGGATTTTGTAAATCAGCACTAACTTGTAATGCTATGTTCTTTTCATCAGCCAGGGAGCGCAGTTCGTCAATAGTTGCTTTTACCAGTTTTTCCAGATCGAAGGGTTCGGGCTTAAGCTCCATGCGTCCAGCCTCAATTTTAGAAAGATCGAGAATATCGTTAATGAGGGTCAACAGGTGTTTACCGTTGTTAAGAATCCGTTGGATCATATCAACCTGCTGGCCGGTCAATTGGTTGTGACGCTGGCGCAATAGCATCTGGGAAAAGCCCAAGATAGAATTCATGGGCGTTCGCAGTTCATGGGACATAGTAGCCAAGAAGTGTGATTTTAGCTTAGCCGCTTCTAGCAATTGCAAATTCTTGTGGGCCAGCATTTTATTCTTCAACTCAAGACGAGCTTCTGCTTCTTGTGCTTCGCGGTAGAGACGCGCGTTTTCTGTCGCTAGGGCAGCACGATGAGCTAAATCCTCTGC
>JBAUJE010000167.1:0-3311 GCA_049683475.1 Coleofasciculaceae cyanobacterium | reverse complement strand
TTAGGGATGCTGCTGGCAACTTTATCATTCATTGGTCTGAATGGTGGCACGACTTGTTCATTGGTCTAGGTGGAATCGCCATCTTCGCCTTATTAGTGGCGGGCACCTTCATGCTCATCAATGACCTTTCCCAAGAAGAGCGTCGTGGCACCCTCAATTTTATTCGACTCAGCCCCCAGTCAGAATTAAGTATTATGTCGGGCAAGTTGCTTGGTGTGCCAATTATGCTTTATCTGCTGATTGGCTTGGCAGTTCCCTTACACTTCTGGGCTGGATTATCCGCTGAAATTCCCTTGGCGAAGATTTTACTCTTCTACGGTGTAGTTGCTGCTAGCTGCTTGTTCTTCTATACAGCTGCTCTAGTTTGTGGATCTGTTAGAAGTGAACATAGCAATTCCTTGCCTTGGCTAGGTAGTGGAGTTATGCTTCTGTTTTTAACAATTACAACGGCTTTATACAACAGTCAGACACCTGTTGATAATCCCTCAGCTTGGCTAAGACTATTCAGTCCAGTTGAGTCAATGCTCTACTTGTTTCCTGGCCCTAATTCATCATACAGTGACCATTGGTTAGATTTGCATTTGTATAATTTGCCTGTTGGTGCTACTTGTGTCGGTTTTATAGGCTTAGTTTTATTTAACTATGCCTTATGGACTTACTGGATTTGGCAAGGACTAAAAAGCTACTTCCGTAATCCCAGCACCACGGCTTTGAGCAAGCAACAAAGCTATTGGTTGGTTGTCTGTTTCGAGGTAGTAATTTTAGGATTCGCTGTACAAGAACCATCCTACTACCACAATGACTGGGTATTAAGTAATCTAGTTATTCTCTCTCTCTTTAACATAGTTCTACTCTTTGGTTTGATGGCAATTATTTCACCCCATCGCCAAACTCTACAAGATTGGACACGCTACCGTAAAAAACAAGTTTTGAGTGATAAAAGTTTCCGCAAATATCCTCTACTACAAGACTTGATTTGGGGTCAAAAAAGCCCAGCAGTCTTAGCAATGGGTATCAATCTCATGCTTGCTGCCATTCCCGTAGTTTTATGGCTCTTACTCTGGCCTTTTGAGAACTTTAATAAGACTGGAGCTATATTTGGTGTGGCTTTCTTCGTTAGTTTAATGATTATCTACGCCACCATTGCCCAGCTAGTACTAATGATGAAAACCAATAAGCGTTCATTTTGGGCTGTTGGTATTATTGGTGCTGCCATTGCCTTACCACCTCTAGCTTTAGGAGTCACTGAGATTTATGTTTATGAGAATCCTACAGCTTGGTTGTTTTCCACTTTCCCCTGGGCTGCTATCGAATACGGTACAGCTACAACCTTTGGTCTAGCACTGCTAGGTGAGTGGACAGTCTTGGTTTTGTTAAATCTACAGTTAGCAAGACAGCTAAAGAAAGCCGGAGAATCTGCTTCTAAAGCCCTATTTGCTGAACGTCGCTCTTTGCCTACAAACTAAGGCGATATTGCAGTAAGTCATTAATAAAAGTGGGGGAAAGGGAGAAAAATTCCTTTCCTCTTTTTTTGTTCACGCTGAATTAGTTTTATTGAAAAGGGTAATTTTATCTTTAAGAAACATTTATTTACTCATAATTTTTATTTTTATAAAAATAAATTATTTGCCCTGAACCTTACCGGAATTATCCCCATTGAATCTGTAGTCAATTAATATCACTTGCTAAGCTAGCTAGGAGAGCGCAATTTATGCAACTTAATTTGCTGGAAAAAGTAGGAGACTGGAATCCCCAGTTACTGAGGGAAATTAAAGGTCGCCTCAAAACGAAAAATGTGGTAATCACCGTTGCCATTTCACTATTGAGTCAGCTGTTATTTTTTCTCTATTGGCTAGGAAGACAGCCTAGTGAATACTATCCAATCGTAGAGAAATATTGTAAGCTGCGTGATACTTATTTACCCTATCAAGCGCAACGTAACAACCTGCAAAATCAATATCATCAACTGCAAGAACAGTTTCGCCTCCACAGTAGTCCTCAAGGTTATAATCCGGGTAAAGTTGCTCAGCTAAAAGCAGACATCAATCAAATTAAAGAAAAAATTGACATTGTCTCAGCGAAAGTTCAGGGTTATTGCCCCACTGATGCAATTAACCTACAACTTTGGTGGCAAGATCATTATCCTAAAATATTTGCTTGGTTTAGTGTAATGGTTATCTTCGCTCTGCTGGTGGCAGGAACCTACATGCTTATTAATGATTTAGAAAAAGAGGAGCGTCGCGGTACTCTCAACTTTCTTAAACTTAGCCCCCAATCTACCCGGAGCATTTTGACAGGCAAACTGTTAGGAGTTCCTATCTTACTATACTTAGCAGCAGCTTTGACAATTCCTGCACAAATTTGGTTAGGACTCTCTGCTCAAATTTCTCCCTTGGGACTAATCTGCTTTGGTTCTGTTATCGTCACTAGTTGTATCTTCTTTTATAGTGCAGCTTTGCTATTTGGCTTCATTGGCTCTTGGCTAGGGGGTTTCGCCCCTTGGTTAGGTAGTGGTTTAGTTTTTGTTTTTTCCTTAATAGTTAATCTAGGAGGAACTTACAATCAGCCAGTTGATGGGTTAATGCTTTTTTCGCCCTCAGTGGTTTTACCCTATTTATTAGACTTACCTGGTTCTAATTACTACGGTTTTCCTTTCTCCCACCACAATATATTAGGCTGGGAATGGTTTTTACTCCCCTTAGGTGTCAAGGTAACTAGTGTTGCCATTGCTAGCTTGCTTAACTATGGTCTTTGGACTGCTTGGATTTGGCAAGGTCTTGAGCGACGTTTTCGTAATCCTAGCACTCCCGTTTTAAGCAAGCGACAGAGCTATTTGCTAACAGCTTGTTTTAGTGTGGTGACTCTTGGTTTCGCGGTACAAGAACCCATAAACGGCTACTCTTCTTTTTACCAAAATCTGGATATTTTACTGGTTATCAATCTACTGCTGTTTCTGGTTCTCATGGCGGCAATTTCGCCCCAAAGGCAAGCTTTACAAGATTGGACTCGCTACCGACACACCAAACTTTCAACTCGCAAGCGTTTTTGGTTGACTTCTCTACTAATAGATTTGTTCTGGGATAATAAGTCTCCAGTACTAGTTGCGATCGCCACTAATCTAGTAATTGCTTTTATTCCCGTAGTTAGTTGGATTCTCTTCTGGCCGGTGGGAACTAAGATGACGGGAGAAAACCAAATTCAAGCTCTCTTGGGTGTAATTTTGACTCTGGGGGCAATTTTAATTTGTGCCATGATTGCTCAGCTGATGTTGTTAATGAAAACTCCTAAGCGAGCAATTTGGAGTGCTGTTA
>JBAUJE010000166.1:0-18179 GCA_049683475.1 Coleofasciculaceae cyanobacterium | reverse complement strand
ACTTTTCATAGGGAGTAGTGAGTAGGGAGTTCGCTCCCTCCGGTCGCTGGGGAGTAGGGAATAGCTTCGCTCTTGAAGATGGAGATGGGGGCAGTAGGGAGTTTTTCAGAAAGTTTATCGGTTTGACCCAAGGCTTCTGCCTTGGAAGGCAGAGGGCAGAAGGCAGAAGGCTTTTACGAGTCCTTCTTTCCTTTTTCCCTTGAGGATACAAGCCCCGTTTTTCAAGACGGAAGTGGGTTTGGGAGGGGTACAAGCCCCGATTCATTCAAGAAACATAGAGGCCCTCTGCCTTCTATCTTCTGCCTTCGTTTGACAAATACTTGAGGAAGCTAGAGCTTTATCTCAGTTCCCCCCCTACTCCCCACTCCCTACTCCCTACTCCCTTCTTGCTACTTGATATCAATGGTGGGTAGCTGATTTTCGACCGTTTGTTTTAAGTCAGTGATGTCTCCCTGGGGTGGACTAACGGTAAAACTGTTACCACCAAGAAAAGCGATAGTTCCGGTCACAAGGATGATTGAGCCAAAGATACCGCCGATGATTACTCCGGCACTGGCGAGACTTCCCAGAGGCGAATCGAACCAGGCATGAAGCCAGTCACCTGAGAGATAAAGTAGTCGCCAGAATCTTCCTGGTGCGCGTTTTCCAGCGTTCCAGTGCCGAATTACCGGAATCCAGTAATCTGCTTTGGGAACCTGCGGCTTTTGCATTGGATATGTGATCGTCGGTGGCATTGGTACCGTGAACTGGTTCATCGCTCCGAGCGCGTTAATAATCTGAGGGTTAAGCGCCGAATTATTCATCATCTGTTGTCTCATTGCCATTGACAGCAACAGATGCTGCATTGCTTGTTGCTGCATTGCTTGTTGCTGCATCATCTGTTGTGGCAGCGGGTTAGTAGCAATGGGCATTCCCTGATTGGGTATCATTGCTCCGGCATTATGCTGTGGCGCATGAACAAGTTGTCCAGGTGATGATAGGTCAAGGTATGGTGGCATACCTCCGTAGCCAAAGTTCCCTTGCAGCGTTTGAAGCTGCTGGTCTAGTGGATTGTTACCTTTTTTGTTGTCAGCCATAATTAAATCCTTGGATTACCGATAGAGTTCAGAAGCTCATCCTCTGAGAGTGGAGCCTGAGCGACTGGCTCATCCTGTGTTTCAGGAATGCTTACTGTTGGAAGGGTAGAGAGAAGTTCTTCAGGAATCTGGGGAGGTTCTGGTACTACTTCCTGTTGTGGTACAGCCGTTTCTTCTGTTGATGGTGCTGGTGCTGTTAAAGATTCAGTTGTTTGTTCTGGCTGCAAGTCTGGTATCTGAATTGCTGAAGGAAGAACAGGTGTTTGGTTACTCTCAGGTTGAGCGTCCTGATCAGAATCAACCTCTTTTGTCTCTGGTACAAGAGAGAGGTCATCAACAATCCAGGTAACAAGGGCAAAGGCAGCACCACCAAGGGCTAGAGCATTTACCACCAGTAAAGTTTTGTCAGCCTTAGACTTTCTAATAAATGCGTGTTGGGTTGAGTTGGGACTAACTGTGCCTCGATATATTTCCTTTTCTTGAGCTGCTGCTATCGAGAGACAGGCAAGAAGCAGCAGCCCCCCTGCTCCTACAGCCTTAATCAGTAACTTCATTGCTCGAAACTCCTGAGCGGATGCGTTCTTCATGCTCTCTTGCAGAACTTTTCTCTCCTTCCTCTAGGAGCCAGCTATTGATGGAGTCAATCTGGCTTACCGCATCCATCATGCCTAATGTCCCAAGCAAAGCTGCTTGATCCTTTTTGTACTCCTGTTGCAGGGCTACAAGTTGGGTCATGGTCAGCCTGGTATTAAATCTGGGTGAAACACGCAAGTTTTCTGCCATTGAGATAGCCCAGAGTTGTCCGTAGGCTATAGCTGCTAACTCTGAAGGAGGAACCGAAATGCTTACTTCTTTTTCGCCGTCTTGATAGGTAAGGGTTGCATTTTGCCCCTTTTGAGCAAGCCACGCTAGCTTCATTACCATCTGGGTTTGTTGATGCAATGCCCCTGCTTCAGTCAATCGGTAGGAGGGATGATCCTTAGTGTTTCGTAGTATTGATACATCGCGCAGAAGCTCTTGAGAGAGTAAAGCATATTGCTGCTGCATCAGCCCTGGATTCTCTAAAGTGTCAGATGCTAAGTCTACGCGGGTAAGCTGCTCTATATACTGACGCAGCGATGCATTTTTCTGAGCTAAAGCAATATCAATCTCAGTGACAGGCTTATTTTGCCGTGGTGAGTTGACAACGACAGCGGTTATACCGATTGCTAGAAAGATTGCAGCACCCGCTACCGTCAAGATTCGTTTTTTACGGAGAGGAGTCTTTTGTTCTTTGGACTCCCCAATAGTTGAGGACACGGGTGCGGAACCTGTGTCCGCACCGTGAGCTGTCCGTGCAGTGGTCATAGGATATGTACTGAAACGACTTCAATCGAAATTACGGAAACTTCTGGTGAACGGTGATGCTGTGCTACAGGTACATGGTGGTTGGACAAAATACGTCCAGCACCAAAGAACAAAAGTCCTGCTAATACTCCAACAGTAAGGGTTACAGGATGAAAGGCAGCGGCAATGAGGGACGTACCTAAAACTTGAGCGATACCGCCTTGAATAAGGCTGTGTGCCAGGGACGACCAGCCGAGTGTGCCTGTAATGTCAATGAGTGTTTGAATCATGGTGTTTTTTCCTGCATGAAAGTATGAGTAAAAGGGAGAGAATGACTCCAACGAATGAGCCAGAGATGCACCCGACTAAGGGAGGGGTTGACTCATGAGGATAAAGAAGTCCTCCAATCGTTGTGCCAGTAAGTGCTGAAAGAGTTGTTGTGGGAAGGCTCCACAAAGCTGCATCCTGAAGTGCTTTGTTCCTTTCTTGTTCGCAGATAAGTGCGGTAAGGAGCCTTTTTTGAGTGGTGGCGTGGGATAAACCTATCTGAAAGAGCGCAGCATCAAGAGGGTCTATGCTGCTTCTTCGTCTTCCTCTGTTCCTTCCGGCAGATACCCCTGGCAGATGTCGCCCAGGATTCCGGTAAAACCCAAGCCGTCACCATCAGAGATTTGCTCAACGGAATTAACATCACCAAATTCGGGTATCTTGATGTCTCCCAGAAGTGCATCCACATCAATGGTGGTGTCATTCAGTACACTATCGGTAATATTGCCGAGCTGTTCTTTGATAAGCGTTGCATCAGTAACGGTATCTGAGAGTACCTGCTTGAGAAATCCTACTTGTCTGCCGTGACGGTATGCTGCTGCAAGTTTCTGACCGTCCTGTACACCAGCTAATACTGTTGCTTGAGCTTCACCCTCTTTGCCCTTGATGAAATGTTGCTGTAGGTCAGAATCAACCTCTTTTTTCTTACGGGTTACACGACCTCCCTTTTTCTTTTTGGTAGAAGAAGCAGTGGTTTTTTGAGATGACTTTTCTTCTGATTTTTTATCGTCAATCGACTCAAGATAAGCAGACACCGCTCGACTGACATTATCGGTACGTAGCTCTTTCATTTTGCTGTGAACAGCCAGAATTTCTTGCAGTTGTTCACCTACATAAGCATCTCTTTGAGGAAGTGCTAATGCATCAATAATCTCTTTGAGATTACTCACGCCAATCTGGTCACTTAAAGCAGCAGCAGACATCTCTTTAGGCTGCGTATTTTTTGATGTTTCCTTGTTCATAAAACTCACTCATCCTCCGATGTAGTTGTACAAGTTCTTGGTCAATATTGATGCCTAACGATGCAAATGAATGGCGTAATTTTCTCTGACGGCGCAACCTACAGAACGAGGCACGACTATGTTTTTTTCCATAACCAGCTCTAATCCACTTGCTCATGAGGAAAAGTTGCTCAATCTGCTCCTCTGAATGTACGCGCTCATCAAAACCGAGGTGTCTGCAATAGGTAATAAGTGTTGCTCGACTTTTGATACCAATGAGTTTCATGGTGAGTTTTTTCGTACAAACAATGCCATCAGCACTTTTCCAACACGGCACTTGTATAGTCTTACGCCGTCGTTTTCTCAATCGTGAAATAGTTAATCACCACCTTCTGTAAAGTTAGGTTAAAAACGTTCAAGGTTGATACCTTCATGAACTCTAAACTTGTCAACCTTGAACATCTTTATTGACGCATAGGTTTTTGGAAAATTCCAGAGACTACTCACAAATTATGAGTGGTTTTTTTTTAGCCATTGCTCTGCAATGGTTTCAAAAGATCGATGACTGTCGATAAAGAGAAGAAAATGAAAATGAAGAAGACAATAAAACGTTCAACCTTGAACGTTGTAAGAAATGATGTTCAAGGTTGAACGTTCTAAGAGCGCTGAATTTTCTTCTATCAGTTCACAAGCACGTTATCCCACGAATAACTAATACTTCCCTTACTTCCTTTACTTCCCACACTTCCCTTACTTCCCGAAATATCATCCCTAATCATGAAAAAACTCCCGAGTGAGGGGGAGTTCTAGGAAGTGGGAAGTCGGGGAAGTTACAGAAGTTACAAAATAAATGTCACTGGATAATAACGGTTGTGCCAAGCTCTATCTGGTCATAAAGCTGCCCGATATCGGCGTTGTACATCCTTAAGCAGCCATGAGAAGCTGCCTTACCAATCGATTCTTCATGATTCGTACCGTGAAAACCAATTTTTTGTCCCTGACTGTTCTGCCAGAATCCGATCCAGTGTGTACCCATAGGGTTATGTTTTCCTGGTGGAATGATCTCACCAGTGACAGGATGCATCCAGGAGGGGTTCATTTTCTTCTCTAATACCATGAACTGACCGACAGGTGTTTCCCATCCTGGTTTTCCCACAGCTATGGGGTAGTTTTCGATTGCTTGTTTTCCTACAACAAGTTCTACTGTTCTTTTCGTTCGTTTAACGACCAGCACCTTTGCAGATTGTGCAGGGACTTGCTCAACGGTAGAGTGAGTATCAGGAGCTACCGTCTCACGAGCAGATGCCTCATCTGCTCTCACAACTTTTTGGTGCAGGTCTTTGGAGTCGTCGCACTGACAGTACAGTTTACTTGTTTGTGAGCAGTTGATGAGCGTCAGAATGGCAGCGCCAGCAAGGCAGACAGTAACAGTAACTGCCTGCATATTGATATTGATATACATGACCGAAGAAGCCCCGACTAATTCGGGGCAGTATCTTGGTTATCAAAGACCTTGTTTACCAGAGGCTCTGTACTGGAGAAGACTCTTGTGATGGAGACGGAGAAGGAACTGGAAAGAGGTTGTTTACACTCTGCTGCTTTACCACAGGTGGTTGGGGTTGAGTAGTTGTCTCATCAGTACCAATTGGCTCTTGTTGATGTACCTGCTGGCGAACAACTGTTAGCTCTTCATTAGAGCCGGACTCAACAGGCAGGTTCCCCTGGCAGGCAACTAACAGAGCTGTCCCAGCAACGACAGGGATAAGCTTCATGAAATAGATAAACATAATTTCATGCTCCCTTACCCAAAACGACTTTGATAACGATATTCTGTCCATCCTCAAACAACAGTGTCTCTCGAAGCTGCTGATAGAGAAGTATTTCTGGAAGACGTTTACGCATTGAGGAAGGGATTCTTTCAAATTGAATACTGCCCCAATTCTTGACAGTTCCCTCAGAAATATTGAGAGCCTTAGCTAGTGCCTTATTGCATCTGCTGCGAAATCCTAGACTTTCTTTGACCTCAAAACGTTTTATCTCGGACATCTTCTCAAGACCAAGCCACTGTTCGCAAAATGCAAGCGGTGTAAGTTCTGTATGAAGAACAATTATTTTATCCACCGTAGGGGTGGTAGTAACGGGAATGGTATGCATAATATTTACAGGCAATGGGTACATTGTTTGCAAAAGCGGTTGGGATGGGTAGGAAACTTATCCAATCGCTTTTGCTGTAAAGGTTTTTGTCAGTATTCTCTATTGTCTGACTTACCCTAAATACTTTGAGCTACAATCAGATTAGCGCAAAAGTGTGGATTATGCATAACGTTGTGTAAAAAACCTATACATTAACCAAAGGAGTAAGATCAACTCAATAGTGTTCAGATGATGATTTGAGTGGCGAAAGACTATGCCCGTTTGTCTATAACCGTTCCTCTAACGCTTAAACAGAAGTTAGAAGCGTTAGGTGAATTTCCTTACAAGAGCGTCACTAATGCTGCTGTGGTGTTAATGACAGAGGCGCTTGCTGCAAGGGAAGGACAAGCAAAGCTCATGAAAGACCAGATTATCGAAGCGCTTACAGAGCTGGAAGAAAATGAGCTGGCTGAAGTCGCCCTCAAAGCGCTGCAAAAAATGCAGCTTAAAAAAGGCACGGCTAACCAACTCCTCAGGTGGGTAAGCCAGCAAAGCGAAATCCCCCTGAAAAGACTTGAAGCGATTCAGGCAGGTACTCACATGACTACCAAGGAATTGGAAAAACTGGCACGAGTACTCAAAACCACTCCACCTGAAGTCAAGAAGCTTTTGCAGGGTCAATGCTAAGGAGGGATGTAATGCAGATCGATAAATAGAAGACTGAACATTTGAATATCTATTGAGGGGTATTTTTTGTTCTGTCCTGTTTGCGGTAAAGTAGTTAGGCAGTATTGAGGGTGCGTTGAGTGAAAATCGACCGCCATGGTCGGGCGAAGATTTTAACTCAGGCAGAGATTCAGCTCCTTTTCTCAGAAGGATTTGAGTCAAGTCGGGATAGGGCGCTCTTTGCCGTAATGCTCTACACAGCCTGTAGAGTCAATGAAGCAGTCACCCTCAAAGTCTTTGATGTTTACGATAGCAAGGGTCGGGTACGTCCTGTTCTTACTATTCGCAAAGGTAACACCAAGGGGAAACTTGCCACTAGAACAATTCCAGTTGTGGAAAATTTACGCAAGTATCTCAATGCCTACGAACCCTTACCTCGTCGCTGTTTTGTGTTTGCCGGACGACACGGGCGCTCCCATATCCATCCAGATTCAGCAGGGTGGATATTACGGGAAGCATGTAAACGGATTGATCTAGAAGGTGTCAGTACCCATTCCTTCAGACGTACAGCACTCACTCATATGAGTAATGCCGGAATTCCCCTGCGAGTGATTCAAGAAGTATCAGGGCATAGAACTTTGGATGAATTGTATAAGTATCTAGAAGTGAAACCTGAGCAAGTGCTCGGAGCGGTATCCTCGTTATCGATACTGTCGCCTGTAGAGCAGCCTCACATGGAAAAACCAAAGTTTGACGAAGTACTAGAAGAGGAGGAGCAGATAGATGTCATGCGAAAAACTGATGTAGAGAAATAGAACAGTACATAATTTCGTAATTACTCAGACTCCGGTGGCTCAGTTACCCAGACCTCACAGCGAGACTTACCCCCATCCAAACACTCAACAATTTCATCCAAACTCCAAGAGGCAATCCGCCGCCCTAGCTCAGTCTGGGGTTGATTCCCACCCAAATACAGCCAGGTTAAAGCTGAAGCTGACACTGCACTCAAACATCCTACGAACAAGGCGAACAGGCTGAGGTTAATTAGCACCTTCACTTGAGCATTTGTGTCTCGCAGCGCATTCAATTGCTTTTTAGTTTGTTTCGCCGTGTTAGTAACAGCTTCTTCAACCAGGTTGTGGATAGTAATTCTCAGTTGCTCCGTGGCTTGCACCTCAGACCTAGTGATTGACTCTTTAGCCTTAGTTGCTTCCAAGGCTGCGGCTTGGGCGGCCATTTCCTGAGCTTTAGCACTGATAGAATCAATTAAAGATTGTGAATTCCGATCCACCTGCTCCGAGAGAGTACTCAGGGAATGGGAGTAAGACTCCAGGATAACTAGCAAAGGAAACACCACATCCCCCTCGCGGATTCCTAGAGACTTAGCATACACTGCCATGCGCTTTTGTTGTTCAGAGGGCAGCTGCTCAAGAAGTTGCATTAGTTCTGATTTCTCCATGATCCTCAGTGTGGGGCTGAGTGCCGTTGTTTTGAGATTCTAATTGAGCTGGTACTTGATTCAATCCCAGTGCTGATGACGCTTTCTCTAATTGAGCATCAAGTGTTCGCATCCACTTTTGCAGTCGCATTCGCCGACTCAAACTTACAACTGAAGTATTCTGCAACGCCTCATTAAAAGTAAGGTTGTGCTGGTCAATTAACTCAAAGACAGCAGGATAAAGACTGGGCATAGTAATAGTTTGCCCTCCCCGCTTCAGAAACTGTTCCCTTGTGTTGGATTGGTCAAAGATGACAAACTTTTCACTTTCCCCAAAAAATAGGTTTTTGACAGCGACATACTTGGCACTGCCTTGGTAGTGGTCTAAAACATTCTTGAGAGCAGCTACACAGTCTTTGACGGGGGTGAGGACTGAGACAATTGTCAGCTCAAAACCTGTCGCTTCTAAAGCATAGAGCAGTCCAGCATCCTCTTGGAGTTTTTCTAAAGAAAGTCCTCCTTGTGCTGGCAAGTCGATAAGTACTAATGGCTCATTAACATCTGGTAAGCTGTCGATGAGTTCGTCCATTCCTTCATCTGAGGTGAGGTTAATTCGCTCAACCCCTGGAGCTAAATCTTTGTAGTGGCGATACAGTTGAGAGTTTCTTGAATCTCCGTCGAAAGCAAAACAAGCAATCTGTGACCTTCTGATGTAGTCGAGAAGTGCCCGTGCAAAGGTGGATTTTCCTGTTCCACCCTTATCAGCAGTGACGATAACCAGCTGCTTTTTCTGTTCGTGAGCCATTAGTTATTACTTCCTACAACTCATTTTCGTCAATCTCGACAAAATCTTGGGCAGTTTTACTCTTTATCTGAGTCATTGAAGACTGACTAAAAGCAGTATTGGTCGGGCTAGTTTCCGAGTTTTCTTTGAGTGCAACCTGGGTACGTGCTTGTTGAGAAAGACGCTTTGAATGCTGAGTTATTAAAGGCTTGCTTTGCTCATCAGTGGTCTTGCTTTGCCAAGAATCGGACTGAGCCTTTGTGGCTTTTAGTTGGTGATTTGATTCTTGAGTTGAAGGAAAGTAGTCGCCATTTTCGCTGTTGGCAAGTGCCAAGTACTTTTTCAGGGTTCCTGGTGCAATTCTAATTTTTTCTTGAGCAAGTAATTGTGCCAGATCAGCATAAGTGTAGCCTTTCTCTCTTGAAGCGTTGAGAGAATCCCTTAGCTCAAAGATAGTCTCTAGCAAAGGGGAGCGTTTGGGTGGAAGCTTAGACTTAGGTGGGAGGCTATTTAAAACCTCTCTTAATCGGTGTTGGTTATTTGAATGGTTGGTTGGTTTGCTGGCAGTTGCCATCGGATTTATCTCTAGATAACAAATATCTGTTCCTGACAGAGAGAGTGGTTTGCTAACTTTGTGTAGTCAAACAAAGAGAGAATTTTGCTTGCCCAAAATAAATTAAATATTTTCCCTTACTTATTCCCTCTTACTATTTACCTTAATCATTTCTGTTTTAAATTTCCACTTATTTTATCTACCTAATAGTGCTGAGAAGTTTTAGCAAAAGAATCTGCACTATTAAGTATTTTTTCTAAATAATTTTTCCAGTCTTCCTTGTTTTTACCTGACTAATATCTAGTTTCGATTATCGTTACGGTTTACTGTTGAAAGTTTTTGTTCTTTTCTCTGTTTCTTGTTTTCGATGTTAATTACCGTCTCTAATCTTCGTAGACTGTTTCTGTGGGTAACTTCCGTTTATAGCTCTCATTTACAGTCTTCAGTCCTAGTTAACGTTCATAGTTTTCGTAGATGGCTACCGCTCACATTTGTTGTATCTAGCAGCCATCGACTGTCTTCGCTGACAGTTCTCGTATCTAGCCCTCATCGATTGGTTACGTTCAAAGTCTCCGTATCTAGCAGCCATCGATTGTCTTCGCTGACAGTTCTCGTATCTAGCTCCCATCGATTGGTTACGGTCAGAGTCTCCGTATCTAGCAGCCATCGACTGTCTCCGTTGACAGTCCCCGTTCCTAGCAGTCACTCTTTTTCTTCGCTGTCCATTTCCGGAAGGTGAGGAGCCAGCCATGCCCCGATATATATTATTCGGTGAGAGTTTCAACAGTGGTCACGGGGCAGGCTGGCTCTGCGAGGCTGATTGAGCGAGACTTGATATGCTCAGTTTTTGGTCAATGAGAGGAAGGGCTATTTGGAAAAAAAATAGTCAGAAGAAGGTCGCTATATAGAGGGTAGAGGTCTGAAGGAAAGAGAGAAGTTTAAGGCAGTCGCTATCGTTCTCTAAGTCGAGAAATCAATCTTGCTAATTCCCGCGTCAAAAAGCTAGAGTCTTGTTGCTGATAAATTTCTAGCAAGCTTTGATAAAACCAAAGTATTTCCTCTTTAGTGCCATTAAATCTCTGCCAAACTTTTTCGCCTTCAAGCTCCAAATCAGCGATAAGGGAACGAGCATTGTGAAGCTTGTCAGCTAAAGAAACCCGCCGAACCTCTGGAAAAGCCAAACGTATTTTTTCTAGATAGTTGAGTTTGCGCTCTTTCCAAGGAGGTTTAGGTAAGGTTTCTGATTCAGTACATCCATTGATAATACTGACGACTTTTTCACCAAAACGTTGGTGAATTTCTTCACGGGTTTTTGCACCTCCCTGGTCTTCAATGGCATCATGGAGTAAAGCGGCGATCGCTTCGTCTTCATCCCCACCATCTTCTAAGACTAAAGCCGCTACACTCAGCAGGTGAGAAATATAAGGAACGCCACGGCTTTTTCTAACTTGGTTGGCATGTAGTCGTGTGGCATACACTAAAGCGTCTTCAAAACGAGTTGATAATTGTGGAGTTTGGGTAAAGGTTGTCATTTTCTTTTAGAGGGAATGGGGAATGGGGAACAGGGAACGGGGAAAGGTTTTAGGGAACAGGGAACAGGGAACAGGGAATGGGGAATGGGGAATGGGGAACAGGGAATGGGGATGAATTACCACCTACTTAGCACCTAGTACCTAGCACCTATTCACCTACTACATAAAGTTGCCAAGTTTGCTCAATATCCTGCCTCATTCGCTGTCGCAACTCTTGAGGAAAAATTACTTCTACTTTTGGTCCCCAAGCACGTAGTCGCATGATGACATTATTATCATTTTGGCGATAGCGAAGGGTATAGTAAGCTGCCTCTGGATACTGCTTAATGTGAGTTAAGAGTTCTCTGGCATTGGGTAACTTTAATTGCTTAATTAATGCCATAGCATCTTGATAGCTATTGAGTTTTTCAAAGGTAGGATGACGGAAGGAGTTATCGATGTAGCGCTGGGCAAAATCTGCGTCAAAACGAAGGAGTGTTAAATCTGCCTTTTCGTAGAAATCAAAGCCATAAGCAGATTCTAGTTCTCGCTGGATATAATTAGGGCTGTATTTTTCACTTTCGTTAATAATTTCTAATTGTGAAAAAGGCAAATTGGGGGTATTCCAAGACAAGATTTTGAGTCGGGTTATTCGTTCTAAACGGTAGTTATACCAGCCCAGTTGTGGTTGTGCTTCAGTGCGCTGCGGTCTTTGACCAAATGCACAAAGGTAGTAAGTTCTCTGATAATAATAAAGACAAACTGGGTAAATGGTGTGCTTTTGGGTTTGATTTAAGTAAGCGCTGTGATAGGTAATTTGGATGGGTGGAATGGGTTGAATCTTCCAGATTTCTTTTAATCGGTCGGCTGAATCGGCTGATACCTCGCGCAGGTCTTCATTGACTACGTATTCATGATGGATAAATAAGCGCTGTTCGCCATTAATTTTTGTAACCAACAGTTCAGCAATAGCTGACACTTCATTGGTAAAAAATTCTAGAATTCCCTCAAAACTTAAATTTTGCTCACTTGTCAATATTTCCAATATAGTAGCAAGTGAGCGCTTGCGAAATTTGTTAATTTGTTTCTTTGCTTGAGGATTTTGATTGATAATCTGTCGCTCTAAAAGTTGATTTTTTAGTTTAGATAACTGAGTAAATTGGTTGCGAACTGTGCGGTTACTAACCGCAAATAAGTAGCCTGATAAAAAATCTTGGATATCTTGGTCTTCTAATTTGTATCTGGATTGCAACGTTGAAATAAATTGTTTTTTAACCATTGGAGTATAGTCAGTAAATAACCAAGACTTTAAAGGACACAATTGATAATTAATAATTGCTTGCTTAAATTTATTGAGCCAATCGGCACAATTAAACAATTCAGTCTCAAATTCAATAAAATATTCACTATCTCGGTCGTACAATGACCTGACAATCACCCATCGCCTCACCCCACTAGCTAAAAGCATGAGGCAATTTGATTTGGCTTGAGGGGAAGGATAATTAGAAACTTGTAATAATTCCGGGACAAGCTTTTCTAAACGTTGTACGGTGGGAAAAAATTGTTCAGCAGACATGGGTTAATGAAATAGGGAATGGGGAACGGGGAATGGGGAATAGGGAATAGAGAATTACAGCGATTCTAAATGTCTGAGTGCGTAAGTCCTGTCACTTTTGATTATCCTCAACGTTGGAAAGCCCCCTTTCTTGCTACCTGCCATAGTGAAATAGACATCTTGCTTTTATTCGAGAACAGGGAACAGTGACTAGCGAGGATTCGGATTTAGACCTCTCCCAAAACCAATCTCTGAAAAAGGAGAGGCTTACATCCAAGGCAAAAGAGTTTGCAAAGCTTTGCCTCTGCAGCATTGGTCGTAGAGCATACAGTTTTCTCCCGTTGCCTGTTGCCTATTCCCTGTTCCCTCCGAGGCAAAGGCCTTGGGTTAAACCCATCAATAGAGAACCAATAATGACAACCTATTCAATGCAACTTGTCGGCGATACTCTCAAAGTGGATTTTGCCAAAACAGATGGGGATAAGCCTATTCCCGCCGATGGCGATCGCATTGTGCAGGATGTGCAATTCCTTGTTAGACAAATGATTGCTTCTGGGCAACTCACCGGAGGAAATCTCCTCAAGATTCAGGGGCGGATTTCGGTATTGGCAAGTTATACACTCTCTCATGAAGTGGCGCATCTGTATCGCGCTATCGCGGTTTCGGATACCCGGTTGGGGGCCTATGTAGTTGTCAGCAGCACAGCGGCTGAGTATCCTTTCTCTTCCCGCATTGATTTTGAGACTGGAGAAGTTAGGGAGGTTAAGAGTCCCACTCAGTTAGCCGCACCTTCAATTTTCATTAATTGGGAGGGGGATGTCCTGAGAGCGCAGATTAATAATGCTGTGCAAGTAGATGGAGACCAAATTGTTCGTGATGCCAAAGCTCAGTTACAACAGTTAATCAACTCCGGGCAGTTATCAGGGGGGAAACTCCTCAAAATCAACGGACGCTCAACTGTGTTAGCGAGTTTCGTCATAGCTTTGGAATTATCTCACTACTATAGTGCAATCGCCGTCTTCGATCCAAAAACTGGAGATCGGGGGTTAGACCGCTATATTGTCACTATCAGTCAAAAGAAGGCAGAAGATAGAAGGCAGAGGGCAGAAGGTTTCTTGAATGGATCGGAGCTTGACTCGGACCAAACTCCCTTCCGTTCTGTTCGCGCAGCGTCTCCGACAGGAGAAAAACGGGGCTTGTGTCCTCAAGAGGAAAAGGGAAGAAGGAGTGTTCCTTCTGCCTATGCTGCTAACGCACCATGCTCCGCAAACTGCCCTCTGCCAAGAGCCTTCCAAGGCAGAAGCCTTGGTCATACTCCAAATTACCAAGTTGGTGACACCATTGATGTTGAGCGTGACCACTACCAGACGGTTAAAGTGGTGCTGTGTGGGTGTCCGAATACTGGAAAAACTATCTTTCGGGATGGGTTGAAAGAGGCCATTTTCAAGCGAGCAGATGCCCCAGAAGACTTTTACACCGTTTCCGGTTGTCCGGATGGCGATGGCTGCTGGTTTTCGGAAACGGCACAGAACTATCCGGAATTAGCTAAACAATTGAAAGCTGAGTATAAGGCAAAGTTTACACCGGAGTTTGCTGCTGCTAAAGCTAGGGACATTAAAGTGAATAAAAACTCGTTGTTGCTGTATGACGTGGGGGGCAAAATTAGTCCAGAAAACGAGTTAATTATGTCCCAAGCAACCCATGCTGTGATTTTAGCTAAGTCGGAATTGGAAGTTGCTCAGTGGCAAGCTTTTTGTCAAAAACTCAATTTACCTGTCATCGCTGTCATCTATAGCGATATTGAGGCAACAGCCGATGAGATTCAAACTGAATTGCCTCAGTTAACTGGAACTGTTCACCAACTCAAACGAGGTGAGGCTGTGGGAAATCGTCTCCTGATTAAAGCTTTGGCGAAGAGATTGGTTGAGTTAGCCAAATTGGGGAGGGAGTAGGGAGTAGGGAGTAGGGAGTAGGGAGAGGGAAATACCACTTTCATTCATGGCGGTGAAAAAAAATTTTCATTAGGACTGCCTTGCGACAATCTACTTTTCTTTGTTCAAGAATGAAAAAATCCCCAATCCAAAATCCAAAATCTAAAATCTAAAATCGAGATGACGAACATAATTCATAAAGAATACTACCAAAACAGAGAATGGTCTTCGACAACCATTCTCGACGAATTACTCAAGTTAGAAAATTTTCAACAGGCTTGGGAGAAAGTTGCTGAAAAACGTGGTTGTGCAGGAGTTGATAAAGAAACTATCAATCAGTTTGCTCGCAATCAAACCCTGAATATTTATCAGTTACGTGATGCGGTTGCTAATGCAACTTATCAACCCTTTCCTTGCAAGCAGGTGGTTATTCCCAAACGAAATGGGAGCCAAAGGGAGTTAAAAATACCAACTGTCAGGGACAGAATTGTGCAGCAGGCTTTGTTAAATGTTCTCTATCCGTTAATGGAAGAGAGGTTTTCTTCTGCTAGTTTTGCCTATCGCCCCAATTTATCTTATCTCAATGCGGTGGAGAAAGTTGCTGATTGGCGAGATGGGGGATATGTTTGGGTGTTAGATGCAGATATTGTCAAGTTTTTTGATAGTATCGACCACCGCAGGTTATTAAAAGAAGTTAGGTTACATATTGATAATCCGAGAATTTTGTGCTTGATAAAAGCTTGGATATCGGCTGGTGTGTTAACGGAAGAAGGGGTGATAGTACCCCAAAAAGGAATTCCCCAAGGTGCGGTGATTTCTCCTTTGTTAGCAAATATTTATCTGCATGAGTTTGATGAATTGGTCACAGCAACTGATTTAAAGCTTGTGCGCTATGCTGATGATTTTTTGGTTTTAGCTTCTACTCAAGAGCGGATTTTACAAGCTGAGTTAGAAATTATCAATCTCTTGGAGGCAATGGGATTGATGCTGCATACCGAGAAAAGCCAAGTTACTAATTTTGAGCGTGGGTTTCGGTTTTTGGGTCATGGTTTTTTAGGTGATGCTATTTTTCCGGTAGATGCCAATGAAGTTAGCTTGAAGTCAGCTTTAGAGAAATTAGCAGGGATAGTTACAGGGTTAAAGAAAGGGAAGAAAAGGAGTAAAAAAAAAGAAAAAAATCCTAACCCTGTGACCTCTCCCCCAACATCTCTTCTTCCAGGGGAACAGGAAATAGGAAAACCTGTTCCCTGTTCCCTATTCCCTGTTCCCTTCTTCAATAAAGATATTGCAACGTTACATCAACCTTTTCTGGCTGAAGTTGAAACAGAATTACCTCCTCAAGGCGAAGAGGATAAGAGTGTTTTTCAAAAAAATATTTGGCAACGAGAAATGGCAGCTATTTATCTAATTGAACAAGGCACAAATATCTATAAAGATTACCAGCGCTTTATTATTCATGTGTCGGAAAAGCCGAAACTTGAAGTCCCGATTCGAGAAGTGCAGCAAATTCTTGTTTTTGGCAATATTCAATTATCTACTCCGGTGATTCAAGCTTGTCTGCAAGAAGAAATAGCGGTGCTGTTTCTCAGTCAGAGTGGTCGATATCATGGACATTTGTGGAGTGCCCAATTCAGAGATTTGGATAATGAATTGGTGCAAATTGAAAGACGCTGTGATGTCAATTTTCAGTTTCAGGTGTCTAAAGCGCTTGTCTATGGTAAGTTGATGAATTCTAAGCAACTTTTGTTGCGATTTAACCGTAAGCGAAAACGCCGGGATGTAGAGAAGGCTATTGTTGGTCTTAATCAAGATATTGAGAGGTTAAAATTAGTTGATAATTTGGATAGGTTGCGTGGTTATGAAGGCGTAGCAGCAGCGAGGTATTTTCCTGTGTTTGGTAAGTTGATTACTAATTCCAAGTTTAAATTTTCTCTGCGTAACCGTCAGCCTCCTACTGACCCAGTTAATTCTTTGTTGAGTTTTGGTTATACGTTGTTGTTTAATAATGTTTTGGGTTTTATTATTGCTGAAGGGCTTTCTCCTTATTTGGGTAACTTTCACTATGGGGAAAGACAAAAACCTTATCTGGCTTTTGATTTGATGGAGGAAATGAGGTCAGTTGTTGTTGATAGCTTGGTTTTGAATATTATTAATCATTCTTTATTCAAACCACAAGATTTTGATGTTGTCCCTAGTACCGGAGGAGTTTATTTAAATCAATCAGCAAGGCGGGTATTTCTCAAACAATTTGAAACTCGGATGAATGAAGAAGTTTCTCACCCAGATTTGCTGTCAAAAGTAACCTATCGTCACGCGATTCAATTACAGGTAAGACGATATAAACGTAGTTTGTTGTCTAAGGTTTCTTATGAACCTTTTTTAAGATCCATGTAAATGGGGAATGGGGAATGGGGAATGGGGAATAGAATAGACTTTTCCCTATTCGGGAGTAAGAGATGCCCTATTCAATGAAGTGGTAAGCTTTGGTTGGATTTTAAATCCTCTTGTGTTACTCCCTATTGCCTATTGCCTGTTCCCTGTTCCCGCCTCAAAGAGGCTTCAATTTTCTAACTTTTTAATAAGGGTAACAATCATTCGACTTTCTTGTTGAAGCAAAGTAACTATCAATTCTATTTCTTTTAACTCGCATAGCCCTACTTTTTGAGATAAGATAAGATGAGTTTCTAATTCATTGATTGAGCCTTGGGCTATATTGAGAAATCTGATATATTCAGCAGTTGAGCGTCTTCCATATCCTTCGGCAATGTTTGCTGGAATAGATACGGCAGCTCTTCTAATTTGTTGAACCATCCCATATAACTCATCTTTGGGAAACAACTTAGTCAAAAAATAGCATTTTTCGGCTATAGTTATGCCTTGTTGCCAAATTCTTAAGTCTTTAAAATCATTAATGTCTGACATTTACAGCAGATTACAATTTAATAAAGGACTTTTTTGGAAGGGAATAGGGAACGGGGAATGGGGAACGGTGTTCTTGTTTGGTGGGGTCAACTGAAACCCACTGTGAGGGGAAGCGGCAATTCAGAACTCTAAGTTCTGAGCTGTTCATTTATTATCACCGTTCCCTGTTGCCTATTCCCCGTTCCCCTTTAGGAAAAAGCTCCTTATTTATTATCACCGTTCCCTGTTGCCTATTCCCCGTTCCCCCTCCTCAGCAAAATGTTAGTGATTGTTGTGTATGATATTCCTAATGATAAAAAACGCACGAAGCTGTCTAATTTTTTAGAAGGATATGGTCGCAGAGTTCAACTTTCTGTATTTGAATGTTTTTTAAGTTTAGATGAAATGCGGCAGCTTTATGAAAAGGTGAAGAAGTTAGTAAATCCTGGAGAAGATAATGTGCGGTTTTATTGGATATCTCAGGAGGCGGTGTCAAGGTCGTTAGTTATTGGCGGGGAAGCACCTCAACCACCGCCAAAGTATTATGTTGTCTAGGTTTTAGAGTATTTTCAGGAGAGCTTTTAGATGTTTATCGACACCACTCCCCAAATCGCCAAAACCCTATATTTTTCGTTGAGTGGTGTCGATGCCTTACAGGGAGAGGGTTTGAGGTATGTGTTTTTGTCAATTCTTGACAGGATATGTTACTCTTTTTGGAGATGCGTCGATTTGGCGGCTGAAACCCTTGCTGGGTAAGGGCTGCTAGACGAACTCCCTACCGATTGGGTTAAATCGGATTAGTTGGAAACCTTAGGTGCGCTATTTGCGACTTAATTAAAATTGTTCTTTAACCCTACCGATTGGGTTAAATCGGATTAGTTGGAAACAGCAAGGATGTGGTTAACAGACATTTTTTTGTTTGCCCCTACCGATTGGGTTAAATCGGATTAGTTGGAAACTCACCCAATGCCTAGAAGGGCAGGGGGTTCCATCCCTACCGATTGGGTTAAATCGGATTAGTTGGAAACTTTCCGTTG
>JBAUJE010000165.1:0-2792 GCA_049683475.1 Coleofasciculaceae cyanobacterium | reverse complement strand
GTAGTAGCTAGTCGTGCAACTGAGTGGTGGGAGAAGAAGTTCCTGTCTTCATAGTTAGGATGATAACTCAACTTCAGAAATCTCTGTTAATTGTGGCCGTGAGTTGGCCCTTACTGCGCGAAACATGCCAAAGCGACAAAGACCTGTACCAAATGCGAGGCGCATTAGTAGCAAGGTCGGTACTTCCCGCAACGATTTGATAAACCCCGATAGACCCAAGCGAATACACCCTTGAGGTCTAACTACTCCCTGCCAAATTGAATCTAGCCAAGAAGGTAGGGTTTCTTGTGTCCAATCTGCTGTTACCACTTCACCTTCTACTAATCCTGTCTCTGCTATTAGTTCAGAAAAGCCTTCGATACTAGAAAATGCCGGATGTGACCATTGATCTAGTAGTTGGCGCATTACTGGTTTTTCCCAGAAGTTGAGAGGTAAGGCGCGATCGTCTCGCTGATTCCAGTCAGCTACAACTAAGACTCCACCAGGCTTTAATACCCGCATCATCTCTTGAGCATACTTAGCCTTATCTGGCATATGTGGCCCAGCTTCAATTGACCAAACTACGTCAAAACTAGCATCGGGGAAAGAGAGTGCTAGGGCATCATCTACCTTAAACTTGGCATCAACTCCTTCGGGAGTTAACTCCCCGGCCCGTTTGACTTGTTGGGGGCTAATAGTAACGCCTGTGACAGAAAAACCATAATCTTTGGCTAGGATGCGGCTGCTTCCGCCAATTCCACAACCAACATCTAAAACCGTAGTACCGTGAGGTAACTTATCTAAGCCACCCCATTTCACCATTTCATGCACAAAGTCAGACTTAGCGGTTAGAAAATCTTTGTGTTGTGGTGGGGAACCATAATGGCCTAGGTGAATATGTTCCCCCCAGTAAAACTCCAAAATACCGTCTTCAGTCCATTGATCATAAGAATTAGCTACCGACTCAGAGGATTGATAACGGCGAGAGGTGATTAGATAGAGGGTAATGCCTACTGTTAGTAGTAAAAGGAGAAATCCCAGGGGGTAATATAAGTACATTGAGATAAATCTTATTTATTCTGTCTGAAATTGAGCAATAATCTGTTCTAGTGCCTGATTAAATTCATCCGGTTTGGCTTGTGGCACAAAATGTCCAACACCAGGGATAAGTATTACAGATTCATCTAAGGCTGTTTCGTCTCCTGTTGGCGCTGCATTAATATTACGCAGTTTACTAGAATATTGTTCTAAGTCTGACGGTGCTTGTTGAGCATTCCATCTAAATATTTCACGCATCGCACTAACTGCCATATCCTGATCTGCACTACCCATTTGTTCTACAATCGAGTCTATTAACTCTGGATCGGCAGATGGGGTAAACATAGATTGTACTAGCTGTTCTGAGGTGGCTTGGAAATCATTTTTGAATGGCTCGACAAATTCCTCAATCTTTTCCTCTGAAGTCGGGTATTCAAATGGGGTATAAAACGTATCAACCCCAACAATTCCGATCACGCGATCGCCTAGTAATTTTGCCGCCTCAATAACTACAGGGCCTCCCATCGAGTGACCAACTAAGACAACTTTGTCTGTGGCAACCTGATTAACAACTGCTGCAACATCACTTCCGAATGCTGACATCGTATACTCTTGGCGTTGACTACCCGATTTTCCGTGACCTGCCAGGTCTAGCCAAACGACTTTGTAGTCTTGAGAAAAATACTCAATCTGTGGTTTCCAGAATAGATGATTGCATGTCCAGCAATGAACAAAGACAATTGTGGTTTCTCCTTCTCCACGAGAACCATAGAAGATAGAACTTCCATCAGCAGATTTAACGGTTGATACAGTTTCATTTGATATGTTTTCTTCAGATTTAACTGTTGGGATGTTTTCTTCTTTTAATTCTTTGCTGGTACTGTACCCTGATAACAGGGTAGTAAGGTACATGAAAAGCAGGATGGTAAAAGTATTTTTTAGTTTCATTTGTGTTTTTTAATCTTTAGACCAAGCCATCACTCATGAGATTAATATATGATACATTTAAATTAAGTTAAACTCAATAAATCAAAACTAATTAGTGATTTTAGAAACAGCCATACTAAATATTAAATCTGGCATGAGTAATGAATTTGAAATTGCTTTTCAAAAAGCAGCTAATATTATCTCTTCCATGCCAGGATATATATCTCACGATTTGCAAAAATCTCTAGAAGTGAGCGATCGCTATTTATTATTGGTCTATTGGCAAACCTTAGAAGACCATACCATCGGCTTTAGGCAATCGGAGCCATATCAAAATTGGAAGCGGTTATTACATCATTTTTACGACCCTTTTCCAGTGGTAGAGCATTATTACTCGGTAACTAGTACCCCTGTGGGGAATTAAAGAGTATTTTTTACTCTCTAGAGGAGTAGGGTGGGCAAATATGCAGTTAGTGATTTCAGTCCTTAAGGTATTGTCTTTGCCCACCCTACCATTACCTCTCCGTGTCCCCGTGTCTCCCCGTCTCCCCGTCCCTGCGTCTCCCCAGATTTAACAAATCTCAACTTGCCAAAAACCAAAAATCTGCTAATCTAGTTGAGTCAATTATTTACAGCCAATATCTCCTAGCCCTCAGAAGCTCTTGCGAAGCTCCTGAAAGGCTAACCCCCAAAACTGTACATACCAGTCCCGGAGGCCTAGCTAGTCATGCTATCCCAGGCCACCTCGACTCATATCGAACAAGTACGGGGTGGCTTAAATTTTGGCAAAAAATGCAGAATGCAGAACGCAGAATTAAATTCTAAATTCTAAATTCTAAATTCTAAAT
>JBAUJE010000164.1:0-14972 GCA_049683475.1 Coleofasciculaceae cyanobacterium | reverse complement strand
GCAATTGCAAATTCTTGTGGGCCAGCATTTTATTCTTCAACTCAAGACGAGCTTCTGCTTCTTGTGCTTCGCGGTAGAGACGCGCGTTTTCTGTCGCTAGGGCAGCACGATGAGCTAAATCCTCTGCTAATTCTAAATCTGCCTTGGTATAGCGGCGACCTGACTCACTCCAAACAAATAAGATCGAACCTAAGGTTTCTGAACCTACTCGTAGAGGAACGCAGATGTAAGATCTGATTTTCAATTCCCTGAGTAAAGAGAGATGCTCGCGATCGCGGGCAACCTTACTGATAAATTGATCAGAAACTTCAAAACAGGCATCTGATTGACCGACGCGCAAAACCCTGGCATAACCATAGTTTTCATTGCCTTGAGCCGGGTAGCAACGATGCAATTGCCAAACTAGCTGCTCTTTTTCAGGACTGACATGGGCAGCGGCAAGACGGCGAAAGGAAAGATGCTTATGCCTAGTTGCCGGTTCTACCACATCAATGGCACACCAGTCAGCTAGACGAGGCACTGCTAGCTTAGCCAGGTTTTCTAAGGTGGTTTGGTAGTCAAGGGAGCCTGAGAGTAGAGAAGAAGCCTCCGCTAGAAATCTTAAGGATTCTTCTGCTCGCTTACGTTCACTAATGTCGCTAAGTACTCCTGACATGCGGAATGGTCGCCCTTTGTCGTTTCTTTGGGCTTTACCCCGAGCGATACAATAGCGATACTCTCCAGAAGTATGTAGGAGTCTAAACTCTACTTCTAGTTCAGTATTATTTTCTAAGTGAGCCGCCACCGCTTGACCAATTCGGACTCGATCTGAACGATGCAGTCGTTTATAGAAAAGATCGTAGGTAATGCTAGCAGGAGCAGATGACAAGCCGGCAATTTCGTAGAGACGGTCATTGCAATATACTTCATTGCTAACTAAATCCCAGTCCCAAATACCATCGTTGGAACCTTCAAGCACTAGACGGTGGCGTTCTTCACTTTCACGCAACCGCTGAGTAGCTAGTGCTACCTCCTTTTCTGCTCGATAGATACGAACGGCATTACGTAAACTGCGTGAAAGAGTTCGAGCAGAAAGCTTGCTTTTCGGAAGGTAGTCTGATGCCCCCGACTTCATTAGATCGACGGCTGTTTGTTCATCCCCTTGACCAGTTAGGACAATCAAAGGTAGTGCTAAGCCGGCTTTACGTATCGCTTGTACTAGAGCTAGTCCGTCGCCATCAGGTAGGCGATAGTCGAGTAAAACACACTCAAAGCTCTGTTGATTTAAGCTCGAAAGCGCACTGGCGCAATCAACCGCCGTAGACATTTCCACAGCCATGCCAGATTTTTTGAGCGCTCGGCTTACCGCCATACGATCAACTTCATCATCTTCTACGACAAGAATTTTAATAATCTCTTCCATCATTAAGTTGTTAGAAGCAATTGATCATAGGTGGTCTTTTTCCGGTTTAAATAGATGCTGCGCCCTAGTCGTTATTTTGTAAATTTTTTTTACTTTTCGTCTCTACAAATTGACTGGTTTATTAACTACTACTTTAGACTGATTTTTATAGATAAGCCCTGGATTTTAGAGAGTCTGGAGTAGCTTTTTCTGTGAACGGGACTCCCGTAGCTTTGTCGTCGGTAAAAGGAAACAACTGATAATAAGTGGATAACTGCTCAAGATTCACCTCACTTAAATATTAATTTATATCATTATTACCTATAGTTAATAGCTAACTAAGGCATTTGCATAATTGACCAATATTCATTCAGTTTTGCCATCGTTTCTACAAACTTACCAAAAGTTACAGGTTTGAGAATATATCCTGCCACATTAAGATTGTATGCTTCGACTTTATCTTTGTCTTCATTAGAAGTAGTAAGTACGATAACAGGAATAGATCTTAGTTCTGGATCAGCCCTCAATTCCCTTAGAAACTCAATTCCTCCCATTTTCGGCATATTGAGGTCAAGCAAGATAATTCTTCGTTGATTTGCTGCAAGTTTTGGCAGGTCTTTGCTACGTAGCATAGCCAAAGCCTCCAAACCATTGGTAGCAATATCAAGTCGATTAGTAATATTATTTTTCTTAAAGGCTCGCCTGACAGTCATTACGTCAACTTCATCATCGTCAACGAGAAAAAAGCTGGTTTGTGCCATTAGTTAGTAACTCCTCCCATGGGGTCTTTAGACCAAGTAAAGTGGAATTTTGCTCCCTGATCTGGTTGAGATTCTACGTAAATTGTCCCTCCCTGCTCTTCAATAATTTTTTTAACAATTGCTAAGCCAACACCAGTATTTTCCATTGTGTCTCGAGACTCTAAGGTTTGAAACATGACAAAAATTTTGTCATGAAACTCTGTTGCAATGCCTGTGCCATTATCGGCAACAGAAAACTCGTAAAAATCTTGTTTCTCTTGGCAAGAAATAATTACTTGTCCATGAGATTTTTTACAGTGTTTAATCGCGTTGCTGATTAAGTTGGTAAAGACTTGTTCGAGGAGTAACCGATCTGTTCTAAGAGTCGGCATTCCTGGCATCACCTTGATTGTAAATTCTGGTGGCTGTGTTAAAAGCTCAATTATCTCTTTCAATAAAATCTCTACATCGACCAGTTCTAATTTGCTTTGGACGCGACCAACGCGAGAGTACTGTAATATGCCATTGATCAAGGCTTCCATGCGATGAACGCGACCCCGCATCAAGTCCATTTGATATCTAGTATCTTCTGTTAACTTGTCTTCCAAATCTTCTTCAATCCACTGGGAGAGATTAGCGATCGCCCGTAGCGGGGCCTTAAGATCGTGAGAAACAATATAGGCAAACTGGTCAAGCTCTGAGTTTTTCTTTCTCAGAATCGCCATGGTTTGGGCAAGCATCGTTGTCGTCCGGGCTAATTCGTTGGCACGCGCTTCAATTGCAGCTTCGTGTTGTTTACTTTCCGTGATATCTTGAGTCATTACCATACCAGCTAATACTTCCTGACCTTCGTTGGTAACGGGAAGAGCATGCCAGAGATAGATTTGTTCACCAAATGGCACCTCCGTAACACTAGTCTTGCCAGCAAGAGCATCTCGATAAATTGGTTCTAACTGCTCAAAAAGAGCGGGGGGCAATGTCTCCCAAACATTTTTTCCTTTCCAAGAATCACTCTCTTGAGCCAAGCTTGCCAATCCTGCCCCTTCAGCAACACTATATTGCCAATTATGGTCAAAGAGAAAAACTGCTCCGTTAGGAAAGTTTTTGGCCAGGGTTCGATAAAGTTCTTCGCTTCTACGCAGCGCAGCCTCGGACTCCTTACGCTCAGTGATATCCTGATTAATTTCCAGGTAAGCCATGGGTTGGTCTGTCTCATCTCGTTGTAAAGTCCAACCACTAGCAACAGCAACACGAGTACCATCGCGTTTGTAATGTACTAATTCACCATTCCAGTGTCCCTCCCGGAACAAAATATCTTTAATTTCCTCTAGGGGTTGAGGAAACTCAGTTTTGAGGAGGGTATGAACTGTTTTGCCCAAAGCTTCTTGACAGGAAAAACCGTATAACCTCTGAGCTCCCTGATTCCAGTAAGTAATCTGATCATTGAGATCCCGAACCAAAATAGTATCGTTGGCTAAATCGAGCAGCTGAGCTTGTTTGAGCAAAGTTTCTTCGTTTTGCTTGCGTTCAGTAATGTCACGCACGATAGCAATGAACAGGCGCTGGGAGTCTAGCTGCATTTCACTAATAGCAATCTCTATTGGGAAGGTTTTACCCTTTTTCTCTCGCCCTAGAGTTTCCTGTGGACGTCGCAGCTTGTCTTGATTTTTGCCGACGATATGACCTATAAATTTGCCGCTATCCTCGTTCAAAGGTTCGGCAATCAATCTTTGCAGATTAAAACCCGTTACTTCCTCTGGCTCATAGCCAAAGACTTGTAAAGCGGCAGTATTGGCAGACTGGATGTAGCCTCGCTCATCAAGGATAATAATGCCATCGACAACATTGTCAAAAACAGCTTGTAGATGAATATTGGTTTCTCGTAAGCGGCTGGCGCGCTCTGCGAGTTCCCAGCTTAATTTGTTAAATAAGAACAAAGCTGTCCCAGAACTGAGCAAACCGACAGCTAAGGCAACCCATTGCACGGCGTTGGTTAACTTACGCCGCAACAGGACTTGAGTTTTGCGATCGCGTCGCCACTCCTCCTCTGCTTCTCTTAAATCTTCAATATCTTGCAGTAGTTCGTCCCTACTAGATTTTGCTTCTAATAGTTGGGCTGTTAGGGTTGGTGAACCTCCTGTCGTTGCCCCTTGCACATCACTGATTTCGAGAATCTGCTCTAACAGAGTAATTTGTTTCTGTACTTGTGCTAGAATCCCTTGGAACTGCTGATATTGTCCCCAATCAGCTTTTACCTTCTCTCTAAGGGAGTCAAGAGACTTAGGTAATGAAGCCTGTGCCTGTAAATAAGGTTCTAAAAATTCTTCCCGTCTAGTAATTACATAACCTCTGACCCCAGTTTCGGCGTTAATTAGGGCAATTACTAAACGATTGGTTTCGACGATCGTTTGCTGGCTCTGCTGTTCTTGGTCTTGAGCCTCTATAGTTTTCGAGCGTAGTCCGGCAATTGTAGAAATAGAAGCTAATAAACAAAAAACTGGAATCGAGATAATTAGAGTACCTCGCCAGCGAAAGGAAAAATCATTTGGGAAATTACGCCGAGCTAGAGACATTTTAGAGGCGTTCATTACTTAGTTTTCCTTATAAAATCTTCATTCTCCTTCATGAATTTCGGTCAAGTTCCAGGAAGATAAATGACATTAACTCCTTGTCTGCCCGATTTTAGAGCCATTTAGCTCTCGCACAGTAGCAACCCCGCCTAAATAAAACAGTGTGCAATCAATACAAGTATGATAAATAAATGGAGCGTTTCTATAATTATTGCTCATACACACCATAACCCTGAAAAACGATGGAACAGCTAAATTAGCTAGTCTGGCGGGAAGCTTTGCTCCATACCCGTAAGGTTGAAGACGAGAGGGGGCATTGATTGTGCCAAAGTCAATTAGGCACGCCAAGGAAGAATCTAATCCCTGGACAGAAAATTACTGTTTGCAAAAGAGATTTTTCCGGATAAGGGGAGAAATGTAGTGTATGTTGGCGTTAGTTGGAGCAGTTGTATCCATTTAGGTTGCAATCATCTCCTGACTCTAGCTATGGGTGTGTCTTTGCTTTCAACCCTGATACTGGGGAGAATCTATCCCAAGTGTAGAAATCACTACCATTGTTGATGGGGTGGACATCACACCTAGCTTAGCTAGAACTTGATAGACTTCCTCTGTGAAGGCTGACAATATTCCACACTACGGACGTTAATGATGAGTAAGATTCGTGTGGCTCTCATTGAAGACCATGACCTAACGCGGGTTGGGATTCGGACAGCACTGCAGCAGCGCAGTGAAATTGAATTTGTGGGGGAGGCCACTAATGCAGTTGAAGGTCTGAAATTGCTGGAGACATCCAAGCCCGATATTGGCATAGTTGACATCGGTCTTCCCGATATGGACGGAGTAGAATTGACCAAGCGTTTTAAAGAAGCTTCTAATGCTGAGTATGGTTTAGCAACTAAAATTCTGGTCTTGACTTTGCAGGATAATGAAGAAGCTGTTATTGCCGCTTTTGCTGCTGGGGCAGATTCCTACTGCATGAAAAATATCAGTTTTGATAATCTGCTAGAAGCAATACAAGTAACCAGTGAAGGAAATGCTTGGATTGACCCAGCAATTGCCAGGATAGTTCTCAAGCAAGCCAAGTCGATAGAAGCGACAACTCAGCCATCTTCTGTGCAAGAAACAGTAACAATTAATGCGGCTGAACCAGAGTATAGCCAATTGATTGAGGCTTATCCCTTAACCGAACGGGAACTGGAAGTTCTACAGCTAATCGTTGATGGTTGCAGTAACGCTTTAATCGCCGAAAAGCTGTATATCACTGTAGGGACTGTTAAAACCCATGTTAGGAATATTTTGAATAAACTCTGTGCTGATGATCGTACCCAAGCTGCCGTCCGTGCCCTCCGTTCCGGCTTAGTAGGTTGAAGCTCACATTTTATTTGTAACATGGAGAATTAAAAATTAGCGAGCAAATGATTTTCTCTTGGCAAGTTTATATTAAGGAATTATTACATCTAAACTTTGCCTAGGGGAAATTGAGCAGTGGTTGGCAATCTTTCAATTAGCTAAATCCCGCGTACTTAATACGTGGGATAAGCTTTTGAAGATAGTCACCAGTCTGAATAGTTGGCAAATATCGGGAGAGTACAACAAGTTTATTGGATAAGCCTCAAGCTGTCGTCTCTAACAAAAGCACAAACCGGAGTGAGCGGATGAATCAGGTGAGTCGGACAAAAAAGCTCAAACTGATGGTAGTAGACGACGAGCCTGACAACCTTGACTTGCTCTATAGAACCTTCCGGAAAGATTTTCGCGTTTTCAAAGCTGATGGAGCTAAACAGGCTTTGGAGATTTTGGACAGGGAAGGGGAGATGGCAATAATTATTTCCGATCAACGGATGCCTCAGATGAATGGCACGGAATTTCTGAGCTTAACTGTTGACAGATTCCCAGAAACCATCCGCATTCTCTTGACTGGCTTCGCTGATGTTGATGATTTGGTAGAAGCAATTAACTCTGGTCAGGTCTTTAGATATATAACTAAGCCGTGGACTCCGGAAAATCTAAAAGCTGTTGTTGAACAAGCAGCTGACACATTTCGTGTTCTTAAACAGAGAACGAAAGAACTACGTCGAGCCCTACGACGGCAAAAACTGTTCAACGCTGTAACAACGGCAATTCGAGAAGTAACATTAGACTATAGCAGCATTCTTCAAACTATTGTTAATACTATTGGTAAAAATTTCGAGGCGACGGCTTGCCTACTACGACCGATAGATGGTGACCTGTTAATACCGAATTCCTTCTCTTATTTGGCTGACGACGCATCAGAACTATCTCACCTCACCCAAGCCAACTTAATTATTCAGAAAGTCCAAGAAAACGGTCAAAAGCAATTTTTCCAAGATTCGACAGATAATGTCAGCTCAGTTCATCTAGCCATTCCCTTAGTTTGCCAACAACAGTGCTTAGGGGTTCTATATCTTTATCAGCAAGGAAGTAGCTCTCCTTGGACATACGAAGAAGATGTTGAGCTGATTGAAGCAGTAGCTGAGCAGGCGGCTTTAGCGATTTCTCAAGCCAAACTTTATCAACGGACTCAGCAGCAGGCTCAGAAAATGCGTGCTGAGCTAGAAGTAGCACGACAAATCCAAAACAACCTATTGCGCCAAAGTATGCCGAATATTGAAGGTGTACGAGTGCAGGCACACTGCGATCCGGCGCGAGAAGTCGGTGGGGATTTTTTTGAAGTCTACGTTCACCCCCAAGGAGATGTCTGGTTAGCAGTGGGGGATGTCTCAGGAAAAGGTGTTCCTGCAGCTCTATTTATGGCAAGTGCTATTTCTATTCTCAGGCGGGAATTGGCTCAGGAAATATCTCCTGAGCCGGAGGTTGTCATGCAAAACCTCAACAGCACCATGTCCAATGAGCTTACTAATACTAATTGTTTGATTACAATGGCTTTGGCTCGCTATACCCCACAGTCACGACAATTAGTTTATGCTAGCGCTGGCCATATCTATCCCATGGTTTGGTCCCACCGCTCGTTAGCACAACAGCAGACTGTCTCTGATCAGTCAGTTAAATTAGAGCCAACATATCTTAAGGTTCGCAGTGTACCCTTAGGCATTCTACCAGTTTGGAGATCGCAAGCCGGTACTTTAAGCTTAAATACTGGTGATATCTTACTTCTAACTAGTGATGGAATTACCGAGGCAACTGTCAAAAAGTCGAGGGGTAGCCCATCTAGTAGTGAGCTTGGCAATTTTGGGAAAATGCTTAATCAGTCAGGTCTTTGGCAACTCATCACTCAGGAGCCATATCCCTTCGACCTGAAGCATCTATTAGCTCGTTTTCGAGAACGCACAAATAATGTTCAGGAAGACGACCAAACCATACTCTCCCTGGAGGTTCTATAGTTGATGAAAACAGAGCTACAGATACCGAGTGAATCCAAGTTTTTGAATGTTGTTGAGAGCTGGCTACGGGTTAGTTTGCAAGTTGAACTCGGAGACTCTTTAGAACAGCAACAACAATTCAATCGTTTGCGGTTAGTGTTAGTGGAGGCTTTTTCTAATGTGGTACGTCACGCTCATCAAAATCGACCTAATTTACCGATCTTGATTTGCTTGGAAGTGATAGATGAGAAAATTGCCCTAGAAATTTGGGATTACGGTGAAGGGTTTGACATCGAAACTTATTTACCACCTAATCCAACTAGTATGCAGATTAGTGGTTATGGTTGGTTAATCATCAAACAGCTAATGGATCGGGTCGAGTATAAATTGCAAGATACAAGGGATGGTCGTAACTGCCTGAGATTGGAGAGCCGCTTATCTCAGACGGAGAAGGCCCAGTAGAGATTACTTAAAAGGATAAAGTCAACGGAGCATTAGACTTTGCTCTTTACATAACTTGATTAAAAGCAACTTCTAGATCCGCAAATATATAAGTTTTATTAAGGTATCTTGATTTAGCTCTCACAATCTATAGGATAAGAAATAGTTAAAAAATTTGCTTGACTACTTACGTAAAGTTACTTACGTAACTTTCTTTTACATCTGTTTCAGAGAGTAATTCTGAAATGGCTGACTTTTGATAACTACAATTTTTTTAGTGATTTCCTATGACACAGCAATTCATCCTGTCTCCCCGTTACCGACTTGATGATAACTCTCCTTGGTTAGAAGGCATCGATCCAGCTCGCAACTATTGGATTGCAGTCAATGGTGATACGAGCATTAGGGTAGGTATTCCAGGATTATCTGTGTCATCTTTTGAGGAATGGAAGCAAAATATCCTCAAATTCCGCTCCCTCCAACCGGGAAAACAGATGCAAGTAGTACGGGTTATCTGTAAATGTACTATCTACTGTGTCAGCTTGAACTGTTACGCCATTGAAGGGGAAGTTTTGGGTGCTAAGGTTTGGCACCTATTTGACCGAGAAACCTTAGACAGCTTATTAATGACTGCTCACCCAGATTGGCAGTGCGCTTCTAAAGACGTTGATTTAGGACGTAAGATTCTAACCCTTTCCTGGGAGCAAGCGGCAGTAGCTTAAGTGGTTAGGGTTGTTTCTAAGCTTAGGAAAAACCTAAAAGTGAATTTTGATTTTTAGTAGAAGTTGAAGCAAGCTAGCGACGAAGCTTTAAAAGTTCTTCAGGAGAGGCTAACAGCTTAATTCTGGCACTAGTAATTTCTCTGGCTAGGCTAAGTACAAATATCCAAGAAACATTAACGCTAAAAAGATGTGTTTGTACTTTACCTGTGACCTTAACTTGAGTTTGATCGTTTTCTAAAGTCTCAACAAGTCCTTGACGGGGAAAAAGTTGCATTCCTTGAGCTTCAGCTTTTAGGTAGGAAGCGATCGCTGTCTGCCCTTCTATGGGTTTCTCAAAAGGTGGAAGCATTACGCCAGTTTCAGCGAATAAAGCGGCTGTTGCTTCATATTCGCCTGCATTCATTGTTTGAAAATAACGAAGCACTACAGGTTCTCTGACTCCTTCTATGTTCAAGTCAGTACTATGAGCAGGCTGGCTCTGGGAAAATGTCGGTGAGTTAACGTTGGTCATCTGAATAATATCCTACATCGAGACACTAAATCATTATTAAGTAGGAAGGCAGGTAATAACCTGCTCTCCTAGGTAGATTTTGCTAAGAGTTATCTCTACCAATAGGGAGTTAAAGAAACTATAATTAATAGATTTGTTCATTCGTGACTAATATCACTGCCGGTGAAATTACCTATCAGCAGTAGTAGATTAAAGCAAAAAGCCTTATCCCTGGGTTTTCATAAGGTGGGAATTGCCTCTGTAGATGTTGCCGAACCTGATAGTTCAGCAGAGAGCAAGCACCTCCAAGCATGGCTAGCACAGGGATATCAAGCTGATATGACCTGGATGGAAAAGCCTCAACGCTTTGACATCCGAGTCTGTATGCCAGAAGTGAAGTCGGTAATTGCTGTTGCCCTAAACTATTACACTCCTCATCTACGTCCCAATGGTAGTGAACATGCTAAAATATCTCGTTACGGTTGGGGGCGGGACTACCATAAGGTCATGCACAAGAAGTTGAAGGCATTGACTAATTGGCTGCTAGAGCTAGGTGAAGGTATTCAGGCACGTTACTATGCTGATACAGGACCTGTGCAAGATAAAGTCTGGGCTGAGCGGGCTGGGGTTGGTTGGATTGCGAAAAATGGTAATGTAATTACACCAGAGTATGGCAGTTGGGTATTTTTAGGAGAAGTCTTGACAAATCTAGAATTACCTTCAGATACGCCCCACACTAAACACTGTGGTACCTGCACTCGTTGTCTAGATGCCTGTCCTACTGGCGCTATTACCAAACCGTTTGTCGTTGATGCCAATCGATGTATTGCTTATCACACCATAGAAAACCGAGGGAAAGAATTACCTAACTTTGTTAAGGAGAATCTAGAAGGTTGGGTAGCTGGTTGTGATATCTGTCAAGACGTTTGCCCCTGGAATCAACGCTTTGCTCAAGAAACAGATGTGGCAGAATTTCAACCCTATCCCTGGAATGTAGCTCCCAAGCTTGCTGAATTAGCAGAAGTTTCTGATGATGAGTGGAATCGTCGCTTTCCGGCTTCTGCACTGCGGCGGATTAAGCCAGAGATGCTGCGACGCAATGCCCGTGCTAATCTTGATAACCATTAGAACATTTGGAAGAATCTTTTTCAATTATTGTCAACACTCCGAGCTAAATAATGAGTGTAAATGTAATCATTTTTGATTTTGACGGCACCCTGGCTGATACCTTTGAAGCTATTGTTGGTATTACTAATAATTTAGCGGTAGAGTTTGGTTATAAGCCAGCAACCCCAGAAGAGATTATTCAAGTTAGGAATTTAAGTTCTCGTGAAATTGTTAAGCAATCAGGTATTTCTGTTTTTAAATTACCCTTTCTTCTCAAACGAGTAAAAGAAAATTTACACAATGATATTCAAAACTTAAATCCAGTATTAGGAATTAAAGAAGCGCTTACTCAACTGAAAGAAAAAGGTTATATTCTGGGCATATTGACATCTAATTCAGAAGAAAACGTCGGAGTATTTCTTCGCAAGCACGAAATGAAAGAACTGTTTAGTTTCGTTCACTCTGCTAAAACATTATTTGGCAAACATACAGCTCTCAAGAAATTAATGAGTAGCTATCAATGGAATGCTGAAGAAGTTGTTTACGTAGGAGACGAAACTAGAGATATTGAATCATCTCAAAAAATTAATCTCAAGGTCATTGCTGTTAGCTGGGGTTTTAACTCAAAAATAGCCTTAGCTGAACAGAAACCCGATTTTATAATTGACCATCCTAGTGAATTGGTTGATTTAATAGAAAGCCTGCAACAAGTTCTTATCTAAAAAAAGAGGGAAAAGCAAATGCTTTCCCTCACAGACTATTTGGGATAAATTTGAGTTCTAAGCAATCCTCATATAGAGAAAAAATTATCCAAAAAGTCAAACACTAAGTTCGATCAGAACGAGGTGTGGTTAGAACATCCCAGGCTGCTTGAGCAGCCTCAGCAAGGCGATCGCCTAAGCTAGTTACTTCTTTAACCATTTGATCCCAGTTTTTCTCTGCGTCTCTTTCCATCATATCGACTGAGTTTTCAACCTGCTGTTTATTGAACAGATTAAGATTTTCTACCTCTACCCTTGCTTTACGTACCGCCTTAAGATATTCATCGCGGGTAAACTCTCCTGCTTTTTGTGCCTCTGATTGAGCCTTCATCTTGATTGCCTCAATCAAGTTCATCGTTTCTCGTTGAAGTTGATCCGACTCTCCTGCCATTTCTTGTCTGACAAGAGCTTGTGTCTCTGGGCTGACTTCAGTAATTGCCGATTCTTTAGGAATATTAGATTCAGAAGTCATAATTAATTGCTCCTTGATGTTCGTTAATTTTGGTCACTGCTACAAGTTATCATTAGCAATGGATAATTTACAATGGATAATTGATAATTAATTAAATCTTGATTTAATACCTCTTCTTTTAAGAAGAAAAAAGCAAATGTTTTTGTCTTTATGTTAGTTATCTTCCTTTTAGGGAGAGATAATTATCAATTACTTATTATCAATTATTCATTGCCAAATGGTAGCAATCATGTAGTTATCTTTTCTACTAACTAAAGGTTTAGTAACTTATTAGCAGACTGTCCTTGCTCAAGACTAAGCAGTTTTTGAACCCTTTCTTGAGTAGAAGGATGAGTAGAAAATAAGTTACTTAGGAATTCACCAGCAAAGGAATTCATAATTAGTAACGGTTCAAAGGCAGGATTGCCAGCCATCGGCATTTGACGAGCACTACTTTCTAAACGTTGCAAAGCATTAGCTAAAGCTTGAGGATTTCCCGTCAGTTTAGCTGCCCCTGCATCAGCAGAAAATTCCCTGGTGCGTGAAATAGCCATTTGAATGACAGAAGCAGCGACAGGGGCGAGAATAACTGTTAAGAGTAGACCGAAAGGATTAGGGCCATTACCATCCCGACGAGAACCCCCACCAAACCACAAACTGTAGCTGACCATTTGCGCCAGAAAGGAAATTGCACCAGCTATAGTAGCAGCAACTGTTTGAGTGAGAGTATCACGGTTATAGATGTGGCTAAGTTCATGGGCGATTACCCCTTCCAACTCATCCTCTGGTAGCAAATTAATAATTCCTTCCGTTACTGCTACAGCCGCGTGTTCTGGGTCACGACCTGTGGCAAAAGCATTAGCAGCAGGGCTAGGTATAGTGTAAACTCCAGGCATTGGCAAATTAGCTCGTTGAGCCAATTTCTCTACTATCTGGTAAAGATCTGGTGCTTGAGTAGAAGTAACGGGCTGAGCATTGTATGCTGAGAGAGCAATTTGATCGGAAAAATACCAAGAGCCTAGATTAGTAACAGCTGCAAGAGCAATACCAACCACAGCACCTGTAGTACCACCAATTAGCCAATAGCTAATGGTGATTAATAAAGCACTTAATAGACCTAATAAAGCAACCGTCTTAATTTGATTCATTCCCTTGCCCTCCTCTTTAGGCATTAGTGCGAAAAGTCTTCTAGAAAATCACGCTGTAATAAGATTTTGACTTTATTTTATCGATTAGCATATAGGGCTTGGGAGGGATAACTCGAAGCCTGGAGTACGGTTAATACTAAGTTGCGGTTCTAGACTCTAATGATTGTCTGCAATTATGAGGTGAGCAATGCTACTAGACTCCAGTTTACGTAATCCCCTTGCCATTAGCTTAGGTGCGATCGCCGGTGCTTTAACTCGTTACTACTTAACTTTATGGTTTATTGAGCGCTTTGGCGGCACTTTTCCTTACAGTACCTTTTTGATTAATCTCAGTGGCTGCTTTGGTCTGGGCTTCTTCGTCACCTTTACCTTAGAGCAAGTGGCACAAATACCACGGGAAGTTTCCTTGCTAGTAACTACGGGCTTTTTTGGTGCTTACACAACTTTTTCTACCTACGAATTAGAAACCTTTGTTTTGTTAAGGCGTAATGGGGATTTAGCCACTGCTAGTCTGTATTGGGCAGGTAGTGCCATACTGGGACTCATTTCCATCGGCTTAGGGGTGATGTTTGCTCGCTCTTTACGTTAGGAGATGGGGAGAGTAAGGGATAATAGTATTCTGTTTGAGAATTTAGAATTTAGAATTTAGAATTTAGAATTTAGAAAAAAATAATCACAACATTTTTCTATTTATGCCTAGATTTTTGGTAGGGTGGGCAAGGGCTATAGGAATTGAAAATAGACTATCACTGGTAAAACTTGCCCACGCTAAAGCTTCTATAACTTTGAGCATAAATCCTAAAAGGGCGTAGCATTTGCAGATAAAAACCTTGATTTCACCGATAAATCCGGGCGCAAATGCTACGCCCCTACAGCTACTCATTACTCCCTTTTTAGGCGATCGCACCAGGCGCATTACCATAAGGGGCGATCGCACGATCACTCAAAAGTACCTCACTCCTGCGCTGGTTCCAGATTTGACGTAAAAATTGGTAAGTTGTCTCCTCATATTGTTTAAAATGCTTGTTGCTGTCTTCAACAATTTCTGAAAATAGTTTCTGCAATTGTTGCCAAGTTGAGCTTTTCTGAATCTGACAAGCGATCGCGTTTTGCCAATGTCGTAATTTACGATAACTGATAAACTGACCGCCAACGTCGCGGCGATGAACGAAGACGATATAAGCCCAACATTCTACCCGCACAATTAAATGTTGGGGAATGTTTAGGAATTGAGCGATTTCACTAACACTAATCTGGAATTTTTGACGGGGTTGAATGCGTTGGAATAATTCTGTCATGGTAGAAACCTACAATCTTCTGAGGGGGAAGGGCGAAGCATTTGCGGATAAAAATGCTGGTTTGATTTATAAATCTGGGCGCAAATGCTTTGCCCCTACAGTGGTTTTAATAATCCTTTGTCTGCATCAATCCTTCTTCCCTGTTCCCCGTTAAGAGTTCCCTGTTCCCTACTCTTCCCGGCAAATCCCAGATAACCTCAAAACGAATCTGGGGTACTCGCCGCTGTAAAAGTTGAAGGTGTCCGTCTGCGTCGGAACGGTTGCGGTAACGGGCGATAATTACCCATTGCAAGTTATTGGGCAATAGGCGAGCGATCGCCCAGGGACTTAGGCTTTCTCGATAGGTCATAATTAAATTGTCTCCTTTGTCTAAGTGGGAGCCAGAGCCAGCCTGTGGTCGTCAAACTTTTCAGGCTGGCTTTTTATCTGGATTGCGGTTGCAACAATATTACTTTATTACATTATTTTTAATTGCACAAGTCTTGGTAATGGTAGGGTGGGCAAGTGCTAAATGAGTTGAAA
>JBAUJE010000163.1:0-2020 GCA_049683475.1 Coleofasciculaceae cyanobacterium | reverse complement strand
CTTCATAGTTCACACCTTAACTCGCTGGTGGGATCAAAGAAAGAAACAACCGCAACCTCTTCATAACTGATAACTCTACCAGAGACAAAGCCGCGAAAAAGCCCTCAATCTCACTCAAGAGGAAAATCTCTTTAGCTGCTTCAAACAACGTTATCTCTCCATTCTCCCAATCTTTAAAGACTAGGGGGAGATAATCACACACCACCCACCTTAACTCCTCAGAGACAGAACTAACCTTTCTGGTGATACCGACTGCTAAATGTTTAGCTAGGTTAGCCAACGCAGTCACTACACCTTTATCCCACCCAGCGCTCTCGCGTCCACAGGGGGTAGAAGTATATATATTATTATCTTCTGTGGACGGACTCAAAGCTTTATCTTGTAGGGTTTCCAGCGATTGCCTTTTTGGGATACCAACTTCTGTGGACGGATTAAAACTCTCATCCCATTCTCGCCACGCGGTGAGAATTTGGCGGGCTAATTCTAGCGGCTGCTGCAACTGATAAACTCGTTCCCTATTTCCTGTTGCATCTCGCCCAATTTTCTTGAGCGACAAGTCAAAACAATTTGATAAGATTTGACTCAGAGCGCGGATGGGTGTGGCTGACTTAGGAATCTTGAAACCAAGGACGTTTTCTATCTGGAGCCGACACTTCTGTACTATCTCACCTAACTGTTGTAACTCGCCATCGCTATTTCTCCACTCCCGGTCATAATTCAAAAAGTCACCAACACTCAGCAGCTTCTCCAAAACTTTAACTTTGGCAGTTAGTAACCCCCGGTTGTAATCTGGACGGAAAACTTTACCTTTGCACTCACTCAGCCAAGACTCAATTTTTTTAGCGTCTCTTGGCTTTAAGTATTCTTTCCCACTGGTGGCGTAGTACAGTAGCCGCAGTTGAGTATATAGCCCATCCTCATCCCGTCTCACCAGTTCGGGTGTAATATCGACTCTATAACGGTGCTTCAGTTCGGCTTTTTTGAGTTGTAGCCGCTCCGGTGCTGAGTGCGAGCGCTTATCTTTCAGTCGCTTATACTCGTTCTCGGTGACATCTTCTGCTTTAACTACAGTTTCGCAGTATTCAGTGTAAGCTGACTCCTTAGTAGCTTTTAGCTCTGCCTTAACTTCTAGCTTTTCTTGCTTCGACAGAAACTCTTCAGCCGGGATGATTATATTACCTTCCATCTCAAGTCCCGCCAAAACTGTATTGCGGTAGTTGAAGGCTTCATGGCAAATCTGGGCTGATTTCTTCGCCCAGAAATGCAGCGCTTCTGAAAAACAATCACTATCAATATTTGTTGCCCCAGCATCAGCTAAAAAGACAGTGTTTATCTCCGCTTGGTTTTGCTGCGAAATCATGATTCGGTTCTTATTTTTCTTAATGCTTGAGGCAGTAACAGCGACTTTTCTAACCCAGATATGACGCGGTACAAGGTCGCGCAATCGCATTAAAGCTTGGCGCACTGAGTCGGTGCTTTGTACTCCCTGGAAAATTCCCCAAACTGAAGTAAAATGACCGCGCACATCAATACTCACCCCAGTCTCGATTGAAGGGGAAGCAATTACTACATCATATAGAGGTAATTCTTGGTTTAAGTTGGGAATTATACCCTCAGCTTCGTGACCTTTTTCGGCTACAGTTTCGCCATCTATCCTTAGTACCTTGATATCAGGAAACTTCTCACGTATTATTCTTTCCAGATTTTGCGATGAATAAGTGCTTTTTACTTTTTGAGCGGATGTCAAAACTAATGGCTTTTCACCTCGGGCAATTGCCGACATTAGTTGGTTAATTAACTCGGTTGGGTCATTGCCGCCGTAAACATAGCAATTGTACCCTTTAGAGATAAATCCGTTATCGATAACTATGGGGTTGTATCCCCCAACCAGACTGGAAAGCAGGTCAATTGAATCGTCAGTTAAATCGGCATCGGCTATGATTAGTTTTCCGATTGGACTAACTAAAGTTTGGCGGATTAGTTGATAGAAGTTTTCTAGGATAGCAGCACGATTTTTGGT
>JBAUJE010000162.1:0-6762 GCA_049683475.1 Coleofasciculaceae cyanobacterium | reverse complement strand
GTGAGGAGGTGAGGGGGTGAGGAGGTGAGGAGGTGAGGAGGTGAGGGGGTGAGGAGATGAGGGGGTGAGGAGGTGAGGGGGTGAGGAGATGAGGGGGTGAGGAGGTGAGGGGGTGAGGAGGTGAGGGGGTGAGGAGGTGAGGAGATGAGGGAGATAAACAATTAACCATCTTCCCTGTTCCCTGTTCCCTGTTCCCTGTTCCCTGTTCCCTGTTCCCTGTTCCCTCTAATTCTCAATTTTCCAGGCTTAAATAAGACTAAGAAAAAGATGGTAACAAAGGCAGTAGAAGGGTTACAAAATAGTAAACTAAAGGACCTGTGAAAACATAGCTATCTGTGCGATCCAAGATGCCTCCGTGACCGGGAATTAGTTGTCCTGAATCTTTAACACCGGCATCTCTTTTCATCATTGATTCCGTTAAGTCTCCTAAGAGGCTAGCAATACCAATCAGTACACCCAAAATAACTCCACTTAGCTGCCAGAAAGGCCAGTGCAAACACCATGCCCCGGCTGTGGCAACCGCGATGCTGCCAGCGATGCCAAAAATTGCCCCCTCAACGGTTTTTTTCGGGCTAATTAAAGAAAGAGGGGTACGACCTAAGAATTTGCCGAAAAAGTAGGCACCAATGTCTGCTGCCCAGACACAGCCAAAGGCTATGAGAGTAACGGTTAATGCTTGGGGTAGAGTTCGAGGATCTCCCCAAGAAAAAGATAAATCTATACCTAAAGGTAGTTGACCAAGGTTAGCTAAGGCATCAGAAGGTAGGGAATAGGCATGGCTCAAACCAACCCGTAGCCGCACCCAATAACTGGGTAAATAACCACCGTAGAGTAATCCTAGAATAGAGGCAGAAATATCGGCAATGGTTGCCATCTTGGGCTGAAAGAGCAAATAAAAACAGATAAAAGTTCCTGCTAGTGGAAATAAGGCATCGGTTAGGGTTGGTGAAAGGGCGGCACTCACCAGCAGCAATTGACTGACAACTAGGGTGATTTTAGCGGCAGGTTCCATCCCCTTGGTCTTAACCAACTCGAAATACTCCGATTGACCTAAAAAGACAATGACGCAGAAGCCAAGGGTAAAGTACCAACTACCAAAGACGATCATTCCTAGAGCTAGGGTGATGGCAATAATTCCGCTAAAAATCCGTGACCAGGGCATAGGACGCTTTTTGTAGTAAAGACAGCTCTCTTGAACTGTCGAGATGTTTATAATAAAACGATTAAATTGTCGCTTCTGCTTACTTTAACGAATTCAGAGCAAATCGCCATCTCCTTGATTGGAGAAATCTGACTCTAGCAACTGATTTTGCCTCTAATCAAGCTTCTCACCACTGAGAATAAACATGGGATTAACTGCTGCAAAGGTTTGGTGAGTACCTCTTTTCTCTAAGCGATTAACCGCAGACTGAACCACCTCAATGTTACGGGCTTGTAATTGGGCTAAGCTCTCAGATATGGCGTAAAGACTTTCTAAATTGCCTGCGGTTGCAACGACTCTTCCTTGGGGTTGCAGGTATTGCCAGACCTCTTGTAGTATCTCCTTAATCTGACGTCCCCCCTCAATGCAAACTCGTTGGGGTGGCTGGGATAGGTTTTTGAGGCATTCTGGGGCAGAATCTTCAATAACTTCAACATTGGTGACACCGAAGCGATCGCAGTTACGCCGAATTAAACTTGCAACTTCTTGATCTCTTTCTACGGCAATAATCTTACCGTGAGGACAAAGTAAACCAGTTTCTATAGGGATGGTGCCTGTGCCAGCACCAATGTCCCACAATAAGTCATTAGGTCTTAGTCTGAGGGAAGAGATAATTAGTAAACGGACTTCTCTTTTGCTTAGGGGAATACCGGGTAAACGCTCAAATAGATCGTCAGGAATTCCTGGAGTAATATAGGGCCAAATTGGGGAAGGCATGGAGTAAGTGGGGAGGCAGGGGAGATGGGGGAGATGGGGGAAGAAAGAATTAAGAATTCAGAATTAAGAATGCAGAAAGATGGGGGAGATGGGAAGCAGGGGGAGCAGGGGGAAGATTGACAATTGTCAATTCTAAATTCCGCCATTCTAAATTCTAAATTCCCTATTCCCTGTTCCCTGTTCCCTCTCATTGACAATTTTCCATTTTCTATTTTCTATTGACGCTAATCCAGACTAACAGCTAACTACCTTTAAAGTCTTTAAGCTAGGGTCAGAACAACCAGTGATGCTGCCACCTAAGCGAAGGATTTGTTGCAGATAGTCAATAGCAGCAGGATTAATCATTTCACCAGGCATCAAAGCGGGAATACCTGGTGGGTAGGGACAGACTAACTCGGCACTAATTCGATCTAAGGTTTGTTCGACTGGCAGGGTTTCTGTTGGGGCAAAGAAGGCTTGGCGAGGGGATAGGGAAGGATAAAGGGTAAATGAAGAAGGATGAATAAACATGAATTCATCTTTCCAGCGACGAAATAGTTCATGCCAGGAATTAAAAGATTGGGGACGATAATTAGCTTGAGTAAGCTTAATATAAGCTTGCACAAGCTGCTCAATATCTTGCTTCGTATTGCCCAAACTGATGATAAAGGTTAAATGTTGTAGAGTAGGCAACTCAGCTGTTACACCTAGTTGTTGGTGAAAAATTTGATCCACTTCAAACCCACTCAAACCTAACTCAGTTACCCTCACTGTTAGACGTGTTCTATCTAGGGCAAAAAAGCCAGGGGTTCTGGCAGGTTCTAAAATTGACAGTCCAGGAATTTGACGCAGCTTATTTCTGGCATAATCGGCTAGTTGTAAAGTCTTGCTCATTAGTTGTTCACCAGAGAGAGCCATTTGTTGCCGTGCAGCATCTAAGGAAGCCAATAGTAAGTAGCTAGGACTAGTCGATTGTAATAACTGTAAAGCTTTATTTAAACGCTGGGCATTTATACGAGAACCCTGGATATGTAGCATTGAAGCCTGAGTCATGGCTCCGAGTACCTTATGGGTAGACTGTACAGCTAAATCGGCCCCAGCCGAAAGGGCAGAAGGGGGTAAGTCGGGATGAAAGGCAAAGTGGGGGCCGTGGGCTTCGTCTACTAGTAAGGGGATATTATATTGATGAGTTAGTTGTGCGATCGCTTCAACGTTACCTGCCACACCATAATAAGTCGGGTAAACCATCATGACTGCCTTACTATCAGGATGTAGCTTCAGGGCATCAGCAACAGCAGCTGGTGTAATACTATGGGCAAGGTCTGTCGATAAATCGTATTCAGGGTTAATAAAAACTGGTATTGCCCCAGAGAGAACTAAACCGGCAATTACTGATTGGTGGATATTCCGGGGTAGGATAATTTTTTCCCCAGAACCACAAGTTGCTAAGATTGCCGCCATTACCCCAACGGTAGAACCATTAACCAGGAACCAAGCTTGCTCTGCCCCAAAGGCAGCTGCGGCTAATTCTTGGGCTTCTAAAATCACACCTTCAGGGGCAAACAGATTATCTAATTCTGGCAATTCCGGTAAATCAGCTCGGAAGACGGAAGCTCCTAGTAAACTTGCTAAAGACTGAGGGATGCCCTGTCCCCGCTTGTGTCCAGGTGCGTAGAAGGGTGCATGGGAACGCTGAGCGCTTTTGCGCAGGGTGTCAAGTAAGGGGGTTTTGGTTTGATCTAACATCTCAGGTTTTAGTGTTCATTGTTGAGGGAGAATGGTTAAGGGCAATGAACATTTTGGGCATTAGCTTACACAGTTAACAATAGAACTCTCGCCTAAAAAAAAACCAGATTCCTCTGCCAGAAGCTATTTATATTCTCCAATCAATCCCCGAACCACAATAAAATCAAGAGTGTTGGTTTTTCGCCAATTGCCAAGATAACTCAAACTCTTACTGTCATGCTCAGAGCCGGAATCGTCGGACTACCCAACGTTGGTAAATCTACCCTATTTAATGCCTTGGTGGCTAATGCTAAGGCTGATGCTGCTAATTTCCCTTTTTGCACCATTGAGCCAAACGTCGGTGTTGTTGCCGTACCCGACGAACGGCTAGATGTTCTCTCAAACATTTCTAACTCAGAGCAAATAGTACCGACTCGCGTGGAGTTTGTCGATATTGCTGGGTTAGTCAAGGGTGCCAGTCAAGGGGAAGGCTTAGGGAACCAATTCCTCGCCAATATCCGAGAAGTAGATGCGATCGTCCATGTGGTACGTTGCTTTGATAACGATGATATCATTCACGTTTCTGGTTCAGTTGACCCAGTTCGCGATATTGAAGTAATTAATTTGGAGTTAGCTTTATCTGATTTAGCCCAAGTTGAGCGCCGGATGGAGCGTACTCGCAAACAGGCACGCACTAGTAAAGATGCTCAGATAGAACTAGGAGCATTGGAAAAATTGAGCGCCGCCTTGAATGAAGGTAAATCGGCAAGGCAAGTTAGCTTAGATGAAGAGGAAGCTGAGTCGGTAAAAGTGCTAGGGTTACTCACCGACAAACCAATTATCTATGGGGCAAATGTCTCTGAGGACGACTTGGCAAGTGGTAATGAGTGGGTGGAACTTGTTAGGCAAGTTGCGGCGGATGAAAATGCCCAGGTTGTAGTTATCTCAGCTCAAGTTGAGTCAGAATTAGTGGAGTTATCAGAGGAAGAACGAAGGGATTTCCTAGAGTCTCTGGGTGTCGAAGAAGGGGGTTTAAAATCCTTGATTCGTTCTAGCTACGAGCTTTTAGGCTTACGTACTTTCCTGACAACTGGCCCGAAGGAAACCCGTGCTTGGACAATTCGTGCTGGGATGAAAGCCCCCCAAGCCGCAGGTGCCATTCACACTGACTTTGAACGGGGCTTTATTCGTGCTGAAACTGTAGCCTACGCTGACTTGGTAACAACTGGCTCAATGGGTGCAGCTAAGGAGAAAGGTTTAGTGCGCTCAGAAGGTAAAGATTATGTTGTTCAAGAAGGAGATGTGATGCTTTTCAGGTTTAATGTTTAGGTAATGACGATCTGGGGTTACGCACATGGATTTGGTTGGTCTGATCATCGCTTGGCTCGTTACTTCCGTCAGTTTATTTATTATTTCCAAACTTCCTCTTGGTGTAGAGATTGACGGTTTTCAGAAAGCGTTGTGGTCTGCTGTCGTTTTCGGAGTTTTGAATGCTATATTGCGTCCAATTCTAGGTGTTTTAGGTTGGCCTCTTACTTTTATCACCTTTGGCTTATTCGCCCTAGTTCTGAACGCGATTATCTTTGGCTTGGCAGCTTATTTAGTAACAGGATTTCGCCTACGCTGGGGCTTCTGGAGTGCTTTGATTGGTGCTTTTGCTCTTAGTGTAATTAACTCTGTTATCTATCATTTGTTGGCAACAATTAGTTAGTTTTTTTCCTCATCTAGCTCAGTTTTAATAACTAGTTGTTGAAGGGGAAACGGTAGCGGGGAGACGCATAGACTTAAGTAGTTTACGTCCTCTCCGCACATACCAAGGTCGGTTCGGAAGACAAACGTTGGAATTAAAAAATACGAATCGAAGATGCTTTAGGCTGCGAAGGCGGCATAGGCTTGAATCCAAGTTGCTTTGAAGCGTAAATCTCCGAACCCTCTCACGAAGTTTTCAGGTTGAACCACAGCACTGTTATAGGTGCTGAGAGCTTCCCAAGCTTCATAGACTCGTTTTTTAACTTCAATCGTGAGAAGTCCTAGACCTACCACGAAGTGGAGGTGTAAGGATGAATCACGAACCGGATATGTGGTAAAATCCCAAGTGGTAGGTGTAATCCAATTAAATGCAGAAATGCAGCCTACAAAGGAAAACCAGTATTCCTAACAAAAAGTCCCTAGGACGTAGGGCTTCAAAGCTCGGTCAATGTTCTCATAGAGGAGTCGCCGAGAAGCCTACATCATAATCTGTGATTTGATGTAGGTGCGTCACGTTCCTCTAGTTTCATGATTCATCAAACCCTTTCCCCGTCTACCCGTCTGTTGAAACGGGTAAGCCACCTCTGGTTGGAGAGCTAGCCAGACTTGCTTGGGTCATAGAGAAAATAAGCACAAACTACACCATGATCTGAGGTGTCCCTGTCCTCATCCTCAACATGGTCATTCCAAACTTTCATCTCACGAAATGACCAGAGGCGTTGACCAGAGTGGTCATAAAACTGCTCCGATACCAGCACATGGTCAATCACTTCCTGAATGCCTTTAAACTCATGGGTGTAGTACACATCCCGAACAGAGCGCATTTGCTGCAAAATGCTGCTCGTATAGAGTCCAAGATCGTTGCGATTTCCGACCCGGCTAGATTCATACATCCGAAACGGTGGCTGTTGTGTGATGATGGACAATGTATTGCTCAACTGTCCATCGTTAAGGTCCCCTAACACCACCACAGGCTCGTCATTATTTTTCATCTGTTTGGTAAGCAGTACCCGCAACGCCGCAGCTTCAGCGGTGCGCCGAATGGTGGAAATGGCAGCACCAATAGCTTCTTTATGGGGCTTGATGGCATCGTTCTTGGTTTTGACGATGGTTGGACGCTTAGATTTTAGGTGTGTGACAAAAACCTGGATATCGGGCAGCTTAGCACGGGGGTTTTCGTGGTTCATAGAGAGCTGCAAGATGGTGCGAGAGAAGCGGTTAATGGTGATATCTAGCTCATCATCTTCACCGTCTGCACTGCGTTCTTTGGTTAGATTGAGGTTGGAGGGAAAGTCTTTGTGAAGAAGAGGGGGAGCTACAACTCTCCACGGTTTTCGTACTGCTGCGGCAACAGCAATGTTGTACCATTGATCACTAAGGAAATGGAGCTG
>JBAUJE010000161.1:0-3963 GCA_049683475.1 Coleofasciculaceae cyanobacterium | reverse complement strand
TTAGCGCGCTCGCACGCTTGTTCCCAACATTTTCGACTTTTAGGCTCATCCCCAAGTACCCGATAACTTTCTCCCAGCCACACCGCCGCAGACACCAATTGCAGATAACCTTTGGGCTGCGATTGCCATCCTCGTTCCAGTGCATCTGTTGCCTCCCGATGTCTCCCAGCTAGCGCCAGTACCCGCCCATGCAGAAACCAAGCATCAGCTAAGTTCGGCTGAAGTTGTACCGCAAGTTCCGAAACTCTACATCCTCCCTCGATATCCTGATAATGTTCCACTAATACTCGCCCCGCCGTTACCCAAACACTCCAGCGTTGGGGAAAGCGATCTAGCATCTCTTCTATTAAGGAGGTAGGGGGAGTAGTAGTTTTGTTTACAGGTTGGTGTTCTTGCTCGGTCCTTGCAAAGACCGAATTGATACGAAACTCTTCCAATCTCCCAGCCGTAGGCAAAATCTCGCACAGCGCACGATAAATTTCACAATCTTTCTGGTAAAGGTTATAAGCTTTCAGAATTGCATCAGCAGCCGTATGGGAATTTCCCGTCTGGAACAAACACCGAGCATAGTGATACCAGCCAATAGGACTCTTAGGGTGTTCCTCTGTAAACTTGAGCAACACGGCAACTGCTTTATCCCACTCACCCCGACCAAGATGGTAAAGTGACAAAACTTGATGAGCAGTGGCAGAATCAGGAGCCAAGGCCAAGGCAGTTTTAATCAACTGCTTAGTCTGCTTGCCCTCCTCACCCGCAACTAACCCTTGCTGGCAGCGATGGGTTGCCAACTGTTGGAGAGTGCGGCAATCATTAGGAGATAGCTTTAATGCTTGTTCCAAACGTTGCCGTGCCTTCTTAATTTCGCCCACTGCCAACAGAGGCTGATAACTCTTGCTCAAGGCAACAACGTCATTTGGATTGAGTGATAATGCAACATCAAATGCTCGCAATGTTGCCACAGGAGATTCTGTTTGTTGGTATACCTGCCCTAGCGCATGCCAGTGAGCAGGGTTGCTAGGTTCAATCGAGGCTGCTGACTCGAACCGCTTCACAGCTTCTAAGGGGCGATCGCGATACAGTTCAATTAATCCCTCTAAATGGTGCTTAGTCGCAGCATTGTGGCATAGAGATGAGGCTTCTTCATAAACTGCGATCGCCTCTGTGTCTTTTCCTGTCAGATGCAAAATCTTCCCCATTTGTAGCCGCACCTCTATTAAACAGGGTTCGCGCCCGAGTACTTGGCGGTACTCCTCAACGGCTTCGGGCCAGCGCCCCATCTGGTACAACAGATCGGCCAATTTCAAACGTTTCTTCCATCCTGAGGGATACTGTTGCACGTAATTGCTTAATGTTTTCAGTTTCTGATCTGTTCGAGTTGGTTTGTCATCTAAGACAAGGTGAACGTTCATCTCCACCTCAGACAACTGGGCGAGCTGTACCATGTACGTGACAGGATTTCTAGACATGTAGCAGTAACCTTGTAATCGATTGACTCTAGATCACACCCTGAAGTTACCGGCGTTTTGCAGCCGGAAGTTCTGATTGGTTCAGATACAAATTTTTCCAATGCAAGTTTCATGAACTCACGGTCCAATTGTCCTTCCCCCATAGCAAGGTCACTCTCTTGATACTCCTTACTCCTGACTTCCTTCTTCAAAGGAGAATTCCAGTAGGTAGCCGATGGAGAAGAACTATCCAACTGACAAAAGTACTTGCTCAGCTGTTTTTTGAGAATGGTTCGTGCTTGCTGAACTCGTTTTCGCACTTTTTCATGGGAGAGGGCGAGTTGTTGGGCAATTTCTGAGTACGACATCTCCTGTTCATACCAAAGGATAAAAGGAATACGCACTTTGGTAGGCAAGGTGTTGATTGCATGAGGCAGGTAGCTATTCCTCTCGTGATCAAGGAGTGGTAACTCCGAAGATAGGATGTTATCCTCTGCTATCGCAATTTCTTCAACGCTCTCGATACCTCTCGCTTCTCTGCTGCGCTCTCGATGCATATCCATACAGAGGTTATGAGTAAGTCGAGTCATCCATGCTTTGGGATTGGCAATTTTCCCCGGGTCGTCTTGCCATTTCTCCCAAGCTTTGATGCTGGCTCGACTGAGTGCTTCTTGGGCATCCGTAGGGTTGCCTTTCATCCAACTAAGACAGCGTTGATAAAGATAGTCTTGATACTGCACCCATAGCTTCCAAAAGTCAGTGCCGTCACTTTGAAGCCGATTTCCTCTAAAGTTCATATTTTTCGGTCAGAATCAGGGTAAAACAATCAAATTTAGTTAACAAAAGACAATAATTGTCTGTGAGTTCAGCTGAGAATAAATAGCTTAGCTGTAGAGAAATAATCAAGGAAATATGTTAATTTGATGTCGAGTTTTGACAAGATAGAAAAAATCGAAAGGTAGCTAGCTGACTGCTGCCGCTAACTACCTTTTTCTCTTGTTTGACCTGGTTAAATAATTTCCACTTTCATTGAGAAAAATCTCAATTTTTTTCTAACTTAATTATTGAAAAGAAGCATCTAAAGTTTTGAGCAAATAATCATTATACACGCTATAAATGCTCGATAACTCTTCATGTTTACGCTTTCTTTGCTCCTTATAACTTCTTACATGAATATTTTTTGATACTCTCTTTTTCCTTTTGAGTAAAGGCGAAAATTGGGTAAGTTTTTGAGCTTTTATCTAGAAAAAATAAACGCAACCTTGAGACAATGGGTTAGGTTGAACAGAGTGAAACCCAACGCACTAATGCTAACTCTTGTTGGGTCTGGTGCCTCGACCCAACCTACCCCCTGAATTAGAGGCTAAGTTAGATTTTCCAGCAATCCTGAATTATAGCAGTGCGATCAAGTAAGTTGCTACACTTTATAAATTTTCATCCTCTACTGTTGTAGTTCTACCTCAACGAGGGGGGTTGGGGGAACTAGGGTTAGAAAAAAAAGCCTATAACTCGAAAAACTCAGGAAAAATTGACAAACTACCCTTTAAAATCATCTTATCAATAGAAAATAATGTTGCCTGTTTGTTAATCCGTAAGGTGAAAGATAGGTCAACACCTCAAACCCATAAATAAGAGATTTTGGTTATGTCAGATCTTTTCTTCCTTTGTTATAAAATTACAACTCCTGGAGTTGATGGACTTGTGTTGAGGGTACATCTCTCTGTTTATCCTGCTCAGGATACTGTGCATGGCTTTGGCCAAATCACCCAAGGGATAAACCCACCTCTTAATATAGCAACTAAACTAGATGGCTGCTATTTTCCTCTACTGCTGACGGGTATACCCGAAAAAATTTCCGTATCCGCTACTGGCTACCCAGACATCCACTGGCCACCTCTTCACCGTTCATCCCATGGTGGAATTGGCTCAGTCCTATTACCTAATTTCAAGTTGCAGATGGTGCTTGACGAGTGGCAAAAGGGAGTTGCTAGCTACAAGTACAAGGATAACAACGACCACTGGCAAACCATCACCAACGCTAAAGTAGAACTTGACAATAGTTCCGTACTCCTTGCTCAGAAGGCTAATACACCAATCACGAACGACTTCAAGAATATTGTCATCACCAGCGGTAAAGTACTCGACGGTACAGGTTTAAACGATGGTGACAACGTTTTGCTCTGGAGCAAAAAAGGCAGCGATAACAATGAGAATCAGAAGTGGAAATTAGAAGATGCTGGTGATGGCTACTATTTTATTACCACCACTAACAGCAAAGTACTTGACAGCACGGGTTTAAAGAGTGGCGAAAACGTTCTGCTTTGGAGCAAAAAACGTGACGATAACAATCAGGATCAGAAGTGGAAATTAGAAGATGCTGGTGATGGCTACTATTTTATTACTACTACTAACGGTTTAGCTCTTGATGGTACCGCTCAAGGAGATGGGGATAATGTTCTGCTATGGACTAAAACCGGCGGTGATAATCAAAAGTGGAAGCTTGAAGATGCTTAGTGAC
>JBAUJE010000160.1:0-13421 GCA_049683475.1 Coleofasciculaceae cyanobacterium | reverse complement strand
GTTATGGCATATATCAACGATCCACATCACGAAAGACATTGATATTGAATGCAGATAAATCTGCTTGCGTCGCTTTTCCACCCCGCTTTAAAAAGACTGGGCTACCAAGCTCCCCTGCTTTTTACGTGTAGCAGACGCAGCGAAGCGCGAGTAATCGTCAACCCAACCAGAATTCATTCAACTTTCTTTGTTTGGGTAGATGGGGAATCCCCTTCCTTTAGGTCGGGGAGGATGTCAAGAAGTAGTAGGTTAGGGTAGTTGACTCAAATGTTCACCTACACGCAACGCATTAGCCATGATCGTCAACGCGGGACTAACGCTAGAACTCGATGGCAAGAAGCTACCATCAACAACGTATAAATTATCAACATCATGAGTGCGGCAGTTGATGTTTAACACTGAAGTCTGTGGATCTTCCCCAAAACAGCAAGTACCGCACTGATTCGCCACAACTTGAATTGGGACTTCGCTACGGGGATAAATGCCGCTGGAGGGTAAGACAGATTGTTCGCTGTTTTTTTCTATAGCTTTCAGTACTTCCATCCAGCGATGAACCAAGCGATCATGGGCTTCGATGTTGTTAGGAGTGTAATCTAAATAAAGTTTATTTCCCTCAACTCGTACCCGGTTTTTGGGGTCAGGTAACGCTTCTGTCTGCACCCACCAACCAATTGAGCGCACGGCCAACTGCTTCAAACCAAACCCAGGCATCGCTTTTGCCAATACGGATAAAATCGGTGGAGATTCGGCAAAAGTCACATCTTGCAGCAATCCCCCCGTATTCTCAATGTGGCCCATGGGATAGGGAAAACTCTCATCCCCCCAGTAAAAATCATTGACGCTGATGGTGCGGGGAAACTTGCCAGAATTAGAGGTTGTACTCAGTTGCACTACCGCCGACATCTGATGTCTCATTAGGTTGCGTCCCACCAAATCCGAACTATTGGCCAGTCCGTTAGGATGTTTGTCATTTCGAGAACGCAGTAGCAGCGCCGCTGAGTTGACTGCCCCACAGGCAAGCACGACAATTTCAGACGAAAAGAGGTAAGATTGTCCAGCAACTTCTGCCTCCACCGCCTTAACCGTTTGCCCTGACGAGTTGGTATGCAAGCAAACAACTTTTGCAGAAGTTTTCAATGTCACGTTGGGAAACTTCAGGGCCGGAGTGATACCAAATACCTCAGAATCTCCCGTTGGGTCGTCATCTTGGCGGGTTAGGGTCAAGGGTAACGTTGCTGGGTGTAAACCCTGCTTGGCGATCGCAACTGCGACCTCCTGCATTTTTGGCTCACTATCAACTGCCGGATAGGGGTAATCGGCACTCCGGGGTGGTTCAGTAGGGTCTTCTGCTGCCTTACCATGAACCTTGTAAAGCTGTTCTGCTTCTGTGTAATAAGGTTCAAAGTCTTGGTATTTGAGACACCATTCTGGAGAAACACCTTCTTGATGTTTAACCGCCTCAAAATCCCGTTCTCGCATTCTTAGTAGCGCCGCAGCGTAGATTTTGGTATTTCCACCAACGGCATAATTAGTCTGCGGAGAAAACGATTCACCATTGTTGTCATACCACTGTTCGGGGGCGCGATATCTATCTCTTTTAAAAACATCAACGTTGCTTCTATTTTGCTCTTCTAGGGGCATGAAATCACCCCGTTCTAGGACAAGAATCTTCTTGCCCGTCGGAGCAAGTTTATTAGCTAAAGTACCTCCTCCTGCCCCTGTACCAACGATAATCAAGTCGTAATATTGGTCATCGATAATCATCAGAATACCTTCACTTTTTACTCACTGCCAGACATAAAGGAGAACAAACAATATAATCCAGATCACATCAACAAAATGCCAAAATAGCGACGTGGCAGCGACCCCAAATTCTCCACCATCGTAGTTACCTGGAATAAAGGATCGCACCAACATCCACGACTGCAATAAAACACCCGTTAGTACGTGCAAGCCGTGAAACCCGGTAAGTAGATAAAAAGTGCCACCAAACAAACCGGAAGTAAAGCCAAATTCAAGACTCCTCCATTCCACGGCCTGACCGTATAGAAAGTAGGAACCCATTGCCATTGTCAGTAACCAAAAAGCACGGAATCCCCAAAGATTTTTATCGTGCAGAAATCGTTCGGCAATGTAAATGACAAAACTGCTAGAAACCAAGATTACAGTATTAATAGCAGGTTCCCTAACTTCTAACCCCGATACCCCCGGTGGTAGCCAGTCTACAGTACTAGTTTTATAGATAATGTATCCGGCAAAGAAACTGAGGAAAATGACACTTTCTGACAAAAGAAATACGATGAAGCCAAACATACTATTGCCTGCTTCATCATGGCTATGTTCGGCTGCATGAGCAGCATGAGATACCTGTTCAGACGTTAAAGAACTATCAACATTAGTTGTGCTCACTTTCTACCTCCAAAGCATTAATATTGGCAACTAGGGGTTCTTGCTTGCCGTAGCCATAGGGTTCAGCCACAACGATGGGGATTTCTTCAAAGTTCTCGTGAGGTGGTGGTGAAGAGACTAACCACTCCAAGCCAATTGCCCGCCAAGGATTAGCTGGTGCTTTTTCCCCCTGTAGCCAAGAACTGACCATATTGAGAATGAAGGGTAGGGTGGACATTCCTAGCAGAAAAGCCCCTAAACTAGCAATTACATTCCAAAAAGCGAACTCTGGATCATAGGAAGCAACTCGACGGGGCATTCCCTGTAATCCCAAGGGATGCATGGGGAAAAAATTCAGGTTGGCACCGATAAAGGTTAGGGCAAAGTGCAGCTTGCCTAAACCCTCGTAATACATACGCCCTGTCATCTTAGGGAACCAATGGTAAATCGCAGCATAGATGCCCATCACCACAGCGCCGTAGATGACGTAGTGAAAGTGGCCAACGACAAAATAGGTGTTGTTGACATGAATATCAACGGGTACGGCCGACAGCATAATGCCCGTAATGCCGGAAAACACGAACATGACTAGACCACCCAGGGCAAACAACATGGCAGTGTTTAAGCGCAATTTGCCGCCCCAAACCGTTGCCACCCAGGCAAAGACCTTGATTCCTGTCGGTACAGAAATCAACATGGTAGAGAACATAAACAGCATCCGCATCCATCCCGGCGTACCACTAGCAAACATATGGTGTACCCAGACGACGGCACTCAAAGTGACGATAATCAGTGAGGAAACGGCGACGACTTTGTAACCAAATAAAGGCTTGCGAGCATAGACGGGGAGGAGTTCCGAGAAAATGCCAAAAATAGGCAGAATAATTACGTAAACGGCCGGATGGGAATAGAACCAAAAGAAGTGCTGAAACAGAACAGGCTGACCTCCGGTAGCTGGGTCAAAAAAGCTTGTTCCCACCGCTAGATCACACATCAGCATAACGGCCCCTGCGGTGAGGGCAGGTAAACCAAATAACTGAATAATTTGAGCGCTGAGTACAGTCCAGACGAAGATGGGCATACGGAAAAAGGTCATTCCCGGTGCTCGCATCCGAATAATGGTGGTGACAATATTGACGGCCCCCATAATGGACGATACCCCCGATAGGGCCACTGCTAACAACCAGAGGAATTGACCGTTAATCAGATTGCCCGTAGGATTTTGGAGGCTCGCGGGTGGGTAAGACCACCAACCTGTCTGCGCGGGGCCGCCGGGAACCAAAAAGCTGGCCATCAAAATAGTGCCAAAGACGGGTACCATCCAGAAGGCAACGGCATTCGGCCGAGGGAATGCCATATCTCGCGCCCCAATCATCAGAGGCACTAGATAGTTAGCCAAGCCTGCCAACACGGGAAACGTCCACAGGAAGAGCATTACCGTACCATGCATGGTGAACATGGCGTTGTAGACAGTGCGATCAACTAAATCGGCTTCTGGAGTCATCAGTTCGCCTCGAATAATCATGGCGAAGATGCCACCAATGAGAAAAAAGAAAAAGGCGGTGACTATATATTGAATGCCAATTACTTTGTGATCGGTACTGAAGCTAAAGAAGCGTCTCCAGTTATCAGGTGCACCGGGAAGCGGTTGTTCGCTTTTAGAAGCGATCGCTTGATCGGAAAGATTAATCATGAGGACTTATCCTGAGAACTAGAGTAGTTAACAATGGGGGGTGAAGCAGGGACAACGGTTTTCCAACCTGGCTTTATGGGTTTTTCCGATGCTTTGGTGTATTCCTCAAAAGCCGGATTAAATGCTGGTGTAGGGGTTTGAGTTGCCGCTTTCGCTAGCCATTGCTGATAGGCTTCTGGCGACTCTACCACTACGTCTGCTTGCATAGCGGCGAAGTAAGTCCCACTGTATTGAGAGTCCCGCAGGCGATATTTTCCTTCGCGAATGGGGGTGAATTCAAAGTTAATTGGTTGATTGGGGATGATGTCTTGCTTGAGACGAAAGGCAGGAATGTAGAAGCCATGCAACACGTCTTCAGACTTGAGTACCAGTTTCACCCGTTTTAGCTTGGGTAAATGTAGTTCAGTACTGGTAACGTTTTGCTCAGGATAGTGGAATTCCCATGCCCACTGGCGGGAGAGGACTTCAATGGGTTCCATCGACTCCATTGGTTTACGCTTGTCATCTATCAATGCCGCCTCGGCTGTGGGCATACTCAGATGAATATGTTCCATGGGACCGAGTATGGACATTTGGTCGTAGATTTGGTAGCTATAGGCGGCAATCCAGATTACTAAGGCAAAGGGAATTGCTGTCCAAACAACTTCCAGGGTGACATTTCCTTCAATATGTGGACCGTCGCTAAGGTCATATTTGCCCGTCCGTTGGAAAATTACGGAATAGGTCAAAACTCCTACCACACCCAGAAAGATGAAAGTTCCCAGGGTGACCAAAAAGCTAAATAAATCATCAATCAGCTTCGATTCAGCCGAGGCTTGGGGTGGGAACCAAGAGTAGGCTTGTTGTCCCATCCACAGACTGATTGCAGCTAAAACGATCGCGCTAGCAACCAGTATCAAAATTGTGCGAAGTTTCATCCGTTCCCTTACTTCAAAAATACATTCGGATTTTCACCCAACCGCAACAGGCGATCGGCGCTAATATGAACGCCAAAGTCAGCGGCTAGTTGTGCTCCTAAGGTGCCGTGGAGGAACATCAGGGCGAAAATCCCCAGTCCAGCTAACAAATAACTCCACTGCACTTGTCGTCCCATATCCTTACGCCAGAGAAAACGCTGAAACCCTCTCCATATAGCCATTATGACAATTAAGGCTAAGAGGAGGACACCGCCTACTCCATGCCAAAGCATAGTTTCCATTGCTTGCAATCCCCAGGCACTCTTAACGTCGGCGGGGGGATCTGCCAGTAAAATTTCGTAAAATCCTGCTGCCACTGTAAAAAAGGTAATGATGGCAGCAGCAATCATGTTGTACCAACCGACATCATAGAAGCTAGAACGGGTGGTCGAGATTGCCAGAAACTTGAAGACTGGTTTTTGTAGGGGAAAGAAAACCCCAACTATGTCAAAGACGATCGCGGCGATAAATAGCCCCAAGGTGAGATGCACTAAGTTAGGATGAATGGGGATGGAGTAGGGCAACCCATTTGCCCCTAGTTGTCCCTCTAACTGGTCAATCAGTTCTAAACTCATTACAGTACTCCTTCCCGAACTGCTTCTACCACTTGCACGGTGTGCAATCCGTAAATCCAAACCAGCTTATCGCCAAGATAGATTTGGAAAAAAACCAGAGTCGTCAACAGTACACTCACTCCCAGATAGGGTATGGGCAATTGCTTCGGGTTATGCGAACGAAGTATGTAACGCCAGCCGGTAATTGCGGCAATAATTCCCGAAAGTGACCAGCCAATTAGTGTATGTAGGTTCAGCGTTGACTCTACTACTCCATAAGGCTCTGCTAAACCTGCTTCAATTTGTCCGAAAATAATAGCGATAAAGACGGAAATTGTCGCAAAGAACATGTTCCACCAACTCACTTCGTACAAACGAGGATTACGAGTAAAATAGCCCACTAAATCGCATAAAAAGGCAAATAACACCATCGCGATTACAAAATGAACCACGATGGGATGCATGGTATCGGGATAGGGTAAATTATGGTCGTTGAGGGGTGGAAGATATTCAAACACAGTGTTTTCCCAATAACTTGCTCACTCTGACTTAATGGAGCTTAACAAATTGCCAATAGGAACAACTGTATTCTTGGTTTCAGAAATCTAATTAATTTTTCTCCAATTTTTAATGGTTTTCCCGTCTGAAAAAGTTTGACGATACGTCTCTTGACAAAAATAAAAATACTCTTTACTTTACTGTTTTAAACAATAGTCTATAGCTGCTTCTCCTTACTCAATCGGAAAGTCTGAATTTTTAGAAGCATGGTCATAATAGCATGACAAAATTGGGAATGTATTCCGTTATACAAGACGGAATACATTTAATTTTATTATTAACTTCCGATAAGTTTTAAGCTGATATTAAGTTTTTATGTTTTGATGAAAAATTTAATGTAGGAATGAACAGCTTAATTATTCTATTTAATAAAATTTCCAACTTTAGCTAAATTGACGCAAGTGTCGCCCTACTAAAGTAAAACCAAAAATTACCAAGCCCGTAACAATAGAAGGCTCAGGCACTGTCTCAGTTTTTGTCTCCGTCTGACAGTAACCATTCTCACAAACGGCAGATTTATCAAACTTGAAAGCAATGGTATGAGCGCCAGTAAAGAGGTTTAAATTATACCCAGCTTTACCCAACTCTTCAGGAGTAATAAACTCAAGGTCAGTTAGGTATTCCCCAGAAGCGATCGCATTAAAACTTTGGGTTTGGTCAAAATAGGCAGTATCTGCGGGTAAATCACCAAGATTTGCACCACAATCTAGACCAGTACAACCGTAAGTTGCCACATGTTGGTTATAATCATCTAGACTATTAAATCCACTATTTACTGAAGTTGTGCTAGTAGCATTAACATTACCGTAAAGACCAACTTCTGCTACTCCAGAGTCATTAGTTTCGGCGAAACGAACAGCGAATAAATCATTCTGGTTACTAGCACTACTAAAGTCATTACCAGAAAAGTTGAAGAACAAATCACCCCAACCAATATTGCCATCTTCGGCAGTTGTGGAATTATTGCCTGTTAGGGGAGTGTTACCATTTAATGCTACCCAGATACTATCTTCAGTTTCCCTAACAGCTAAACCATATATTTCATAAGCATTACCACCAACTTGTTCTCCATTCACGCCGTCATTGGCAGAATCAGTAGCATATTGCCAACCTTGCTCATTGAGGGGATTTGTTCCCACTTCAAGGGCAATACCATCATTAAGACACTCAGTGAAGACATCAATTACACTTCCTGTAGTTAAGGCTGTTAATGTAGCAGCTTGAGTTGATTTAGCTGGGAACAAGAGCAAACCAAAAACTGCTGTAGCAGCACTCAGTTGGGCAAAAATAGGTTGTTTTTTCTTGGGCAAAGGTATCATGAAGGTTAGATGCTAGGTGTAGATTTTATAATACCGAAGAAAAATAACACTTATTACCCCCTAGTTCTCTTTCTCCTAACTCAGCTCAAAATGGGCAAACGGTAAGTAATGAGTAATGATCGTCGCTGCAATTAAGATTGAGAAGTCAACCTGCTAGTAGCGAAAGGTAAGGCAAGATACAGCCAGAAAGTAGCTGATGGCAATAACAAAGGTATCAATACAGCAGCCGAAATATGAATCTGTAATCCCACCAATCCATATATTACTGTGCTTGAGGCTAACACCAACAATTGCCTTCGCTGCTGTCTAAGCTGTAGTTCCTGCCATCTCAGCTGCATTCCTTTACCCAACAAAACTGCTATGCCAACTAGCCATAAGTCAGGAAGAGGAATCACTAACATGTTGCTTAGTAAATGCTGCAACATATAGGCATGGGCTTCGGCTCCTGTAAACTTGGCTGAGTTAGTAGTAGAATTATTCTGACTTTGCCAATAACCAATCGCCATCGGTACAGGAAAATTATCACTACCGGGCATAGTTACCCCAGCTTGATCATATCCGCCAGGGACAATTAGAACAACTTGCTGCTTAATTCCTTCCTTTGTCTTGGTGTCTTCTAGTAACTGCCATGCGGCAATTTGCTCGTAAGCTAAATGAGGGGGAATGGAAAAGTCAATAATTGGATATAACCATAACTGCTCAAAATTACGGGAAAAACTGGTAAGAGGAGAAAGACGCAAATTGTGCAAGGATTCCGTTAAATCATTCCTGATTTTTGTCTGTTGTAGATACTTTATTAACCGAGTGCGCAAATTAGTTTTACTTTCAGATGTTTGCGGTTGAGGTAGTTCTGGAGAAAAAGACTGTTGCTGCAAGGAGGAAACCAATGCCAAGAGGTAGGAAAAAGGACAATAATTAGTACAATCAGCTTGAGCTGGTAGTAAGGGTATATACCAATGAGGAGCATTAATATAACCCTGTAAACTCTGATTTAAACTAGCAACCTGGGGAGTTACTCCCACTTCTCCCTTACCCTTCTTGAGGGCAGCAAAAACAAACCAAGTACCTTGTTTATCTATTGCCTCTGCTACTGCTTGTGCTAAGGCTGAATCTTCTGGAGTGGGACTATCTAAAACATAATCTAAACCAATTACTTTAGCTTCCCTCGCTGAGAGTTGATTAACTAAACTAGCTAAATATTCTCTATCTATAGGATTAATTTTACGAGCATCAACTTTAGCTTTTTGTAAAGACTCCCAATCTATTTGTACCAGTAAAACTGGCGGTGAAGCAGTAGCAGGAACTTGTTGTGTGGTGTGGCGATAAACTGCCTGTAGCCAAATACGCCGCTCAAGTAAAAAATCTTGGACAGAAGGTAGTAAACTTAAAGTGATAAGACCTGCTAAGGCGATCGCTTCTGCTTTTGTTGGTAGCCAACGTTGTAACCGTTGCTTAAAACCATAACGTTGCAAACGGAAGAGAGGGGCTTCTGGATGGCGAAACAGGGAAGGAATCAGGTAAGCACTGGGATAGGTAAGGTGCTTTTCTAACTTTAGATACTGACAAGCTGCGATTAGGGCCGCATGTACATCTTGGTATTCTCCCAGACGCTGAAGAAAGCGTACTAGAAACTCTTGAGCAAGGCAATTGTGAATTGGTTCTCGCATCACCGCCACTTGAGATAAGCCCAAATCAATTAAAGCTGCGGCTAAACTTAGACCATTACAGGAGTTAAATAGGGCAAACTGTAAACCCCTTTCCTTAGCAACTCTCAGGGAATGAGCAATCTCACTTAAATGGAGGGAAGTATTAGGTGCGATCGCCAATTCTCCCCCAGTTAATATCGTCTCATTACTATGACCAGCAAAAAATAAAATGTCCCAACCCTGTTCAGACAATAAGTACTCAACAATTTCTGCTTTTAATGAATTTATATCTTTGCCAGGTTGCCAACCGACAAACTTAATTTCGGCAATATTAGCAAGAGAACTAACAGCCGCCTTATCCACCTGAAAATTCAAACCAGTTTCATCACCTAAAATTACCAAAACCCTTGCCCGACGGCGACAAGGAGGAGTAACTGTTGTTTCTTGAATATTGAGGGGCATCCGGGCAAAACGAACTTTACCAGGTGTAGCAAACTCTGTACCAATTTCCCAACTTTCCCAAGGTAAACGTGCCAGTTCTAAGGGATGACAAGTAAGAAATACTTCAATCAGAGATAAATTACTTCCCGTTTCCTTATTTCTAGCAGCTTGAGCAAGACGAGAACGAAGGGCAAATAACTCTCCTCGACGTAACCAGTGATGAAATTCATATAATAATTTAGCTTCAGCTTGTACTAATTTAGCGTGCCAATCTATAGGAGGTGGAGTTAGATTGCCACTTGCTGCAACTCGCCCTCTCAAAGGAGTAGTTTCTCTCGTTGATTTTTGTGAGTTGTAAGAGGGAAGATTTTGTTGAAAGGCAGTTTTATAGAAACTCAAATAAGTTGATTGCCATTCTTGGTATAAAACATCCAACTGTTGACAATAGGGAAGAGTGATGCTTAATTGCTGACCTTTACCCCAAGATAATTCAAATAAGCAGGATTGTTCTATTATTTGTACTTTGAGATAGAAGTTTGTCATTTTTTTAAATAAAGTAGTCCCAATGCAAAAAAATAATTGTCATCAATAAAAGTGGTATTTTTTATTCCCGACTCCCTACTTACAAGTCAAAGGGCAGAAGTAACAGGGACAGCAGGGGAAGCTAGGAGGGATTTTTCCTTGTCCTCCTTGTTCTCCATATCTCCCCGACTCCTAACTCCCACCAATTCTAAATTCTAAATTCTAAATTCTAAATTCCCTCTTATTAACAACTTTCCATTTTCACCCCCCATCACCCCTGAAAATAATTACGAATTGCCTCTTGAGTCACCCTATCACCATAGATTCTAATAATCTCCCTTACCTGCTCACAACAAAGTTTTCCTTCAGTAGATAAACCTAGATATTGATAAACCTTCTTCAACTCAATTAGATATTTATCACTGACATTTTGCTCATCAAAAAATAAGTCAGTATTAGTACAACTAGGCAACCTCCAAGCTTCTAAAGCTTGTAAATGGTAACTGATAGCAAAAACATAATTACCCAGTTTATAATGAACTGCCCCTAAATAATCAAGACATCTCACCTCACTGCCAAGACAGTCTCCCCTCTGCCGATGTATTGCCAAAGCTTGTTGATAAAACTGTAAAGCACGTTTACAATCACCCAGTTTAAAATAAGCTTTACCCATACTTTCTAGGGTTTTTGCCTTACCTGAAAACTGGCGACTTTTGGCATATATTACCAACGCTTGCTCAAACAAAGCCAAAGCTTGACGATATCTTCCTAACCGGGAATAAGCTTCAGCAATATTATAAACAGCAGTAGCTTCCTCCTCTGGAAACTTGCCTAAATCTTGAAAAATATTCCTAGCAGGACGAGCATATCTTAAAGCCTGCTCAGGGTGACCTAAACTATTATGTACTTCTGCCAAACGGTTAAAAGTTTTTGCCGTACCAACTTGATCACCAGCGTCCCGAAAAATCACCCAAGCTCGCCGATGAGTCTTCAAGGCTTGCTCAATTTGACCAGTTTGACGATAAGCAGTTCCCAACAAATTGAGGATAGCACCCGCACTGATGAACTTTCTCATCCTTTGGGCAATGCGCCAACTTTGTTCGAGACACTTAATACCCCAAGCATACTCTCCCAAACAGCAATGAACTAAACCAATACACTTAAGAGTATTCATTTGACCAAACAAATCCTGTTTAGCCCGGAAACTGGCTAAGGATTGATGTAACGTCTTGAGAGAAGCCGACAACTCCTCCTGACGCTTTTGGTAACGAAACAGGCGAATATAGCAGTGTGCTTCCGCCTCATCAGGGACCTGTGCTAACTTAGCGTGGCATTTTGAGTGCATAATTTTTCCCTCTGTGAGCTAGATAATTGCTTCTAGTTCTCACGGCTAGGAGGATATGCACTTTTTTGGGAATGGGAAATTGAAAATTGTTAAATGGAAAATTGTTAATTAGAGGGAACAGGAAACAGGGAACAGGGAACAGGGAACAGGGAATAGGCAATAGGCAATAGGAAATAGGCAATAGGCAATTTAGAATTGAAAATTGAAAATTGAAAATTGTCAATCTCCCCCTGCTTCCCCTGCTTCCCATCTCCCCCATCTTTCTGCATTCTGAATTCTGAATTCTTAATTCTTTCTTCCCCCCTCACCCCTTCACCTCCCCACTCCCTACCCCGTAGTAGAAACAAACCAATCAATCAACTTGCGAGCAATACTCAACTTAGAAGGAACCTCCGGCAAATTATCTGTCCTAAACCACCCAGCATCTGCCAATTCTTCCGGTTCAATCTTAATCTCACCACCAGCGTAAGTAGCAGTAAAGCCAATCATTAAAGAATTGGGAAATGGCCAAGGTTGGGAACCAAAGTAGCGAATATCTCTAACCTCAATCCCCACCTCTTCGAGAACTTCCCGCACTACAGTTTCTTCTAATGATTCTCCTGGTTCTACAAATCCAGCTATGACACTATACATCCCGGTTCGGAAACGATGGGCACGAGCTAGCAATAATTGATCACCACGAGAAACAAGGACAATAACCGCCGGAGAAAGGCGAGGATAACTAACCAATCCACACTTAGGACAACGCTTCGTTCGCTGATGGGGAAATTGAGTAGTGGGAGTAGCGCAGTGTCCACAGAATTGGTGAGTGCGATCCCACTCCATAATCTGTACCGCACGACCACCGATAAAGAATAAATCTTCCTCTAAGGAGCCGTACAATTGACGAAGTCTCTCCAAACTCATACCATCAGGTATGACTGCATCTTCAGATAATTCTGCACAGTAACAAGACTTTCCATCCAAAGTGCCAAGAAACTGACTACGCACAGGAACTAAACCAATCTCCGACAGACTAACCAGATAAGGAATTTGCTCTTTTTTTGCAGTAAGATTAACTAATAGCTTACTGCGAACAAAAGCGAACCACCAAGCAGGTTCAGATTGTATGGCGGGAGGAGTAATGCCAGGGATGAAAGTTCGATGCATGTCATTCGATTTTCGATTTTCGATTTTAGATTTTAGCTAAAATCCCCACAGCTCAAATTAACTGTTTCTTACCACCGGACTAACCTTAGCACGATACAAAAGTTTTTCCCCTTGTCGATAGCCAGTGTAACGTACTCTCACCACCTCCCCTGCTTGAGCAGTTCCCTCCATCAGTTGATGCTGTTGAGGATCATAAGGTATCTCAGCACCAACAGAGGCGATCGCTTCTACTCCCCATCCTTGCAACAATTGTTCCACAGGTCGCACCAGAGGTAGCAAGCGAACCGCCGGTAACTGATTATTATTTTGCACTGCATAGGCAGCAGTCGGCCATTGTAATAACCAAGATTCTAAAACCTGCAAACTAGCCTCTTGAAACTCCTGCCTCAAACTCTCCCTTTGCAGTTCCAACTGCTGTTGCAACCTTTGATACTCCTGCTTCAATACTTTTAACTCCTCCTCCCTCGTAGAACTAGGAGAAGCAAATTCTCGAGAAAAACAAACCAATAACTCACCCACCGAAACCTGCAAAATTTTTGCTAACTTCTCCAGTATTTCCAGCCGCATTGACGACAAATTACCTTGTCGCAAACGCCTTATTTGCTTAACAGAAACACCACTAAGACGACTTAGCTGTAAAAAACTAGAAACACCCACCTGCCGCATCATTTCTCGCAACAGCTGAGTGTAATCATCATCAGAATACTGCTTCATCTAGTTAGAACTGACCCATAGACGCGGGGAAGTTTTTATTATTGGCAATTATACCGACCTGATATGAGTTAGGGAAGATGAGGAACCAAACCATAAACTTACTTGCGCAGGGGGTCTGGGGGAGGCGCTCCGTCCC
>JBAUJE010000159.1:0-3748 GCA_049683475.1 Coleofasciculaceae cyanobacterium | reverse complement strand
TTAGCGCCAGCAGCCCCAACACCAGCCACTACCAAAGCGACAACTCCAGCTACCATCACAGAAGAAGGGAGTAAAATGCCAATCAAGGCATAACCGATAAATGCTGTCAGTAGTCGAACCCAAGGGAGTTTTATTTTCTGTGGAGTTTTTGGCTGATAAAAGAAGTCTAAGGTTTCTTGAGAGGATGGGATAATATCCTCTCGACTTTCACCTGGTTCAAGGGAAGGTGAGACGGCTTTTGGCTTTTCTAGCAATCCTAACCACTCCTGCATTGACGGAGGACGGTCTTTTGCTTCTAGAGCCATTCCTTTGAGAATAGCTTGATTAAGCTTATCGCTGATACTGGGATTGAGCTGCTTTGGTGGAGCTAATTCCACTTGGTATAGTTTACGGTCAAAGGAAGTCGTAGGACGTTGACCTGTTACAGCATAGTAAAGTGTAGCAGCTAAATAATAAACGTCTACTGTTGGCTCACAAGAACCTTCCATCTGCTCGTAAGGAGCAAATCCCGTACCAACAAAATAATCTGATGGGACAATACCTCCGGCAATACTAAAGTCAACCAAAATTGCTTTGCCGTTACCTGGGAGTATGAAGTTACCTGGGTAAGCATCTCGATGCACTAGCCCTGCTTTATGCATAACTGTCAAGGCTTCTCCAACTGGGTATATGTAACCACACGCCTCTTCTTCTGACAATGCCCCTTGTTGTTGCACTAACTCGAGCAAACTTTGCCCTGCCACAAAATCCATTACTAGGTAAGGTGTCTCACCTTCGTCAAACAAATCCCTTAACCGCACGAGATGAGAGTTAGGTTTTTGTGAAAGGTTGAGCATCAGTCGTGCTTCTCCGACAAAACGCTTTAGATACCTTGTATAGTCTGGGTCATTTTTCAGATGCTCATTGGCAGTTTTAATCACAACTGGCTGATCAGAAGGTACATGGATAGCTTTATAGGTAATCCCGAAACCTCCTTGTCCCAGTACTTCTTCAACGATGTACTTATTAGCTTGTAACCGATGCCCCACTGCCCCAACCATGAGCTACTATATTCCAAACGAATAGATTAATTTCTACACAACCACTGTTTTTCGCGATCGCCTCTTCTGTTGCAAGTACCATTACCTAACCCTATGTTTTTTACCAGGTGATGGACTAAAAGTAAATGCTATTCAGATTTTTTTTAGCTTTCCCCCGCTTCTCGTCATTCCCTCATCCCCCTACAGTCCACCATTGATTTAAGACTCCAAGCAAATCCTGCCGTTAGTAGCGTTAATACTCCTGTTACCCAGAAAGGAGTACTGTAGCTCATACTGACTAATAGACCTGCCACAGTCGGCCCAATGGCATTAGAAATACTCAAATAAGAAGCATTGATACCCAGAATTTCGCCTTGTTCGCGATCGCTACTATTAGTAGAGAGAATCGAGTTTATTAAGGGTATAGGGAATGAGTTAACTATCCCCAAAAAAACTGCTAAAACTACGAAGGCAGAAATAACAGGAAAAACGGGAATCAATAGAAATACCAGTGCCCTCCCGGCAATTGCTGCTGCCAGAATGTTAGCCAAATTAAATCTCTGAGTCAGAGGTTCAACGGCAAAAACTTGGGTAATAACTCCAAAAATAGGAGTAGCTAAAAACTGAGAGGCGGCATAAGAAGTCGTAAGTAAGCTAGCTTGAAAATCGCTAAGTCCAAATTGTTTAGCGTAAGGATAAAGAATAGGAATAATAATTGTGAAGCTAACAGAGTTAATAAAGGCAACAAGAGCAACAATCCAAAATTTTAGGGGAAGGTCAAACTTGGCTTTTAGATTTTTAAATAAATTCATTCTTTAAATTATTCAGTCCCTTTAGCTAAATGAATAATTTCTACAGCTGCGCGATCGCACACTCCCACATCCCCTATTAATGAGGAAATCTCCTGATAGCCTGCCAATATTTTTTCTCGCTTATCTTGATTAAATAAAATTTCCCAAGATTCTTTAACAATATTTTCTGATGTAGCTTGCTCTTGCAGCAACTCCGGCACAATTTCACGCATAGCCACTAAGTTAGGTGGTGACATAAAAGGAATAGAAAAGTTCAAAAAAGTACGGGCAAACCAGGCAGTAAAAGGACTGACTCGATAAAGGATCACCTGAGGCACATTCAACAGAGCCAACTCCAAGTTAACCGTACCAGATTTAGTAATAGCCAAATCCGCTGCTGCTAATACCTCAAGGGTTTTGCCAGCAACCACTGTTCCATTTAAACCATATTGCCCTATTACTTTCTCAATTGCAGGTCGATATTCTTCCAAAGATAGGGGAATCAAGAAAAGGGGATGAGAAAGTGAGGTAGTTTGAGAACCTGTTAGCCTAACTCCCCCATCTCCCCCATCTCCCCCATCTCCCCCATCTCCCCATCTCCCCTCCAAATTCAACTGCAATTGCCTGGCCGCCTCACAGACTATAGGCAAAAGGTACTTAAGTTCTTGACGACGAGAGGCTGGGATAAGAGCAATCACCGTTTGTTCTGGGGCAATTCCTAAGGCTGCACGGGCTTGTTCACGATTGGGACTGCCTTGCATCCTGTCTACTAAAGGATGACCAACCCACTTGACAGAAGCTCCCTTTTCTGAGAAATAACGGGCTTCTTCCGGGAAAATTGCTAATAGTCGGTCTGTTATTCCGACAATCATCCTTGTATTGCGAGGAGAAATCGACCAAACCCAATCCTGAGGAGCAATGTAATAAACCACAGGCACTTGGGAGAGTTGAGAGCGGATAAAGCTGCCAATAGACAGATTAGGACCAATGTAATCAATCAGAACTACCAAATCAGGCGGATGTTTCTGCAAATATTTTTTAGCCCGACGTTGGATTTGTAGAGTAGGTAGTACAAAAGGCAAGGTTTCCAACAGTCCGACAGAACCAATACCACTAGTGTTAGCTAACAGGGTGGCACCGGCTTCAGCCATTTTCTGCCCCCCTAGCGCCACAATATTTAACTCTAATCCAACTACCTTTGCCTGATGCTGGAGAGCCTTAATAAGCATTGCCCCTTGCAAATCACCAGATACTTCTCCTGTGCTGATAAAAATAGTTTTGGCAGTCATTCCATTTTAGATATTAGATTTTAGATTTTAGATTTTAGATTTACGCACTCAGACACGTAAATGCGAATAAGTAATGAGAGTTAATTGCCAAAGATTTTGGCAATTTCACAAAGAATCTAACTCCTCGGTAGTCAACCTAATAACCATATAACTTCTACCATGGTCATTATTGGATGGTTTCAATACCCATAATGTCAACTTACATTCAACCAGCGGAGAAAGTTCAACTCCTAAAGCTTACTGAACGACTCAAATCTTTATCGAAACTTGCTAGCCTTACAGCTATTGGTATTGGTTGTCTTGTCCTAGGTGGTTGGATATTTGACATTACCATCTTAAAAAGCGTCTTACCTGGACTGGTAACGATGAAAGCTAATACAGCCTTGGGTATTATCGGGAGTGGACTTTCCCTGTGGCTGTGGCACTTTAGCAGGAGAGAGACAAGGGTAACTTTAACTCATTTATTCTCTATTGGAGCGCAAGTTTTAGCAATTGTAGTGACCCTACTAGGTCTAGTCAGCCTGATTCAGTATGGTTTTCAGGTTGACTTTGGCATTGACCAAATTTTATTTAAAGACAGCATTGATGCCGTCGATGCCGCTGCTAGAGGTCGAATGGCTCCCAATACTGCCACCAACTTTCTTTTGCT
>JBAUJE010000158.1:0-7134 GCA_049683475.1 Coleofasciculaceae cyanobacterium | reverse complement strand
GCATGTTGGCAGTTTTTACCGGAAAAAAGTCTTCTGGAAAATTGGTTATTCTGTTAACTCGTGCGGAGGTGCTTCCCTTGAGAAAATTAAGCAATATGTTCAAGGGCAGAAAGTTCCGAACTGACCGATGGTTGGCGACCTGCGCGCCAACCGCAATTCCCCTACGACCAACCCTTCAGGTATGGTCGCAGTACCCTTGCGGCGTTCCTGATGGAGAGCGAGTCTTAATTGTAGGAGGTGGTTTAACTAGTGGTCATTTGGCATTAGGGGCAGTTAGTCGCGGTGCTAGAGTAACTCTCATGGCACGTAGGGATTTCCAAGAAAAACTTTTTGACGCCGATCCTGGTTGGTTAGGTCCTAAGTACCTAAAAGGATTTGCTGCTGAGTCAGATTGGCAAAAACGCTTTGCATTGATTCAAGAAGCGCGTAAAGGTAGTTCTTTGACTCCAGCAGTAATGTTGCAATTGCGACGAACAGCCAGAAAAGGGCAAGTTGAACTTAAGGATAACTGTGAAGTTGTAAAGGTTTGCTGGAAAGGTAGTTTTTGGCAAGTTATCTGTACTAATGGTGAGGTGTTAGAGTTTGAACGTATTTGGTTGGCGACAGGAACAAGATTTGATGTAAATCAAATTCCCTTGCTCACGGAGGTAATGGATAAGTATCCTACTCTAGTTGTCAACGGCTTACCTGTCTTAGACCAGCATTTGCGCTGGCCTAGTTGCGAGTTACTGATTATGGGTGGCTTAGCCGCCTTGCAAGTAGGGCCTGTTGCTCGAAATCTCTTTGGAGCAAAGATGGCATGCGATCGCATCGTACCGGCTTTGACTAAGGCAAGTTTGGCTTTGGCAAGATAGCTTTAGTTAGCCTTAAGCTCAGCCTGAGAAAACAGATCTTGCATTGCTTGAGTATAAGGCTGCAACATATTCATTTGTTGTAGAGTTAGGCGAGATTGAAATTCGTTTACTAGCAGCAGGGGAATTTGTTCTACTAATTCCCACTTAACATCAATAGTAGGAAAGACCATTGCACACAAGGGAAGCAGTTCTTCTTGTACCGCTGTCATACTATCTTCTAAAAAACATAGCCATAGATAGGCTTGGAACATTTCTATATCCCTAAGGCTAGAAGCTTTTACTCCTGGATGGTCTAGCTTTCCTCGACGGCTGCGGTGAGTAGGATAAATTTGGTTAGCCTTTTGGTGAACCCTAAAGGCAATTTCTCGACTAGCCGGTAATAATTGCTGGACAATAGCTAAAGGCGCTGAATTAGGAGCATACTTAACAGCCGCAGCACAGACTCTTTGCCAAGGGATACAAACTTGCTCTTCTACAAACTTAAAGTAGGGGCTTACTAACAGCTGTTCTGATAATCGAACCTGATTAAGAACAAAGGCAGTACTGAAGTGAAATTGCGTTGAGACAAAACCAATAAGACGTTGGTCATTGGCTGATTTATATTGCTTACGCAGTTGTAGTAATATTGGTTGCAGTTCCCTAGATAAAATTTCTACCGTTGGTAGTATTAAGGTGGGCATTAACTTCTGTTTAAATAAATCACTGGTAACATCTATATTTTCCAGTAATTTTTTCTCAACAGTTGACAATGAAGGAGGTAGAGAGATAGGTTGCTGCTGCTGATAAATTGATAGTGCTTTGTCATAAGCTAACTTAATGTAGGTTGCTAGCTGCCAGGAATCCGATAACTTAACTACATTGGGAATGTAAGAAAAAAGAATATTACTCTGCATTTCTGCATAGTCGCACTTGAAATCTATTAAGCGTTGGATTTCCTTAACCGTTTTCTCTCTACCTTGACGAGATGTCATTTCTATTAATTGATAATAGTTGAGAGGCTTTTTTCCCAAAGATAGAGTGGAAAAGTCAGGAGCATAGCGCTGTCTCCAGGCTTGAACTAAGTAATTTGCAGAAACTTTATTCATTGCTTTATTAATCTATTACTCGATGTTTCTGGCGTACTCTATTGAGTCGCTACTGGTGTCGTAAAGCAGCCCTTTCCAATAAGCGTCAGTGATTTTCTGCCCTTAGAGCAATACCATCACCTCCCTGAGAAGTAATGGTCAATGAACTTTAGTAGTCAGGTTTTAAGTGGTAGATGAATTTAGACGCTTGGGGTAGGTGCCAGCTTATCTACTTGAGGTAAGCTAAAAATTTGTGGAGAACTGAGAAGGCGAAAAACTTTGCCACAAAAACAGTTTTTGGTGCTAATTTACTCACATTTTAGTGAGACTTGTTAACCATTATAGTTAGTTACATCCTAAACCGCCCCACACCACTAGGGGTAAAATTGCTAGTAAAAAGGCTGATAAGACTAGCAAAAACTCAAAAACAGCTCAAATTTTTGATATACCCTATAATTTAATGCTGCTTTCCCTTTAGTGAATGACTTTTGATAAAGCCAATAATGAACAAGAACCAGAACGCTTTCGCCTTTCAGCCAAGGGGTTGGGGTAAAGGTAGGTTCTGGCTATTCGGCTTTTTGCTGGCGGCGATAATCCTTTGGAGTATTGGCTTAGGAGATGTACCCCTACGAGACTGGGATGAAGGAATTCGTGCCTTAATTGCCAGAGAAATTTACCGTAGCGGGAACTGGCTTCACCCAACAATGCAGGGGGAACCCTATCTTCTCAAACCCCCCTTACTAGATTGGCTGATTGCCATTAGTTACAAGTTCGGTGGTGTTAACGAATTTACCACTCGCTTACCAGGGGCAATTTTAACAGCCTGTGGAGTACCCATCCTTTATTTAGTAGGGCGAGAACTCTTTCCCCAACCTCCAGGAGCAATTTTTGCTGCCGGAGTCTACCTTACTCTGCTACCAGTAGTGCGCCACGGTCGTTTGGCAATGCTCGATGGTGTGGTAAATTCTTTTTATCTGCTCTTAGTGTTGTCTCTCCTCAAAGCACGTCAGCATCAGCCTTGGGCTACGGGTATCGGTATTTGCTTAGGTTTAATTGCTTTCACCAAAGGTTTATTAGTAGTACCCCTAGCAGCGATCGCTTTTCTCTTTCTCCTGGTAGATAGACGGGTAAGCTTATTAAAAAGTCCCTATCTCTGGTTAGGTTTATTACTAGGTAATCTCCCTGTGTTTGCCTGGTATCTTGCCCAATGGCAGCATTATGGTGCTACCTTTTGGCAAGTGCATTTTTTCTCCCAAGGCTTGGAACGTCTCTCTCAGACTGTTGAGGGTAATACTGGCCCTGTCTGGTACTATCTTTTAGAATTACTCAAATATAGCTGGCCTTGGCTATTTTTCTGGTCGGGGGGATTATCTTTGGCTTGGCGAAAACGCCAAACTAGCCGGAGTCGTTTGGTTTTGTTAGGTACTGTTGTTTACCTAGGACTTATTTCTCTGATGAGGACTAAGTTACCCTGGTACATTATGCCTCTCTATCCCTTTTTTGCCCTGGCTGTTGCTGCTAAACTAAGTCAGTTTTGGCAAAATGATAGACCCTATCCCAAAGTTTTGGTTGCTTTATTAGGACTAATTGCAGTAGCAGGTTTAGGGGGATGTGTTTACTTTATTAAATTAGACCCTCAGCCAGCTTTAATCATTATGGCTATAGTTTTGAGCCTAACTATGACCATTGCAGCTTGGCAAGTAAAACGACATAAAAGAAACTTCATCCCGACTTTATTCCTAGGGATGTATTTGAGCCTAGGTTTGTTGATGAGTTCTCAATCTTGGTTATGGGAGTTAAATGAAGCTTTCCCCGTCAAACCAGTGGCAGCTTTGCTACAAAAACAGACCGAACCTGGTACAGTCATCTATACTTCTTTTGGTTATAGCCGTCCCAGTTTAGACTTTTATAGCGATCGCCAAGTGATTCCCGCAGATGCTGAAACCCTAAAGCAGTTGTGGTTAAACCAATCTTACCTACTTTTGCAGCAGTCAACACTAACCCAGTTACAGCTACCTGGTAGTATGTCTCTCGGTACTGCTGAAGGGTTTACTTTGGTTGGTAAGGAGTGACGGGGAAGATGGAGGAAGAAAGAATTAAGAATTAAGAATTAAGAATGCAGAAAGATGGGGGAGATGGGGAAGGTGAGGGGGTGATGAGGTGAGGAGATGAGGGGGTGATGAGGAGGAAGATAAATAATTTATTTCCCTGTTGCCTGATGAGAGTTCCCTCTATTTAACAATTATCCATTTTCAATTATCAATTTTCCATTTTCCAATGATTTATCTTGATTCTGCTTTAGTAAGTGATGCCCAGGCTGCCCAGAAGTTAGGATGGGTAAAGGGTATTACGACTAATCCTACTTTGCTGGCAAAGAGTGATTTACCGCCAGAGAAGACTCTTAGAGAGTTAGCTGAGATTAGTCCAGGTGAGCTTTATTATCAACTGACTACTTCTAGTTTTGAGGAAATGCTCTCGGAAGGGCGAACCGCCTATGAGATTATTGGTGAGAAAACAGTACTGAAGATTCCCGCGACTTTGACGGGTTTTCAGGTAGCAGCTAATCTCAGTAAAGAAATTCCCTGTGCAATTACAGCCATTTATAGTCCGGCACAAGCAGCAATTGCTTCAGAGGTGGGGGCAAAATATGCGATCGCTTATGTTAATCGTGCCACTCGTTTGTTAGGTAATGGTTTAGGCTTGGTACAGAATATGGCAGCCATTTTAGCCAAAACTAAAACAGAGATTTTAGCAGCTAGCATCAAATCACCCGAAGAAGCAGCAGCATCCCTGAAAGCTGGGGCCCACCATTTAACTGTTCCCCTACATATGTTGCAGGCAATGACTACCCATGAGTTATCGGAAGATACAGTTGATGAGTTCGCCAGCAATGGTTGTGGGATTATGGGACATTGAAAATAGGAGGGAACAGGGAATAGGGAATAGGCAATAGGCAATTTAGAATTTAGAATTTAGAATTTAGAATTTAGAATTGTCAATCTTCCTCATCTCCCCTCTGCATGAGGCAGAAAAATGAGAGTTGTTCTAAATTGGTAAGTAATGATGGGTGATTTACCGCCGTCTCGGTGTGGGAAAAACACCAGATGACACTATGGGATTGCCAACTTTTTTAGCAATATGTCTAGAACTTCCTTACAAAATCCTCCACGGAGTTTCTCCTCGGTGGTGAAGCATTCTCCTAAGCATTCTAATAAGCCGATGGCTTACAAGCGAACTTTCCGGAGGCGCTTAAAATATCTCTACTGGCGTTTGGTGCGTTTGCGAGGTACGCCGGAGGGAATTGCTCGCGGTTTGGCTTGTGGGGTGTTTGCCGGACTGTTTCCCCTGTTTGGTTTTCAGATTATGATGGGGGTTTTGCTGGCGGTTCTGTTGCGGGGGAATAAATTTTTAGCTGTCGCTGGCACTTGGATTAGTAATCCCTTGACTTATGTGCCTATTTATGCGTTTAATTTTCACGTAGGTCAGTGGCTGCTTAGCCAGGAAGATTTAACTGATGTAAGTCTCAACTCTTGGGAGTCAGTTAAGGAATTGGGTGCAGAGATTATATTTACTTTGCTGGTTGGTTGCTTTGCGGTGGGTTCGGTTTGTGCCGTTAGCAGTTATTTTCTGGGTTTGTGGTTAATTCGGCGTTCTCGTAGAGGTTGACGGTTATAGTACTTAGTTGGAAAAACCAAGCTTTACTATACTTATTTTTGAGTTAGTTTTTCTATAATTCCTCGAAGGCTGTAATGTTCTCTTATCAGCGATCGCTCTAGAATTTCTTAGTGTTGAACAATTAGCGCGACAGTCTCAACTCCCAACTCATTACTCATTACTCCTGAAACCTCACCAAAAACTTTCTCCGCAAGCCCTACATATGTCTTCCCCTTTTCTCCTCCTCAACTCAACCTTCACTATTTAACAAAGTATCAGGGTCAATTCCCGAATCTTGGAGTTTTTGCCTCAATGCCTTTAACTGAGCTTCCGCTTGTTCAGCACGCTGTTTCTCTTGTTCGGCACGTCTTCTTTCTTGTGCAACTTGCTCTAAAGCCTGTGCTTTTTCTGTTCTCTCCTGTTCAGCTTCAGTAGGAAGCCAATTACCTTGAGCATCGTACCAACGCAACCATAAACGCTCAATTCCTTGGAACTCTCCTTGCCACAAACCCAAACCTAACTCTAACTCACTCATCCACATTCTTGAGAGGGGCAACTCTAGCTCCTGGTAACGCGCTCCGTCTAGTTTAAAACCTCGTAACTGATTGGTGTAACGACTAAATACTAGATAATAGGGAATGTGGAGTATTTGCTCATAAACCTGCCATTTTCTTGGTGGTTTCTCTTCAATTTCTTGTCCATTTCCTACTATTTCGTTAGACTCAGTTTCCCCTAAGTCTTCCTTTTCTGTACCTGGTGAGAGTAATTCTACTACTACAAATGGATTGATACCTTCTTGCCAAACCACGTAAGAAAGGCGTAAATCGACATCATCATAAAGTCGAGGTACACCGACAACACCAAACCAATCTGGTCGTTTGTACCAGCGAGGGTGACGTACATCATAGTAAAGGTTGATGTCACTGGCACTAAAAACCCGTTCTGCCCGATAATGAGGCGGACGAAAAGTCAGGCTCAACAATTGTGCTTGCAAGTCGTGAAATTCGTCAGGCAAACCAGGTTCCTCTGGATCTTCGCTAGGAAGATCATACATGGTGGGTAATGTTTCTCTGGGGGATTTGGGTGGGTCGGTTTGAGGAACAGGATATTGAAAGGGAAACATCTGCTTGAGGAAATGCTGGCTCTATCGTCAATTCTACTGATTTTCGCTTGTACTATAGCACTACGCATTTACGTTAGGACATCAACAGCGGGCTAAGCATTTGCATGATTTTTATCGGTTCATCTATTAGCTCTTCGAGCAAATGCTACTCTCCGAGAACGCTCTGCGAAAGCCCCTACCTACATTTGTCCTAACCAATTCACGTACTGCTACATCTTATTGTAATTGCACTATTATCGATAACCTTGCTATCAGTAGTTTCTTCTAGTTGCTTCGACAGTTGCTGAATTTCTGCTTTGTAGTGCGACCATCTTAGTAGCTACTCATACCCAATTTAAATGCGTGACAGCTTAGAAGTTAATTAGTGTTTGAAACTATGACTAATGCCCCGCTCACCTCGACAACTACAAATAGGATACTGCTACCATATAACCACCCG
>JBAUJE010000157.1:0-11802 GCA_049683475.1 Coleofasciculaceae cyanobacterium | reverse complement strand
ACTCAAAATAATCTCGGACTTGCCTACAGTAAAAGAATCCGAGGCGAAAGAGCAGATAATTTAGAAATTGCTATCCAAGCTTTCCAAAATGCCTTGCAAGTCTACACCCGTGAGGCCTTTCCCCAAGATTGGGCAATGACTCAAAATAATTTGGGCAATGCTTATAAAAACAGAATCCGAGGTGAAAAGGTAGATAATTTAGAAATTGCTATCCAAGCTTTCCAAAATGCCTTGCAAGTACGCACCCGCCAAAAGTTTGCCACCGCTTGGGCAATGACTCAAAATAATTTGGGCAATGCTTATAAAAACAGAATCCAAGGTAAAAGGGCAGATAATTTAGAAATTGCTATCCAAGCTTACCAAAACACTTTACAAGTCCTTACCCGTCAGAAGTCTCCCAGTGTTTGGGCGATGGCTCAAAATAATCTCGGACTTGCTTACAGTAACAGAATCCGAGGTGAAAAGGTAGATAATTTAGAACAAGCAATTCAAGCTTACCAAAACGCTTTGCAAATCTACACCTGTGAAACCTTTCCTAATGATTGGGCAATGACTCAAAATAATCTCGGACTTACCTACAGTAAAAGAATTCGAGGTGAAAGGGCAGATAATTTGGAACTTGCTATCCAAGCTTACCAAAACGCCTTGCAAGTGCGCACTCGTGAAGCCTTTCCTAATGATTGGGCAATAACTCAAAATAATCTCGGACTTGCCTACCGCAAAAGAATCCGAGGTGAAAAGGCAGATAATTTAGAACAGGCAATTACTGCTTATCAAAATGCTTTACAAGTCTACACCCGCGAAGCCTTTCCCAACCCTTGGGCAATGGCTCAAAATAATCTCGGCAATGCTTATAAAAACAGAATCCGAGGTGAAAGGGCAGATAATTTAGAACAGGCAATTACTGCTTATCAAAATGCTTTACAAGTCCTCACCCACCACAGGTATCCCAGCACTTGGACCAAGATTCAAAATAATCTGAGACTTGCTCATACCCATTTGAGCGAAATTCGGGAGTTGGGAGTTAGGAGTCGGGAGTTAGGAGTCGGGAGGTGAGGGGGATGGGGGAGACGAGGAGGACAACGAAGAAGTTAGAAGTAACGGATAATGAACGGGATTTCTGTATGTCCTAATGGCCAACGCTGCTGATGCACCTTAGCGTAACGGCAGCGACGTAAAGAGCGTCTGCTCCGCTAAGCTATGCAAACCCTGTTCCCTGTTCCCTTTAGATCAACAATTCTCAATTCTCAATTCTCCTTTCCTCTCCTAAACAATTTAAATATTTGTCCTACAACTAAAGGAACAAGACTCATACCAATAATCAACAGCCAGCCATTAACACCAGGGTCAGTAGTCTGTAATGCTTTTGAGAGGAAAGGAACATAAACAGCAATTAATAGCAAACCCGTACAAAATAGCAGCGCCCCCCAAATGTAAGGATTTTTAGTAATCTCATTTTTGAAAATACCCGAATCATTTTCACGCATATTAAAAACATGCCAGAGGCGTGTAAAACCTAGAGTCATAAAGGAAACAGTGACAGCTTGGTTTTGATTCATGCCTAACCATTGAAAAGCTAGGGCAAAAGCACCCAGTAGGGCAAGGGCAATTACTACACCATAACCTGCGATCGCTAGCCAATGACGACGGGTTAAAATTGCTTCTTGAGAATCCCGTGGCGGACGCTGCATCAAAGTAGAATCCCCCTCACCCAAACCCAAGGCTAGGGCAGGAAAAGCATCATTAACCACGTTGATATATAAAATCTGCAAAGGCAAAAGAGCTAAGGGAAAATTACCTAAAGAAGTAGCTGCCACGGCGAGAATTTCCCCCACATTACCGGACAGTAAATAGACCGTAAACTTACGGATATTATTAAATATTGCCCGTCCCTGTTCAACGGCGGCAACAATACTAGAGAAGGCATCATCTTGCAGTACCATATCAGCAGCTTCTTTTGCTACCTGGGTTCCCCGTTGCCCCATCGCCACACCAATATCTGCTTTCCTTAGTGCAGGTGCATCATTAACACCGTCGCCTGTCATGGCAACTATCGCCTGGTTTTCTTGATGCAGGCTAATTAAATTAAGCTTTTGCTCTGGACTAACCCTTGCTAGAACAGACGCTTCAACGATGCGTCGGCGGTCTTCGTCTGATAATTCGTCTGGGTTTTTCAGGTCTTTACCCTGTACCACATCTGCCTCTTCATCATCAGTTAAACCCACCGCCAGACCGATGTTACGGGCCGTTACGGGTTGATCTCCTGTTACCATTACCACCCGAATTCCTGCCGCTTGACATTCATTAATAGCATCCTGTACTTCTTTCCGTGGCGGATCTAATAGACCAACTACCCCTAAAAAGGTTAAGTCCTCGTAAGCTTCTGCTTCTTGAGAATCAACAGTTTTTTCGGCCAAAGCGAGAATTCGCAAACCTTTTGCTGCTAGTTGATTAGCTCGTTCTTGCCAATGCTCTTTATCCTCTCTTCTGAACGACTTTTCTTCTGAGTCGGTCAGGATACTAGAGCAAACCTCAAATACTGCTTCTGGTGCACCCTTGACGGCTACTCGATACTTACCCTCTACTTCGTGATAAGTGGCCATCATTTTTAGGTCTGGGTCAAATGCCTCTTCCCGTACTTCCGGCATTTGCTCAAGTAATTGCTCTCGCTGTAAATCAGCCTTAGCACCAGCTACCAAAAGAGCAACCTCCATCGGGTCCCCCACTACCCGGCTTTCGTTGGAGTCTCTTGGTTGCAAAGAAGCATTGTTGCACAATACTCCCACTTCTAAGATAGCTTTGAGCAGTTTATCTTCCTGGGGTTTCAGCTTTTGCTCATCCCGTTTAAACTCCCCTTCTGTTTCTAAGGCATCTCCACTAATTTCTATTTGACCGGAATTTACAACTAGATGACTCATGGTCATTTGGTTCTCCGTCAGGGTCCCAGTTTTATCAGTACAGATGACACTAGTGGCCCCTAAAGTTTCGACGGCAGAGAGTTGATTAATTAAAGCATTACGCTTTGCCATGCGCCACATGCCCCGTGCCAAAGCAACTGTCGCCACAATTGGCAGTCCTTCAGGCACTGCTGCTACTGCTAAGGCAATGGCGACTTCAACCATCAACTTGAGGTCTTTACCAACAATTATCCCGGCGATCGCCAATACTGCCGCCACTGCTATAGTTAACCAAACTAGTTTGCGCCCTAATTGGTCAAGCCGCTTTTCTAGGGGAGTCTTTTCTTCATCTCCCGCTTCTTCTGCTAACTCAGAAATATTACCTAATTCCGTCTTCATTCCCGTAGCTACTACTATCCCTTCTCCAGAACCACGGGTAAGAGCAGTACCTTTATATAGTATGTTCTGTCGTTCTGCTAGGGGAATGTCTTCTTCGAGGGGTTCAATGGTTTTGCTCACTGGCACCGACTCCCCAGTTAAGGAAGACTCATTTACTTGTATTTTAGATGCTTCAATTAAACGCAAATCAGCGGGAATAACATCCCCACTTTCCAGGACAATAATATCTCCTGGCACTAATTCTTCGGCGGGAATTTCTTGTACTTTTCCCTGACGACGCACTTTACAGGTAGTACTGCTTAAATCCTGTAAAGCTTCCATCGAACGAACTGCCCTTAACTCAGAAATAAAACCAATGGCAGTATTTACGACAATGGCAATCAGAACCGCAATCCCCTCAATCCACTCACCAAAGGCAAAAGAAAGAACAGCAGCCACTGCTAGAATGCCAATAATCAGGCTTTTGAACTGCTCAACGAAGATTTGCCAAACGCTACGAGTTTTCGCTTCCTTGAGACGGTTTGCACCATGTTGTTCACGCCGACGCTCAACTTCTTGCTCAGAGAGTCCTTGATCAGACTGGACATCAAGGCTGTCAGTAATCTCCTCTTTAGCAATTGTCCAAGGTTTATCGGGAAGCTCTACCATCTTTACTCCTACAGATAGATGTGAGGTAGCTTACTGAGCGCCGTGCTTGCTGAGTAAGGTTAATTTTGACTGATTGACTTAGGCTTCAAGTTAGCTAACTATTCCTCAGCCAAAGCATAACCCTAACCCTAGATTTAAGCTGTCCCTAAAACATCTATCTCTCTGTAGATTTGCTCGTCTTGAGGGTTTTCCTAGTATGACAGTACGATAGCTACCTATCTTCTTTTTGGGTTTTAGGAAACAGGGAACGGGGAACGGGGGACAGAGAACGGGGAACAGGGAAAATGGTTAATTGTTTATCTTCCCCAGCTCCTCCATCTCCCTGTCTTAACTAAGTCTCTTCCCTTAACCTTTAACAGTTTCCCAAATGGTAGGAGCTGTCAAGTATTTAAGAAGACCCATTGAATTTGGATAATATTTATGACTAATCAAAGACCAGAATCATTGCAGCGCAAGGTTGGCATATTGCCAACACAAGAAGCTGTAGAGGCAACTAGTCAGCAGTTACAAGCAGTTGGTATTTCTCCAGCGCAAATTTCTGTTCAAAATCAAGACCAAGATCCCTTACCCCCTGAAAGCGAGAATCAAGCGGCTAGAAGTGCTAAAGGAGGAGCGATCGCCGGAGCTATATTTGGTGGTTTTTTAGGTGGCTCAGTCAGTTTAATTGCCCTCAACTTACCTGGCAACGGCCCTTTAAGTGGTCTAGATACCACGAACTTTACGCTTTTCGCCATTTTGATTGGTGCTGTAGTCGGTAGTTTAGCGTTTGGTCTTCTTGCTGCTCTCAGTGGTGCTAATGTACCTAAAGAGTCAGCTACAGCAGATAGGGAAAGCCTCTCTCGTAAGTATCGGTTGGAAGTAAAAGGCTCCCAGGAAGAGATTGCTCAAGCCACAGAAATTCTCCGTCAACAGGGAGCTAAAATCTAAATCTAGTGCTTCATGGTTGATGGTTGGTCAGTCAGGAAATTGCCATCAACTATGAAGGGTAACTAGTCAACAAAACCTATTCTGTTCAAATAATTATTCTCAAATTTGTACTAATTGTAGATAGTTAACTCAATTCTCAATTTTCAATTCTTGATACATTTTCTGCCTTGAATCTGCTGCTAACAACCACCAACAAGCCAGCACCAAAATAAGCAGCAGCCCCAACTAGCACACTAATAAAAGGTGCCATTCCTCCTGAGTTAGCAAACACGGCACCAAAAACGCTAGAAGCAACAGCTCCACCACTAAAATAAATACCAGTACCTAAACCCACCTTATCCGCTGGCACCATTGACAAAGCAAAAGGAATCGTGCCGTTAGAAACTAAGCTGAAGGTTGCCCCCAATGCGATCGCTATCACAAAAGCAATCAACCAATGATTAGTTAACAACATTAGTAATGTCAATCCAGCCATTGCAAATAAACCATAGCTCATGGCCTTGCGGTTCCCTAACCGGGTAGCAAGTTGGCCAGCCGGAATTGCAGTTAGTGCCAAAGCAATAAAGATACCACCGAGGATTAATGCCTTATTAGCATCTGGCACTTGACGACTTAAGACTTTGGGAAAAGTTTGCATCATGAGGCGAAATCCCAAAGCTACTCCTACCCCAGCTCCAAACACTAACCCCAAACCTGACCAGGAAATTTGCCGCCAACTACTAGCTGTTGGGGGACTAGCAGGAGAATCTGACCTTTCCTGTTCAATACTTCTTTCCGGGTTAACGAACCTCAAGGCGGTTGCAGCACCTAGCAAGGTAAATGAGCCAATAGAAAAGGTCACCACTGGCCCTAAACTAAGAATAAATTGATTTGCCAACGGTCCCATTGCACCAGCTAATCCTCCCACTAAGGTAAGGATGCTAGCAGCTTGGGGTAGATTGGTGGCAAAAGCGTAGCGCCCCAGTAGAGATAGGGCTGGACTACGAAAGACGGTCATTGCTAAAGCCCAACTAACCATCAGTACTGGCAATATCAAGCGAATGTTGCTTGAACCGAAGACGACAAAGGTAGGAATGCTGATGAATAAAGCCGATGCCAGAATAATGCCAAAAGCAAGAAAGGGGAAACGACTCCCTAACCAATGCTGAAACCTGTCTGAGAGAGAACCCATCAAAGGTTCCATTACAGCTGCTAGGAGATTTTCTAAAATTAGTAGAACTCTAGCTAACCCTTCGGGAAAACCAAACTGAGTTAGTAGCTTGAGTAAGTAAAGATTGTAAATTACCCAGGTTAAAGCGATCGCTCCTTGTACTGCAGCAAGTCCCCAGACTTGCAACCAGAGGACTTTAGTTGAGGTTTCGGAGCTACTCATATTACGGCAGATTCTATTAGAGTAATTAGCCTCAAATTATACAGAAATTAACGACAGAAATGACTCGAAGCTAGCGCTGTCAGCTCTAGAGCCAAAAATCAATAAATAGTAAGCTAAATTTCAATAAATTGAGATTTGTATTTTCTGGCAACATCTTTGCAAACCAGAACACCAACCTAGGCTAAATATTATTTAAGGAGTCAGTTCCCGCTAACTTCTAACTTGATTTGTTTAGAAACTGTCACTTTTTACTTATGTAGAAGTAGACGTTGTTTAATTGAAGATTCATGTGTTAGTATCTTTTACTTAAATCAATATTTACTGAAATCATTTTAATGTATTTTATATAACTCAACCTTAATTAGCCAGCTTAAAAGTAGTTTGCAAATTTTCTCTGAGGAGATAAATATCAAGTTTATTCCTTACGATTGATTCGGCTGTAGCCAATCTAAATTATTACTTTATTAGGTACTTAACTCTACTAAAATTACTATATCTATCTACAAATTATGCTATCTGCAATTTTCTTTGACTTAGACGGCACTTTGGTAAACACTGACCCTTTGCATTTCCAAATTTGGCGGGAAATGCTCAGAGATTACCAACTAGAAATTGACGATGTTTTTTATAAAAACAATATTAGTGGACGCGCAAATCAGCTAATTATCGAGGATATCTTACCTTCTCTTTCCTTAGACGCTTCAGAAAAGTTTGCCGAAGAAAAAGAAGCACGTTTCCGTGAACTAGCTAAATTATCACAACCTCTTGCTGGGCTTTCAAATATTTTAGATTGGACAAATAAAGTCGGTTTAAAAAAAGCAGTTGTTACCAATGCACCACCAAAGAATGCCCACTTTATGTTATCTGTTCTCGGTCTAACAGATAGCTTTGACACAGTAGTTTTAGCCACCGATGCCGTAGCGGCAAAACCAGATCCTGCTCCCTATCTGTTAGCTTTGCAGCGCTTGGGACTAAATCCAGAAGAAGTTGTTACTTTCGAGGATTCTCCCTCGGGTATTCGCTCATCAGTGGCAGCTGGTATTCCCACCATTGGTATTGCCTCAACCCATGCTCCCAGTCATTTACTTTCCTTTGGAGCAGTGGCAGTTTTTCCGGATTTCACTGATGAAGAGTTGAGGGTATGGATAGGTTCTTACTAAAAAATCCTTACTTTAAACTACAACTTCTAATGGTGACTGTACCAGAGCTTAAGAGGCAAATATCAATTAACCGAGTTGCTCAACTTCGTTTAACTATTGCAGGTTTTCTAGGACTATTTATACACGGAAATATCGTTGCTTTACCAGGAGCATTTCTACCTCAGTGGACAGCAGAATTTGGCAATAACTTTGGCATTGCTTTCTTCTATAACTTGCTTTTATTTGGCAGCTTATTAGGAATCACTCTTACTCGCAAACGCCGTCAACGCCATCCTCTTTTAGCCTTGTCTTTTCTGGCAATTGGCATTGCCTTACTAATTGCTGCTGCTTCTCCTAACTTTAATGGTGTTTTGGTCACTACCGCTTTGATTGGTTGGGGAGACGGTATACTCAACCTACAATGCAACTCTTTAGTAGGTGAGCTTCATCCTCAAAGACGGGTAGCATTACTCAATTGGGCAAATGCCACTTTTGGTTTAGGGGCAGTCAGTACCCCACTGCTAGCAACTTTTTTGTCTTGGCGGATAATTTGTCTTTTAGTAGCCCTGCTTTCCTTAGTCTCAGTGGCCCTGGCATGGCAAGCGCCAGCGGTACAAGGCTTGAGGCCTAAGCTGGATAAAATGCCCTGGCGTAGGGCGAGCATTTTCTTGCTACTAATCATGTTTTACACAGGACTAGAGAGTTCTTTGGGGACTTGGAGTGGCACTTACCTGATTTACTTAGGTCAAGATGTAACTTATAGTAGCAAGTTGCTCTCACTCTACTGGGGTGGTTTAACCCTCGGTAGAATGCTCTTAGCTGGTTGGGTAGGTAAGCAACCCACCAAAGCCTTATCCTTACTCTTAGGATGCTCTTTAGGGACACTTGGGTTAGTAATTTTTCCTCCTTTAGCTCCCCTTCTACCACTAGTCGCATTTTTCTATGGTCCTCTCTTTGCTACCCTGTTTGCCTTACTTCAGGAAAAATGCGGTCATGTTGCCTTAGGCTATCTTTTCTATGCAGCCTATATTGGCAAAAGTTTAATTCCGGTAGCCTTCATTTGGCTGAAAAGTCCAGCATACTTGCCCTACGGCTTCATTTTGCTGGCACTAATTCTTTATTTACTGAGCTTACAACTAAATCGAAGCCCTCAAACCAGGTAGCATAGCTTAATGAGATCTTTGAGTAGAACGATGATGAGCAGGCAAAGAAGCCTCAAAGGCAGCATAGGCAGTAGAAATCCTTATTTCTCCTCCCTTTCCTCACTGGCTAGACAGTTGGTAATAGCTGGTTTATTTATGGCAGCAATTCCCACTTCTGGCGCTAAGGCAACATCTAACCCCTTCCAACTTTGTACTGCTGAACTACAGCGTGCCAGTATCTCTGACGTAATGGCATCAAAAGCTTGTGCCCAGGCCCTTGTTCCGGAAGATTTATCGGAATGCGTCCTGAGGATGAGCTTGTTTACACAGACAATTTCTGAACAAGCCCTAGTTGCTTGCACGCGAGTACGACGACCTCCTGAGTTAGCAACTTGTGTGATAGACATTGGCAGAATGGCCGAAAATGCTCAAATTGCTTCGGTTTTAGATCACTGTCGCCGTAGTCTTGAACCTTTACGCTTTTCTGAATGCGTAGTTGGCTTGACTGTTCAGACTGATTTATCTCCTGCTAACAGCTTAGAAACTTGCATTGATGCTGAAGCTCTTACTGGTCGTTCTTCTCCTGCTTTCAGACGCTCTCCCTCAACCATAGCACCGCAACAGTTTGTACCAAAATTAGAACTCCAACCAAGCAATCTTAATGAGCCAGCTCAAATTGAAAATTGAAAATTGCTAATGGACTAGATTCGATCAAAAATTTAGGGGCAACTGCCAAGATGGAGCGTCGCAATTTTCTCAAATATACAAGTCTGGCTGCCACGGGCTTTGCTCTGACTGCCTGTGGACAGGACAATTTGCTGAATTTATTCAAAGGCGATCGCTCCTCGAAATCTTCCCAGGCAGTCAACTTTGGCAAATTGGAGAAAACTTATCTAACCCTGGGCATTGCTCCAGTGATGGATTGCGCCCCAATCATAATTGCCAAGGAAAATGGTTTATTTGAGCGCTATGGTCTAACGGTTGGATTTAGCAAAAAGGGTGATTGGGCAGCAGTAGAAGAAGGTTTACGGCAAGGGGAATTAGATGCATCTATTGCCCCTTTTGGTCTACCAATGCTTGGTCAGCTTGGTTCAACTAAAACTCCCATAGTTTCCCTGATGATGCTCAACCTTAATGGTCGCAGCATAACTTTGGCGAAACAAGCCTGGGAAGCAGGTATTCGACCTTCAATTGAGTACTTTAAATTCTCAGAATTTGCTGAGAGTTACAGGAAATATATCAGAAAGTTGGAGGAGCCGGCCCCATTAGCCATTGAATCTACTTCCTCAATGGACAACTACCTGAGCCGTTACTGGCTTTCTACCATGGGAATTAATCCAGATCAAGAGGTAGATCTAGTCGAATTTCCTCCCTCACAAATGATTTATAAAATCAAGGCGGGGATGGTTGATGGTTATTGTGTTGGTTCACCCTGGAACCAGCAAGCAGCCTTAGAAAAGGCAGGATTTACTAGTTATGTTAGTCGGGATATCTGGCAAGGTCATCCCGGCAAAGTACTAGCTACGATGCAAGCTTGGCTAGAAGAAAATCCTAATACGGCAAGAGCTTTAGTTGCTGCGGTCCTTGAAGCATGTCAGTTTTGCGACCAACCAGAAAATCGTCGTCCACCAGAAAATCGTCAGGGAAAAAATCCGCCGTCAATTGCCGAGGTTCTTGCCCAAAGTAAATATCTAGACACCAATTTACAATATATAGAGCCGTCCTTGCTAGGGAACTACCATTACGGAGGTTTTGATGGGCAAGAAAGGGTCAAAAAAATTCCTGATTTTTACCTATTTCATTACAAAAAAGATACCGACTATCTCAATAAGCCAGACCATGCTAACTATCCCTGGCGTTCTCATGCTGTTTGGCTACTAACTCAAATGATTCGTTGGAATCAGATTGAGATGAATCAATATCCAGCAGATGCTGATCAAATAATTGACCGTATTTATCCCCTAAAGGTTTACGAAGACGTTGCTGAGGCGTTGAATATCCCTCTACCAAGCGATCGCCTAAAAGTTGAACCAGCCGAAGTCTTTATTGACAGGCGGGAGTTTGACCCCAGTCAACCTGTACAGTACCTAAACAGCTTCGCTATCCGTGCAGGAAGACCTCAGTTTTTTGCCCTTGGTGAGGTGGGAAGTGGTGAGGAGAGTAGGAAGCCAGGGTAGACAAGGGGGATTTTTTGACAGAATGTTAATAAAAATTCTTTCTTGTTTCAAAAAGTCTTACCCTTGTTTCCTAAAACTGAGAAATTCTTACCTCATCTGATTGAGAACTACTATAAGAATTAGCATTTACCTTTATTGAAAATAATTATGGGGTTAAGAAGAACATTTCAACAGTTGAAGGAATTCAGCAAAGATGAGAATTTCTTGCATTTCCTGGAAATAATGGAAATTTGGGTTTCCAAAGTACTATCAGCACTGATGATAGTAGTGATTTTATATGCTACTTTCGACCTGATTGTTTTTATTTTTAGAGAACTATTGGCTTCTGAGTTTAAGGATGTATTTAAATCAACATTGTTTAAAACTTTTGGTTTATTTCTTAATATCCTAATTGCTCTGGAGATTTTAGAGAATATTACTGCTTACCTGAAAAAACATGTTGTTCAGGTAGAGTTAGTAATTGTTACTTCCCTAATTGCTGTTGGCAGGAAAATTATTATCCTTGATATCGACAAAACCTCAGGGTTAGACATAATTGGTTTGGGAGTTGCAGTTTTGTCTTTGTCAATTAGTTACTGGATTATTCGCAGTTCTAATAGAAAACCATCTGATTAGACGTTGAATTCTTCAGTCAGCTCAATTTTGTATTTTAGATTTTGGATTTATCTCTCCTTGAAAGGAGGGACTTGCTGATTTTAGATTTTGGACTTTTCCTTCTTGAAAGAAGGAGTTTGCAGATGGAGCATCGTCGTTTAAAATTGCTCAGTTTGCCACTAAGCTCTGTAAGCATGAAGCGAGTTGAAACTCTTACTAATTGCTGAACTCATCATTTTCATAAATGTGTTGCGGAGTCCGACAGCAAAAAGATTTTTCAATTCGCCCATTTTGCCTGATTGCAAAGATTGTTCAACGATTGCCTTAGTGCGCGGAAAACGTAGAAACTCATATTGTTGGAAGGCAATGATTGGATTGGGTTGTGTTTGCAAACATTTTGCTATGACATATGCATCTTCTAAAGCTGTACAAGCTCCTTGTCCCATCGTTGGTAACATGGGATGGGCAGCATCACCGAGTAGGGTAATGTTCTGCTGACTCCAGGGT
>JBAUJE010000156.1:0-18283 GCA_049683475.1 Coleofasciculaceae cyanobacterium | reverse complement strand
TACTAAGGTTAACGGATATTGCAGTGGGGAAGGCAAATCCAGCTAAGGCAAAGGAAAAGTTGGGGTGGCAGGCAAAGTATAAAATGCGGGATGTAGCGCGGATGATGGTGGAAGCGCGCCTTCATTCAAGAGTATGACACGGTAAGACTAGACTAGGCTGTCATATATTTAACTTGCCTGTTGAGACAGACGGAGAGACGGGGAGACATTTTCCCTAAAATCTGCTCAATATGCGAGTTAAATCTGCATTAGCTTATTATAGTGGCTATTGATTGCCATGTATCATAGGACTTACGCAGTGAAACGGAAAAATCATAGTTCTAGGTTATGGGGAACTCTTAACTAAGAAAGGGGTTTGCTGAGCGTGGCCTTTAGGACACACAGAGGATTACAGCGATTTTAAATGTCTGAGTGCGTAAGTCCTGTATCAAACAAATCAACCTTACTTGTGCATTAGAGTTACTTATTCCTTGGTTGAATGAGCGAGGTTTTGATTTTTGTCTTATGAGGTGCAAGATCTGAGTGTCACGCATTTAGGGTATAAGTTGTGACCAAGATAGTCGCACTACTTCAGCAACGCCAAAAATATTTTTACTGAGACTGTGCGATCGCTTCTGGAAAGTGGGAATTGTAAGTTTAGGTCGCAATATCGCGATTTCACGACAAATTCTTACCTAAGGTTCCAACATCATGTATCAAAACGTTAACGCTACCTTGACAGAGGCTGAACTCCAGGAAATTAAGGCTGCTTTGGAGACTATTCAACAAAAACTACCTTTCCTGATTAACTTAACTACGAAAGAACGGCGGCATTTATTTAAGATGGGCGAAAAGAGCCTTTCCTTTGTCAGCAATAGTCTGACTACTGCTCAAACTAACCGTCATATCTTACCTCCTAGTTTTGCTTTGGAGGAGTTTGCCCAAGACTATCGACTGTTGGTTATGCTCACGGAAGTTTTGCTGGGGCTGCAACAGTTGACGGAAAAGGTGGACGATACCTTGATGGCAGTTAGTGCTGAGGCGATGAATAGCAGTTTGGCGGTTTACGACTATGTTAAAGCTGGGGCGAAACGGACACCGGGTTTAAAAGTTATTGCGGATCAGTTGGGGGAACGGTTTAAGGCAATTCGAGGACGGCGACCGAGGCTTGAGGAGGTTTAATGACTATCGGGTGGGTCGTCAACTAGCGAGAGGATAGCTTTTCTGGCTGGATAGCTTTTGCCTCGGCTATCTGAAATAGATTGGTTGAGAATATTTCCTGTAGGGTACGGCATTGCCGTGCCCTTTTTGTTTTGGGAGACTCTTTAATGAGTGTTTGGAACTCTCTAGAGAGTGTTTGGGACTCTTTAATGAGTGTTTGGAACTCTCTAGAGAGTAGTTGGGACTCTTTAATGAGTGTTTGAGACTCTCTAGAGAATAATTGAGTTTCTTTAATGAGTGTTTGGGACTCTTTAATGAGTATTTGGAACTCTCTAGAGAGTATGGAAGTCTGGGAAAAGAGTTCCAGAAGGGGGGTGAAATAATCTGCTCGAAAATAAAGATGGTTTTTATCCTGATTGGTTTTGTCGGGGTGGGAATATAGGAACAGTGCTGAGCAGTTAGAACGGATAGCTGAGATTGGTACAAACTGTCTCGCTTCAGTGGAAAGGGGTGCTAAGAGTTGATTCCAATTTATACAAAGAGCATTCATTAAATGCCCCTAAATATTGCGCCGCCTGTTCTCGTTCGTCGAGCAAAAATACTCAGTAAATTTGTCTCTGTCCAATTAGTGGTTCAAGCACTGGGACTAGCTTGCGGTATTTTGCTAGTTCGTACAATGGATCAGCAGCAATATGCCTATTTCACTATTGCCAATTCTATGCAGGCAACAATGAATATGTTGGCTAATATGGGCATTGGCATGAGCCTTTCTGCTATTGGGGGGAAGGTTTGGCAAGACCGCTATCGTTTTGGTCAACTAATTAATACTGCTCTACAGTTGCGATATTACTTAGCAATGATTTCGATTACTGTGATCACACCTATTTTAATATGGATGTTGATTCGCAGTGGTGCTTCATTGTTCTACGCGATTTTGGTTACTTTTGCGGCACTAGTTGGTCTCAGTTTTGAGTTGACTAGTGGAGTACTGTTGGTTGTTCCGCGACTACACTCTCAGATTGATCGAGTTCAGAATTTAGAGCTAATTTCAGTTATTTCTAGACTTATTCTGTTGGGAGTTGCTTACCTAACTTCCCTTAATGCTGCGGTGGCTATTGCAACAGCTTCGATAATATTGGGATTACGGCGTTTTATATTAGTTCGCTGGGCTAGCGAAAAACTTGATACCAAAGCACCTGTGAATGAAGAATACCGTAAATCTATACTAGCAACAGTTAAGAATGTATTCCCCAACAGCATTTTTTTTTGTGCCCAAGGACAATTGAATATTTTTCTAATCAGTATTTTTGGTAGTGCAGAGAATGTAGCTGAAGTTGGAGTACTAGGAAGGTTAGCTGTGATTTTTATGTTAATTCAGTCAGTAATGAACACAATTATACTACCCAGTTTTGCTAAATGTCAGTCAATCCATACTTTACGTCGCCGCTACTTTCAAATTTTAGGAGTTTTCTTGACAATTGGAGCAATCATTATTGGGTTTGCGGCTATCTTTCCTCGTGAGATAATCTGGATATTTGGCAACAATTATAGTCATCTTCAAAGTGAGATATTACTAATGGTGTGCTTGACAGTGTTTACTTCTTTTGTAGGCATTATGTCTTCTCTTAACTATTCTAAATCTTGGGTTGAGCATGTCTGGATAGAAATACCGATTAGGTTGATTTTACAAGCAATTCTACTGACAATCTTAGATATATCTACTGTCAGAGGAATTTTACTTTTAAGTTTGTTATCAAACATTTCTCCATTCATGGTTAATGCGATGCTAACCTACCGAGGATTGAAAAAACAAGAATGTATTAATTAGTAAAATTAAATTATGTATTAACTTGAGTAAGTTTTCATATAGTTGATTGAAAATTAATCCTGTTGATTACACAAAAAACATGTATATTGTTTTGAGGCAACTATCAGCAAATTGTGAGGAGTAAGTTAAATGTTTGCAGAAAATGTTGAGAAAGTATTATCACGAATCAAGCATGATGATCTTGTTCTTGATGTAGGTAGTTGGGCATGTCCATTTAATCGTGCTAACTGGGTACTTGATGCTGAACCTTATGAAACAAGGGGCTACTACGAAAAAATTGGGATGCCAAAATCTCAGGGTGGTGAAAAGGAGTATTTCACTAAAGATACATGGGTTCAAAGAGATATGTGTGATAAAGAACCTTGGCCATTTAAGGATAATTTCTTTGATTTTTCGATCTGTTCACATACTTTAGAAGATATAAGAGATCCACTATATGTCTGTTCTGAACTCATCAGAGTTTCCCAGCGAGGCTACATAGAAGTTCCATCGAGATTGATTGAATCTTGCCGAGGCGCAGAATCAGATAACATAGTTGGATTATCACACCATAGGTGGTTGGTTGATATTGCTGATAATTATGTGCAATTTACTATGAAATATCACATGATTCACGATGATATTCAATTGTCATTTCCATCATCATTTGCTAGAAAAATACCACCAGAAGAAAGAATTTCGTATCTCTTCTGGGAAGATAGCTTTACTTTTGAGGAAACACAGATTCACGGTGTAAACAACATTTATGAATCTCTTCGTAATTTTGTCCGTGCAAAATATCAATATCCTCAGCATCTACTAATAAATCAAGCTTTAAAAAAGCAGCTTAATAGAGCATCAAAGAGTATTAAAAGAAAGCTTTCTATTTAAGTTAATTGGATAAGACTAATGAAAACATTATCGATTGGTTGTGGAAGGAAGCCATCAAGACCTAATCTAGTCAGACTTGACATATCTTCTGATGTAGAGCCTGATATCGTTTGGAATTTAGGGAAATTTCCTTATCCGTTTGATGAATCCAGTTTCTCTGAGATTGAGTGCTTTGACGTTATCGAACACCTATCGGATATTCCCAAGACGATGGAAGAACTCCATAGAATATTAGAACCTGGTGGACTACTGAAAGTAACTACTCCTCATTTTTCATGTGCAAATTCATACATTGACCCTACACACCAGCACCACTTGAGTTATTTTTCTTTTGACTATTTCTCTGATGAGCATAGTTTGTCTTACTATTCCCAAGCCAGATATCGAATTAAGTGTCGTCACCTACAATTTCAAGGTGGTAGGTTTAACAAGTCAATTTTGAGTAGATTAGCTAATAATTTTCCTAAAACTTATGAACAGAGATGGGCTTGGGTTTTTCCGGCTTGGTTTCTTTACTTTGAGTTAGAGCCTATCAAGTAAGTTGAGTTAATACAATGAAAGTAGTTCACATTACCCCTACCTACTTTGATAATGCCTCGATTATTGGTGGCGGTGAGCGCTATCCAACGGAATTAGCATCCTGGATGTCAAAGTTTGTAGATACTACTTTGGTAAGTTTTACTTCTAAACGTAGTTCTTATAGTCAAGGCAATCTCAAAATTGAAACCTATCCAGTTAAACACTTAATACATGGCAGCAAAGTCAATCCTCTCTGCTTTCGCCACCTCAGTTCAATTTTCGGTGCTGATGTAGTTCACATTCACAATATCAACACTCTAGTTTCCGATCTAGGATGTCTGACAGCATCTTTGCTTGGCAAACGTGTCTTTGTCACAGACTACGGTGGTGGAGGTAGTTTTGTAATTAACAGGAAACTACCTGTATTCCAAGGCTATCATAATGCGATTATTTACTCCCGCTTTGGTCTAGATTTTATTCCTGTTGAGCTTCAAAAAAAAGCTGTTTTGATTAAAGGAGGTATTGATACAGACAAATTCTGTCCAGATTCTTCTTTGGAGAGAGAGAATAAAATACTGTACGTCGGTCGAATTTTACCTCATAAAGGTATTAACTACCTAGTTGAAGCCTTCCGCCTCTTAAATCGCCAAGATTACAAGCTAAGAATTATTGGTAGAGTTTACAGTGAACAATTCCACCAAGATCTGAAAGAATTAGCAGATGGTCTGAATGTGGAGTTTGTTCACGATGCCGATGATCAGAGGTTACTGCATGAGTATCGCACGGCGATGGTGACAGTTTTACCTTCAGTGCATACAAACTGCTATGGCAACTATACTCCTATTCCAGAGTTAATGGGTTTCACATTACTTGAATCTCAGGCTTGCGGAACTCCTGCAATCTGTACTGATGCTGGTGCGATGTATGAGTTTGTAGATGATGGTTGTACGGGGTTTGTTGTTAAGCAAAACTCTGGGGAAGCGATCGCTACTGCTTTACGTCAAATTATCAGCTTACTTCCCTCGGAATACGCAAAATATCAAATTCGTTGCCGCGAGTGGATCAAGTCTCTTAACTGGCCAACAGTAGTCCAAAGACATTTGGATATCTATCAAGGTAAGGATCTCCAATAGTTTTTCAAGGAGCGTAAATTACAGCCAATGCGTATACTCATCGTTACCCATGCTCGCCTCTCTCCAGAATTAGGTGCTGGTCAGATGGCAATCAATTTAGCAGAAGCATTTCGGGAACAGGGACATGATGTTACTCTGTGGTCTCCTCATCCCCTACCTCCTCAAACCAAGTGGTGGCAGAGTATCCAACAAATGCGATCAAAGCTGAATACATTTATCGAAACACAACAACCATTTGATGTAATTGATATCCCTGGGGGTGCGGGATTAATAACCCGAAAGGTTAGCCAGTTGAATTCTGTAATAGTAGCTCGCAGCGTGCAGCCTCCTATTTTGTACATATTGCGTAGCTTAAGTGATTGTAGAGGAATAAGTCCAAAAGAAACAATTAGGAATTTAATAAAGTATTTGTATTCAATATTTTTAATATTTTTGGTCTTACAAGATTGGAAAAGAGCCAAATATATCCTTTGCCTAGGCAGCTTGGAAATGCAATGGACGAGAAAGTGGTTTCCTTGGTGGAAGAAGAAATTAGCTTATTACATTAATGCACTTTCAAAAGCTGATCAAGAAGCTCTATCTGAAATTCGTCTTTACCGAAGAAAGCCAGATGGAGAAGGTATTCGGTTTCTTTGGATTGGTCGTTGGAATGCCCAAAAAGGTACTAATGAATTGTTAGATTTTATAGTAAAACGAACAGCATTAGACTCTAGAGATACTTTTACAATTGCAGGTTGTGGCAGTGAAGCTGAGAAAGATTGCCCCCTTAAACTACTAGAGTCCGGCAAGATAAGGTTCCTACCTTCATTTGAGAGAAGTCAGCTCGGCTCTCTACTTGCTAGTCACGATGTTGGTTTATTTACAAGTAAGGTTGAAGGATGGGGACTTGTTTTGAATGAAATGCTCGAATCTGGAATGACTGTCTTTGCAAACTCAGTAGGTGGAGTACCTGACTTAAAGCCTTACTTTAAAGAAATACTCACCTCCTTCCCACCATCGTCAGAACTAACAGCACGCGATCTAGTAGTAAAAAATATACAAGAAGATTATTATCAAAAATTTAACTGGAAAGCAATTGCCAGTTATTATCTAAATTTGCTATCTCTAGAAAATCATCAAAAATAAAATATTTTATTTTGTTTATGTAAGATGACTTAAACCAAAATAATTACTGCTAGGAGATTAAAAATGTCTGTCAATATTAACTGTACTCATAAAATAATCTATGGAGCCATCAATCAATCTGTTTTTGCATTTGTTCCTCAATCTGCCAAGCGTATACTCGACATCGGTTGTGGATCAGGAATATTAGGTAGAAGAATTAAGCAGAATATCAACTGTGAAATAGTTGGAGTCACTTACTCAGAATCAGAGGCAACTTTAGCTTCTAAGTATTTAGATAAGGTATTAGTCAATGACTTAAATAGCTTTAATTCTCACCAATTAGGTCAGTTTGACTGTATCATTTGCAGTCATATTTTAGAGCATTTATATCAACCTCAAGAACTACTTAAGCAGCTCAATAATAATTTAACTAGTGAAGGAGTTTTAATTGTTGCCTTGCCTAATGTTTTACATTGGAAGCAACGTTTAGAGTTTCTTAAAGGAAACTTTAAGTACACAGATGGTGGATTAATGGACAAAACTCATTTTAGGTTCTTTGATTGGGATACTTCTTTGACTCTCATTGAGAACTCAGGGTTTAAAGTTACATCACGTAGCTCAGATGGTTACTTTCCACTACCCCTGATTAGAAAAATAATTCAACCAGTAGCATTTAGTCTTGACAAGCTTGCTACAAAAACTATGCCTGGTCTATTTGGAACCCAATTTATCATTGTTGCTCAAACTGCTTAGGAGATTTCCATGAACTGTACTCCATTGGTGACTGTAATTATACCTACCTACAACTACGGTCAATTTATATGTCAAGCAGTTGATAGTATACTAAACTCAGAATTTCCTCAAAGCGAAATTGAAATTATTATAGTTGATGATGGTTCTACAGATGACACCTCAGAAAAAATAAAAACTTACGGTGACCGAGTCAAGTACATTTTTCAAGAAAATTTGGGTAAAGCCTGGGCAACAAGAGTAGCAATTGAGCATTCTCAAGGAAAATATCTGTTTAATCTAGATGCAGATGATTTCTTTCTGACTAATAAAATTCAAGAAGTTGTTAATGTTTTTGCTCAGGATAGTAATATTGTTCACGTAGCACATCCTGCCATTCACTGGAATATAAGTGACGATATTAAAACAGTTGAAGCTATACCTAGGAGCTTGATAGGTCAAAAAACATCAGGTAGGCAGTTATTATCTTACTTTTATAATAGAAAAATTATCTTTGGAGGTGGTTCAACTTTTGCAGGACGCACTGAGGTTTTGAAGAATTTATGTATTCCAAAAGAAGTTGATATGTTTATAGATGAGTATTTAATCTTATTTACCCTAAATCAGGGTAACTCATATTTCATTGAAGAACCTCTATCTGTTTGGAGGGTTCACAAAAAAAACTATTCTGGTGGAGCTGCGGACCATAGTTTAATTAATACAAAAATGCAGAGAAGTATTAAAAGTCAGGAAGCTGTTCTTGATAGCCTGCAAAACAGCAACTTAGAAGAGGAAATTAAAATACTTTATCAACTAAAAGTTAAAGTTGCGACGCTTGCCACAAAAGAACAAAGAGGACAAAAATCATTTTCAGACATTTATGAGATTTGGCTATACGTACTCAAAAATTTGAGCAAGTTCAACCAAGACATATTTTTAATTATCAAATCCTACACACTACTCAATAGAAGCTTGCCCAGTGGAATAATTAAGCTTATAAAAACAATGAAGAGTACTACTTAAATCTCTTAATTATACATAATAAATGTGATTGTAATTTTCTGTATAAAGAATCATCTTAATTATTTTATTCAAACTACTAAGATTGATGTCAATTATTTCTATTGTTCCTCGCCTTCCTCCTGCAATTGACGGAGTAGGAGACTATGCCCTCAATTTAGCTCAGCAACTACGCAAAGACTTCGGTATTGAAACCCATTTTATTGTCTGCAATCCAACTTGGACTGGAGCAACACAAATCGACGGGTTTCCCGTCAGCCAGATGAGCACCCATTCTGCTGATACTCTACTATCTCTACTGCCGAGGGATTGCACTGCTACAGTCTTACTGCACTATGTTGGTTATGGATATGCCAAGCGGGGTTGTCCTGTCTGGTTAGTAGATGGCTTGCAGCGTTGGCGAAATGCTAGCATCCATCGAACCCTTATAACTATGTTCCATGAAATATACGCTTCTGGACGACCACCTTGGACTAGTGCATTCTGGCTATTCCCCCTACAAGAAAACCTGGCTAGCCGCTTGGTTCAACTGAGTGATCGCCCTCTCACCAGCAAACAAGGCTATGCCGATATCCTGCATAAGCTGAGCCAGGGCAAACACAATCAAATTCCTACCCTACCCGTATTTTCCAACATCGGAGAACCTGAACAAGTTCAAACCTTAGCACAGCGTCATAGGCGTCTGGTCGTGTTTGGAGGGCGAGGAAAGCGGTTAGGAGTTTATCAGAACTCTCTAGCAGAACTCAGCTATGCCTGTCAATTCCTGGGGATTGAGGAAATTTTGGATATTGGACCAACAACAGGTCTAACTTTATCAACTATTAGCAATGTACCCATAGTAGAAAGGGGAAAGCTGTCTGCCCAAGAAATTAGCGGCATCCTTTTACATTCCTTAGCCGGTTTCTTTGACTACCCCACTGACTTCCTGGCCAAATCAACTATCTTCGCTGCCTACTGCGCTCATGGCTTGTTGCCTGTAAGTGCCCGATGCACTGCTTTGCCAGTAGATGGAATTGAACCAGGAAAACATTACTGGCTTCCGGATCAACACGCAACAGGATTGAAAAATATAGAGCAGATGCAGGCGATCGCAGACAATGCCTACGCCTGGTATCAAACCCATAGTTTATCAGTACAGGCTAAAACTTTTGCAGTTCACCTGACAAGCCCATAGTTACAAAATTTAGGAGCAGAAATTCTTGAGTGTGAGTCAACATCTTAAAACTAAGCGCCAGCTAGCATCAGAAGCTAGTAAAGGCACTAGCAGCGATCCAATTTACAGAACATTTGAACAGTCATTAATTCAGTTAAATCTCAAAGGTGATCTGTTAGATTTTGGTGCTGGCACAGGAAATCTTAGTTGTCGTCTTCAGAGATTGAGGCGATTCAATTCCATCACTGCCATTGATATCATGGAGCGTCCCATTGCTATGGATCGGTCTATTAAATGGCTAAGTTGGGATCTCAATGAAACTACCGCCATTTCAGATCAGGTATTTGATGTAATTGTATCAGCTGAAGTCATCGAGCATCTGGAAAATCCCAGAGCTATTGCACGGGAATGGTTTAGATTGCTCCGTCCAGGTGGAACTTTAATCTTTAGCACACCTAACAATGAAAGCTGGCGCTCTTTATTTGCTCTTGTATTACAAGGACATTTTGTAGCCTTCGGCGATAACTGTTATCCAGCACACATCACAGCAATTGTACGCAAAGACATTGCTCGTATTTTAAACGAAGCTGGCTTTTCCGGAGTCCAATTCACTTTTACCAATTTTGGTCGCATTCCCAAGTTGACCAAACTTCATTGGCAAGCAATTTCTGCAGGACTTTTAGGGGGACTTCGTTACAGCGATAACTTACTAGCAATCGCTCATAAACCAACTGGGAAATCAACTCAGTTTTAAATACAGAAAATCAAAAAATATTAATATGAGACTAACTAATTATCTCAATCGACCGGAATACTTTTTTAGACCTGGTCAGATATATCACCGGATTTTACATTTCAATTCCAAGAAAATAAACAATTTTAAAAATGTTCTTCTTCCTTGGGGGACAGAGATTAAGATACCTCTAGATCCAGAGGATAGAGTTGGACGTTCAATAAGGGCACACGGAATTTACGACTTGAGTATCACAGAGGCACTCTGGCGTTTGATTGCTCCAAGAGAGACAGCTGTAGATATTGGTGCGAATATTGGCTACATGACCAGCATCATGGTCAAAAAAGTCGGGAAAGCAGGTAAAGTTTGGTGTTTTGAACCAAACCCGGAGGTATATGAAGAGCTATGCGAGAACATAAGAAACTGGCAGGAAACTAGAGGTTGGCAGCAGATTTCGCCTCAAAAGATAGCTTTATCCAACCAACCTGGCGTAGGTTTGCTTAAACTACCCACAAAAAACCGAGGAGAAGCTTCTCTTGTTTCACCTGAAAATGTTAAAGAGATACAAGCGAACAAAAAGAACGAGCTAACTTACACAGTTACCCTGGCAAGATTAGATGAAGTCTTAAAAGACAGTGGTGAGATAGGTGTTGTTAAAATCGACGTAGAGGGACATGAACTAGAAGTTTTACAAGGTACTACTGAGCTAATCTATAAGCACTATATCCGTGACATCCTCTTCGAGGAACATCGCGGTTATCCTAGTCCTGTGACTGAGTTCTTGGAAGAACACGGATATACTATATTCCGAATTTGGAAAGGATTTTGGGGACCACTACTCAAATCACCAACAAAGAATCTAGTTCACCCTTGGGAGCCACCTAACTATCTTGCAACTCAAGATACTAGACGCGCCATTGATCGCTTTAAAAAGCGCGGATGGTACTCACTATCTGGTAGTAGATTTTAGAGAATTTTGAAAATAATGCTGATTTTATTCAAGTATTCGAGTATCAATAGGCAGTTTTATAAATACTGAAGGTCGCCTTGGCAAAATGACAAAAAATATTATGAAAATTCTAATGTCATCTCGCCTATTTTATCCCAGTCTAGGGGGTAGTGAAACCAATGCTGAAATTTTAGCTCGTGAATTTACGCGACTTGGACATGAAGTTAAAGTTATTACCCAAACTTCTGGAACCAATTTTGATGTTGATGGTTTAGAGTTCCCCTTTGAAGTAATTCGGAAGCCAAGTCCTCTAAAACTTCTCAGCCTAGTCAATTGGTGCGATGCCTATTTCCACAACGGCATTATCTTAAAGGATGCCTGGCCACTCTTAATCATCCGTAGACCCTGGATAATTCGCCACCAAAGCTGGATTCGCTCCATTGACGGTACTTTAACAGGATTTGGCGGTAAATCGTCCAGTTTGGTTACTCGCCTGAAGCACTTTTGTATCCGCTTTTCTGTATCGATTTCGATTAGCCAAGCTATAGCAGAACACTTACACCACCCATCTACTATTATTCCTAATCCTTACAGAGATCATTTGTTCCGTGTAATTCCTGAAATTTCCAGAACCAAAGAACTGGTTTTCCTTGGAAGGTTAGTTTCTGAGAAAGGTGTTGAAGTATTACTAAAGGCTTTAGCACAATTGAAGGAATCTGGACTAAAACCTCGACTAACAATTATTGGTAAGGGACCAGAAGAGTCCAAGCTGCGTCAACAAGTTGTAGATTTAGGAATTAGTGAGCAAGTTGTTTTTGTCGGTGCTAAAGTTGGCGAAGAATTAGTTAGGATGCTCAATGAACATCAGATTATGGTCATTCCTTCCCTGTATAATGAGCCTTTCGGAGTAGTGGCATTAGAAGGCATTGCCTGTGGTTGTGTAGCCGTCGGTTCAGAAGGTGGAGGCCTAAAAGATGCAATTGGTTCCGGTGGCATCACTTTTCCCAATGGGGATGTTAAAGCACTAACTCAAATCCTGGGGGATTTATTAAAACATCCCGATAAATTAGCTACTTACAGGGCGAACGCAGAATCACATTTGTCACGGCACAAACAAGCAGAAGTAGCAAAAGCATATTTACGAGTAATTGAAGCAGCTGTTCAATGAAAATACTAATTGCTCTAGTAGCTGTTGCGGTTATCTTCTACCTCTCATCCCTTAACTGGCGGCACTCTGTTAAAGCACTACTATTCATTTTAGTTATTGAAGGTGCTTTGCGAAAATGGGTTTTGCCCCAAGCAAGCGACATGATTTATTTCCTGAAAGACCTTGTGCTTTTAGGGGCTTACCTAAAGTACTATGCTTTTTCAGATTCTGAGAGAAAAATTCCGGTTAAAAGTGACCTACTCAAAATCCTAATCTTTCTTGTTACAGGATGGTGTTCGTTTCAGGCTTTTAACCCTAGTTTAGGGTCCCCCATTGTGGGAATCTTTGGACTCAAAGCCTACTTGTTTTACATTCCTCTAATGTGGATGTTGCCAAACTTGTTTACCTCAGAGGAAGAGTTACGCCAGTTTGTGCGTTCATACCTTTTGTTAGTGATTCCTATTGGCATTTTGGGAATTGTTCAGTATTTTAGCCCAATTTCGAGTCCTATTAACGCCTATGCTCCCGGAGAGGTGGACTCAGTAGCAGCGTTTAACGGTCATGTCCGAATCACGGGAACTTTTTCCTATATTGGTGGTTATGCAATCTACCTAATAGTAAGCTTTGCTTTACTAATACCTTTACTTTCCATTAATCAGCCAAAATGGTGGCGGTTAGCCACTATTGCTGAACTTCTGTTAGTGACTGTCAACTCCTTTATGAGCGGTTCTCGCGGCGTTGTTTTTGCCGAAGTGTTATTTTTACTAGGTTACTTAGCTGCTCAAGGATTTACCCGACCTGCCAGTACCATACGTCTAGTTAAGCAATTCTTACTGCCAGTCATTGTTGTTTCTCTAGCTGCCTCCATCTGGTTTCAACCAGCAATAGACAACTTTGTCCTGCGTGCAACCTCTAATAGTGATGTATCTGGACGTATTACCAACAGTTTTTCATCACCTTTGGAGTTCGCCCAGTATAAAGGTCTTGACGGCTATGGTATTGGCTCGACACTCCCAGGAGGTCGAGCACTTCGCAGTGCATTCAAACTACCACCAGCTGAGGTGATTCCAGTCTATTTTGAATCAGAAATGGGCAGAATCACCTTGGAAATAGGTCCTATCGGTTTTCTTTTATGGTACGGACTCAGGGTTAGTCTCCTCGTTGCACTCTGGCTAGTCTTTTGGCAACTAAAAAGACCATTTTTGCGCCAACTAGCTCTTACTGCCTTCCTCATCCATCTCATTCAGTTTAATGGTCAGCTGATTGTTAACCATACCGTCTTAGTTTACTACTGGTTTCTCAGTGGCTTTATCTTCCTCCTACCTCGATTAGAGCAAATAGAAAATTGGCATCGACAGCAACAACTATTGCAACAAAATGTCCCATACTCATATCTCCCTAATTCACCCTACCAGTAGTCCTTTTTCTCGCAATGCTGCATTAGCTTTGTCGGAAATTGGTTTACTTCATGAAATAATCACGACTATCGCCTACGACCCACAAGGGTCAATTTCAGATTACTTAAAACTATTACCCAAGCCAATTAGACACCGTATTGCTGATGAACTAGGACGGCGAACTTGGATTCCCCCCAATGGTGTTTCCATGCAAACCCATCCCTGGCAAGAAGTAGTACGAATGGCTTTAGTGAAAACTGGTCTAAGTAGTCGTTTAGGCTTTGGTCGCCAAGGACCTATCAATTGGGTCTATACTTCGCTCGATTCTCACGCCTCTAAGCACCATCTTCAAGGTATCAATGCTGTCTACGCCTACGAAGATGGAGCAGCAACTACATTCAAAGCCGCTAAGCAGCAAGGTACTCTCTGCTTATATGACCTCCCAATCCCTTTCTATCGTACTAGTCGTGCTATTCAAGCCCAAGAAGCTGAAAATTTCCCCGAATTATCTCCTGCCTTACAAGCTGTTCAAGAACCTGCTGGAAAACTGGAGCGTAAAGAACAGGAAATCCAATTAGCAGACCATATCTTTGTCGCCTCTTCAATTACTAAAAAATCTCTACTCGATATTGGCGTAAAATCAGAAAAAATTAGCGTTATTTCTTACGGTTCTCCCATAGACTATTTTCACCCGAAACCCAAAACAGACCAAACTTTCCGAGCCTTATTTGTTGGTCGTGTAGGACCACGCAAAGGAGTACACTACCTATTACCAGCTTGGCGGCAATTACAACTACCTGAAGCCGAGTTAATGATGGTGGGAATTAACGAATTCCCAGAAAGCTGGCTAACTCCATATAGAGATATTTTTCGCTATGTTCCCTCTGTTCCTCATGCCTCACTGAATGAATACTACAGCACTGCCAATGTCTTCGTCTTTCCTTCTCTAGTCGAAGGTTTTGGCTTAGTACTGCTAGAAGCAATGGCCTGCGGTATCCCAGTGATTACCACACCTAACACAGCCGGTCCTGACATTATCACTGATGGTGTAGAAGGCTTTATTATCCCAATTCGCGATATAGAAGCACTCAAAGAAAAACTAGAGTGGTGCTATCGCCATCCCCAAGAACTAGCCGAAATGGGAAAAGCTGCTCGCCAGAAAGCTGAACAACTAACTTGGGATTTATATCGTCAGAGATTAGCAACTAGAGTACAGGAAATTTTGGCTAATCAACACTGTTAATCAATGCTAAACCATTTTGATATATTCAACTATGCAAAATTCTTCACATTCAACCAAATTCCATTTATGGTTCCCTAACCTATTTGAGTTTAAGGGAGGAATTCAAGTTTATTTACAGGATTTACTAGAAGTAGTAGACGCTGAATTTCCTAGTAAATACTTTATTGTTTTCGATAAACTTGATAAGACCAAACCAATAGAAAAATTTAATTCAGATAAATTTTCATTTTTGTTTAGCGGTAATGTCCCTAAATTTTGGCAAACTCTCCATTTCGCGTTGACTCTAATCATAGGGGCTTTGATTAATCGCCCCAGCTTAATATTGTGTGGTCATCTTAATTTTGCTCCTGTAGCTTTTTGGATTCATCGCCTTACTGGTATCCCCTACTGGATACTTGTCTACGGCGTGGATGCTTGGGACATTCGAGATAAATGGAAAATCAAAGCATTACACACAGCAGAAAAAATTGTTTCAATTAGCGCCTACACACGCGATCGCTTAATTGAGGAGCAAAACTTATCTCCAGATAAAATTCCTCTCTTACCAGTCACATTTGATGCCAGTAAATTTGCAATTGCTCCTAAACCAGATTATTTGCTGAAGCGCTACGGCTTACAACCTGAACAACCAGTAATCTTGACCGTCACGAGACTAGCAGGTGCAGATCGCTACAAAGGATATGACCAAATCCTGCAAGCCCTACCTAAGATTCGCCGCCAAATTCCCAACGTTCACTACATAATAGTTGGTAAAGGAGATGATCGCCCCCGCATCGAACAATTAATTACTCAACTCAACCTACAAGACTGCGTCACTCTAACAGGCTTTATTCCTGACGAAGAACTCTGCGATCATTACAATTTGTGTGATGTCTTTGCCATGCCTAGCAAAGGGGAAGGTTTTGGAATAGTCTACCTCGAAGCCTTAGCCTGTGGTAAACCTACCTTAGGAGGTAATCAAGACGGAGCAATTGATGCCCTTTGCCACGGCGAATTAGGAGTATTGATTAACCCCGATGATGTCAGTGCGATCGCACAAAATCTCACCCAAATTTTGCAAGGTACTTATGAACACCCTATCCTCTATCAACCTGAAATCTTGCGACAGAAAGTGATTGAGACATTTGGATTTGAACGCTTTAAACAAACATTGGCTGAATTAATCCAATCTGGGAATGAAAATCATTAGTAATTACCGTAATATTTGAGTGATTTGCCCTGATAGAGTGGCGGTAGCTTCGTATCAGTAAGTAGCACTTCTGATATGGACAACAAGTGAAAGTTTTACACGTCATTCCATCAGTAAGTCCAGCTTTAGGGGGACCTACTCAAGTCGTTCTAAATCTCGTAAAATCCTTACGTGATTGTGGAGTTGATGCTGAAATTGCTACAACCAATGATAATGGCTCAGACTTACTAGATGTACCTTTAAACCAACGCATCGAGTACCCTGTAGAAACCTGCCATGGTGCATCTGTTCCCGTCTGGTTTTTGCCTCGCTTTTCCCCACCAATGAAAGAGTTTATCTTCTCAACAGCTCTAACACGCTGGCTATGGCAAAACATCTCTGACTACAACATCATTAATACTCATTATATTTTTTCCTATCCCTCTACTTGTGCTGGAGCAATCGCTCGATACCAAAAAGTTCCTTATATAGTTAGGACAATTGGTCAACTCACGCCCTGGGCCCTAGCTCAGAGTCGCCTCAAAAAGCAAGTTTACACATTCCTGATTGAGCGACACAATCTCAACTGTGCATCTGCGATTCATTGCACTTCCCAAGGTGAAGCAGAGGATGTCCGTAAATTTGGCATTCAGACTCCTACCATTACCCTACCTCTAGGAGTAAATCAGCCCATTGATTGGCCGGAAGCCAAGCAACAGTTACACTCCGTCTATAGAATACCTGCTCAAACGCCAGTAGTTCTATTCCTCTCTCGCCTCCACTACAAAAAGCGCCCTGACTTGCTGATGCAAGCCCTCAGCCAATTACGGATAAACCAAGACTTTCATCTCATCTTGGCAGGTACAGGTGAGTCAGACTATCTGAACCACTTGAAAAAATTATTAGCCTCTCTTGGTTTAGACTCTCGTACTTCCTTTACTGGCTTCGTCACAGGCAAAGATAAAGAAATGCTACTGCAAGGTTCAGATATGTTTATCTTGCCATCTTTTTCGGAAAACTTCGGAGTAGCGGTAGCAGAAGCAATGGGGGCTGGGTTACCAGTTATTGTTACCCCTGGCGTTCAAATTGCTCCAGAAATTGCCCAAGCTCAAGCAGGACTAGTAGTTGAAGGAGAAATTGAACCCCTTAAAAGTGCGATCGCGCAGCTACTCACTTATCCAAATCTTCGGCATCAATTGGGAGAAAATGGTAAATCCCTTGTGAAAAGTTGCTATTCCTGGAGTGCGATCGCCCAAAATCTTGCTTCCAGATATACTGCAATTATTCAGAAGCAACCACTTCCTGACTCTTTTCCGTCTGAATGATATACCAATTCAAAATAAGGTTTTCTATAAGAGCAAAGAAGCATGGAGAGAGGATTAAAACCAAGCCTTCCTCTCCCCAATATTAACGATGCTAGAAACTGTTCTTCTCTATCTACCTACGCATAGTTCAACTCCGCCACCGCTGGTTGTTCCAAAAGCCCCATTATCTCTCGAATTCTCTCCCTCTCTACCTGGGTAACATAATTTTGCAGCAAATCCAAACGCCAACCTAACTGCCGCTTATTATCAAAGGCTAGAGCTTCACACCTCATTAACCCCGCCACCTCATCAAGCATCTGCACTTGCGCCTCAGGCAGTAACTTTGTCCAATTAGCTAAAGCGAGATTACGGAAGACGATAGTGAAAATAGCTTCTGTTTCTTTCATTTCCATTACTTCTATACTGTAATTCCAACCTTTTGCCAACCAAAAGGCTTAATTTAGTTAGGGACTAGGCAGCCAGCAAGAAAATTGTTGTTATGAACCATTCAACAGGCATAACAACTTGCCACTGCTGTTAGTACTTACACTGGCAAGCAAATCATTTCCGGTTGGTTTGAGAAAAAAATATTTAAGGGAGTCAGGAGCAGGGGGAGTGAGGGAGTGAAGGAGTGAGGGGATGAGGGGGTGAGGGAGTGAGGAGATGGGGAGAGGTTTTGTTGAATTAACAATTTTCCATTTTCTATTAACAATTTTCTATTTAACAATTTTCAACTGATGTGTATTTTTCCTTGTCAGCGTCCTGGATGCCGTCTCTTTTATCTAACCTGCTTTGCCTTAATCTTAGTGGTACTGAGCATTATTCCCCTGAGACTCGCGATCGCAC
>JBAUJE010000155.1:0-18160 GCA_049683475.1 Coleofasciculaceae cyanobacterium | reverse complement strand
CAATTATTGCCATATCAAGATGAGTTTGGTTTGGATTGGCTGATTGTGGTTGTTGTGCCAGAATCCGACTTTATGGCACAAATTTATGCCAATACCCGCACCACGATTGTTTTGTGTGTAGTGACTTTAATTGGGGCAATAGGTGTGGGAACTATTACGGCAGGTTGGATTACTCAACCCCTACTGCAACTAAATACTGCTGCTAAGAAGCTTACTCAAGGAAAATGGGATGAAACTATCCTAATTAATCGCCGCGATGAAGTAGGACAATTGGCAGCATCTTTGGTCGAAATGGCAACACAACTGCAACAATCTTTTGCCAAATTACAAGGAAATGAAAGCCGCCTTAATCAGATCCTCGAAGCTATTCCTGTAGGCATAGCTGTTCATGATGTCACCGGACAACTTACCTATGCTAACGCTAGAGCAAAGGATTTACTTGGCATAGAAGTTCTACCTAAAGCAGAAACTGAGCAATTAGCTGTAGCTTACCAGGTTTATCTAGCAGGAACTGAACAGTTATATCCGACAGAAAATATGCCCGTCGTTCGTGCGCTTCGAGGGGAAAAAGTGAGGGTTGAAGATATAGAACTTCGTTTACAGGAGCGAAGGACACCCTTAGAAGTTTACAGTACGCCTCTGTTTGATGAAACGGGGAAAATTATTGGGGCGATCGCAGCTTTTGCAGATATTAGCGAACGTAAATTAGCAGAGAAGATTTTTGCAGACTACAACCGTACTTTAGAAACTGAAATTGCTCAAAGGACTGAGGAATTACGCCGCAGCGAAACTTTGCTCAATGAAGCCCAGCACATTGCCAAGATTGGCAGTTGGTCGTGGAATTTAGTTAGTGATGAACGATGGTGGTCGCCTCAAATGTACGAAATGGTGGGTTTGAACCCTGACGAGTATCAGACTCCTCCTGACGTTGAGACAACCAATCAAAATATACACCCACTTGATCGGGAGCGAGTCAATCAGATTATGAGAAATGCTATCGAAAGGGGTCTTTCCTACGAAATGGAGTTTCGCTTTTTGCGACCTGACAGAAGTATTAACTACGCCTTTTCTAGGGGAATAGTAGAGGGCGATACAGAGGGAAATATTACCCGCTTTTGGGGAATTACTCAAGATATTACTGAGCGCAAAAAATCAGAAGAGTCTTTGAGACTTTATGAGCGGATTATTAGTGCCACGACGGATTGGATTTGCCTAGTGGATCGAAACTACATCTATCAGGTCGTCAATCAAGCTTATCTGAGTCTTAATAATAAATCCTCTGAGAAGATTGTCGGACATTCGATCAGCGAAATCCTCGGTGCAGATGTATTTGAAACCTTGATAAAGGATCGCCTCAATCAATGTTTGGCGGGAGAGACAGTTAAGTATCAAGCTTGGTTAAAGTATGGGGATAGTGAACCCCAATTTATGGATGTTACTTACTCACCTTATCTTGAGGTAGATAATACTATTTCCGGCGTGGTTGTTAGTGGTCGTAACCTCACTCAAATCAAACAGGTAGAAATAGAACTGCAAGAAGCGAAAGAAGCTGCAGAAGCAGCAAATAAAGCCAAAAGTACTTTCCTTGCTAATATGAGCCACGAATTGCGTACCCCCCTCAACGCTATTCTTGGTTTCTCCCAATTAATGCGCCGCAGTACCAACCTTAATAGTTCTGAACAAGAAAATCTCAGCATCATTCTCCGTAGTGGCGAACACCTTCTTAGCTTAATTAACCAAGTTTTAGATTTAGCCAAAATTGAAGCAGGACGCATTACCCTCAACCCCACCAACTTTGACCTTATTTTTCTCCTTAAAGAAGTAGAAGGAATGTTCCAACTCAAGGCACAGGAAAAAGGGTTGTACTTAATTTTCGATTACCCCGGAGATTTGCCCCAATACGTGCAAACCGATCAAGTCAAATTACACCAAGTTTTAATTAATTTAATTAGTAATGCCCTTAAGTTTACAGAACAAGGCGGTGTGTTGGTAAGAATAGAACCTAAGGGAGATGGGGAAATGGGGAGATGGGGAGACGGGGAGATGGGGAGACGGGAAGCAGAGGGAGCTGGGGAAGCTGGGGGAGCTGGGGAAGCTGGGGGAGCTGGGGAGGATTTTTCTCAATCTTCCTTGTCCCCCTTGTCCTCCTTGTCCCCCTCACTTCCCTCACCTCCTCCCCCCTCTCGACTTACCTTTACCGTAGAAGACACTGGCTTTGGCATGACAGCAGAAGAGTTAGATAAACTGTTTCAAGCTTTTGTGCAAACTAAGACTGGAGCAACATCGAAGGAAGGGACGGGTTTGGGTTTAATCATTAGCCAACAATTTATTAAACTGATGGGTGGTGATATTACGGTTAACTCGCAAGTAGGTAAAGGCACTACTTTTTGGTTTGATATCGCGGTTAATTTGGTGGATGTTTCTTCTCTTCAAACTCAAGCAACACCGCGTCGAGTAATTGCCCTAGAACCTAACCAACCTCATTATCGTCTCTTGATTGTCGATGATAAAGAAGATAACCGCCAGTTGCTGGTCAAATTGCTTAATCCCCTGGGTTTTGAACTAAAAGAAGCAAGTAATGGTAGAGAAGCTATTGAGGTATGGTCAAATTGGCAACCAAATCTAATTTTTATGGATTTACGGATGCCTGTCATCAATGGCTATGAGGCAACTAAACAGATTAAGGCGACAACTCAAGGACAAGCTACGGCAATTATTGCCCTCAGTGCCAGTACTTTTGAGCAAGCCCGAAATCCCTTTTTATCTGACGGATTTGATGATTGTATCTGTAAGCCTTTCCGAGAAGCAGAGATTTTTCAGGCACTACATAGACATATTGGTGTGTGCTTCACTTACGAAGAACCGACTCAGCAAGCTGATTTGCCACCAACTGAAACTTTGACACCAGAAGCTATGGCAGCATTACCGGCAGATTGGTTAACTTCGTTAAAGCAAGCAACAATGGAGGGGGATATAGAGTCAATTTCAAGTCTGATTGAAGAAATTCGTCCTCACCATGAGAGCGTAGCTAACGCCCTTGCTGCTTTAGCGAAAAAGTTTAAAATCAGGGAAATACTCAATTTAATTGAACAAAAAAATAAATAACAAATGAATCAGACTCAGACGGATTTAACTCAAGAATCTATTTTGATTGTTGACGATAACTTCGACAATTTGCAGCTCCTGACTCATATGATTTCAGAGCGAGGACACAAAGTGTACATTGCACCGGATGGGGCGTTAGCTCTCCAGTCTGTCCTATCCCATCTTCCTGATTTGATTGTACTCGATATCATGATGCCGGGAATAGATGGCTATGAAGTCTGCTCTAGATTGAAAGGAAACCCAATTACTCAAGATATCCCGATTATTTTTATTAGTGCTTTAAATGAAGTATTTGATAAAGTTAAAGCCTTTGAGCTTGGAGCTTCTGACTTTATCACCAAACCCTTCCAAGAGCAAGAGGTTTTGGCACGTATTGAACATCAATTGCAAATCCGCAGACTGACACAGCAACTCAGGCAACAAAACCGACAATTAGCTTGCAACGCAAAACGTTTATCATTAAGGTCTGATATCGCCTTTGCCCTCAGTCAAGGAGGCGAACCAGACTCTTTGGGGCAGGGGGAAGGGGGAAAGGGTAAACTTGACTTATCAACAATGCTCTCACGCTGTTGTCAAGCTTTCGTTCAACACCTAGATGTCGCCTTTGCCCGTATTTGGACGTTCAATTCCGAGGTACAGATGCTAGAGTTACAAGCATCTGCGGGGATGTACACCCACATCAAGGGGGCTCATGCCAGAATACCTCTGGGCAGCTACAAAATTGGCCGTATTGCCGCCCAACATCAACCGCACCTTACCAATAATGTCAATAATGACCCCCAAATCAGCAATCTAGAATGGGCGCGACGGGAGGGAATGGTGGCTTTTGCTGGCTATCCCTTAATTGTCGAAGAACGGCTAATTGGTGTGTTGGCAATGTTCGCCCGTCACCCCTTAGAGGAAACTACCCTGGAGTTACTAGCATCTGTTGCCACAGAAATAGCAATAGGCATTGAGCGCAAGCAGCTAGAAATCGCCTTACAAGAAAGCCAGCGCTGGCTCCGTACTATTAATGAAGCTAATCCCAATATTATCTATGTTTATGACCTAGTCGAACAACGACTAATTTATTCTAATCGTGAAGTTTATCAAATTCTTGGTTACTCGCCGGAAGAAATTATTCAGCTAGGAAATAATTTTGTTGCTAGCCTAATTCATCCAGAGGATAGAGAGAAGTGTTATCAGAAGCAGCAAAGATTAAAGGTAGCCCAAGATAATCAGGTATTGGAGTGCGAGTACCGGATACAGCACAAAAACCAGCAGTGGCTTTGGCTGTGGGGACGGGAGGTAGTATTTACGAGGGATGCAGAGGGAAAACCTCGGCAAATTCTGGGAACAGCTACTGATATTAGCGATCGCAAACACCAAGAGGAAGCACTGCAATTAATTGTAGAGGGAACAGCGACTAGCACAGGGGAAGATTTCTTTCGCACCTGTAGCCGTTACCTAGCGCAAGTCCTACAAGTTCGCTACGCCTTCCTTTCTGTGCGGGTTAATGGTTCAATTAGCCAGGTTCGTACTCTTGCCTTCTGGACTGGGGAAGATTTCAGCGAAAATTTTGAGTATGAACAGGCTGGAACTCCCTGTGAGGAGGTGTTTGCTGGTTCACTCACCTATTACCCCGAAGGCATACAAAAATACTTCCCTAATGATAAATGTTTAAGTGACTTGGGTGTAGAAAGTTACTTAGGCATTCCTTTAATAGATAGGGCAGGAACTATCCAAGGTATTTTGGGGATAATGCATACATCTCCCCTGAAGAATAATTTAGATCAAGAATCAATTATCAAAATTTTTGCCGCTAGAGCAGCAGCAGAACTTCAGCGCCAACAAGCCGAAACAGAAATCCAATTTTTACTCTCAACCACAGCCAGCATTGCCCAGTCTGATAACTTTAACATTGCCTTGTCCTCGATGTTGGACTCCTGTTGTCAGTTTATCGGTTGGGATTTGGCAGAAGCTTGGCTTCCTAATGCGGAGGGTACGCAGCTAGAAAATTTTTTCATGGGGTGTATAAATGAACCAAACTGTTGCAGTTTCCGTAAGATTGAACCTAGTTTAAAAGAATTTATAGAGCAAAGTGTTAGGGTTACCTTTGCCCCTGGAGAAGGACTACCGGGACGTGTTCGGTTATCTCAACAACCGGAATGGATAGAGGACGTTTCCTTCAACTCATCCTCACTATTTGTGCGCCATGAAATCGCCGCGGCGGCGGGATTAAAAGCTGGGTTTGGTGTTCCTATTATCGCGGATCAATCAGTATTAGCAGTTATGGTCTTCTTTAAACGAGAAGCCCTTGCTCCAGATTCCCATCTATTACAATTGATAGAAGCCGTCGCCAGTCAGGTTGCTTTGCTAATGCAGCGCAAGCTGAGCAGGGAAAAACTCCGTATTTCTGAAGATAAATTAGCAGAAGCCCAAAGAATTGCCCATTTAGGACATTGGGATTTCTACGTCCCCACAGGAAAAATCATTTGTTCAGAAGAAAAGTTCCGTATTTTTGGTCTTGAGCCTAATCAGTCGCAACTGACCTTTGAGCGAATACTAACGCTGATTCATGCCGATGATCGAGCTTTGTTTCAAAAAACTATTGAACAAGCCCTTAGATCGGGAAAATCCTATCAATTTGACTTTCGCATCGTGCGACCCACAGGTGAAATCCGCCACATTGAACAAAGAGGCAAAGCTATTACTAATAGTCAAGGAGAGGTAATTAAACTCTTTGGAACAGTAATGGATATAACTGAACGGAAACAAGAAGCACAGAATATCAAAGCAACCTTGAGAAAACTACAATCAACTCAAAGCAGATTAATTCAATCAGAAAAGATGTCTTCTCTGGGGCAGATGGTAGCAGGGATTGCCCATGAAATAAATAATCCTATTAGCTTTATTCAAGGTAATATTGGTCCAGCTAGCGAATATGCCAAAGACTTGCTAGAACTTGTTAAGCTGTATCAAGTAAAGTACCCACAATCTGAAGAGAAAATTTCCCAAAAACTAGAAGATTTTGACCTAGATTTTGTTGCTGATGACTTACCAAAGCTATTAATTTCTATGCAAAAAGGCGCAGAACGGGTCAGTCAAATTGTCCTTTCTTTACAAAAATTTTCCCGTCTTAATGAAGCTGCTTATAAGCGAGTTGATATTCATGAATGTATTGAAAATACCCTAGTTATTTTACAGCACCGCTTTAGACAAACTACTCGTCGTTCAGAAATTCAAATAGCCAAACAGTACTCCTCCCTGCCTTACCTTGACTGTTATCCTGGTGAACTTACCCAGGTATTTATGAATATCCTCTCTAATGCAATTGAGGCACTTAATGCAGTAGACGAGTTTTCTAATAATGAGAAGCCAAAGATTTGGATTAGGACAGAACGACAAGAAGATGATACTGGAGCTAGTCCCGGCTGGTTATCTATCTACATTGCCAATAATGGTCCCACCATTGAGCCGCAATTTGTCGCCAAAATATTTGACCCTTTTTTTACCACCAAGCCGGTAGGAAGTGGCCAAGGGCTGGGGTTATCAATTAGTTACCAAATTGTAGTAGATAAACATAGAGGCAGATTAACCTGTCAGTCTACCCTTGAGCGCCGCACAGAGTTTGTAGTTGAATTACCCTTAAGTGGGGTTGCTGAATAAGTTTTTTGGTGAGATTCCAGGAGTAATGAGTAATGAGTAATGAGTAATGAGTAATGAGTAATGAGTAATGAGTAGTGGGTTCGCGTAGCGTGCGCGTAGGCGCAAACATCTTGCTCCCCTCATCTCCCTCACCCCGTCACCCCGTCACCCCATCTCCCTCTAGTCTCTCAACCCCAAGGATGATCGCTTTCCCCCTACTTCTTGGTATGAGTGTTATGTAGCAAATTGTCGAGCAAGAGTATGAAAGGCAAGCAAGTTTTACTTACTGGTGGTACTGGTGGTTTAGGTATGGGTGTCACTCGAGTTGTTCTTGGCCTTGGGGCAAAAGTAACCATTCCTTACCACAAGGAAGAAGAAGTAGAACAGCTTAAGGGGATGCTTTCTGCTGAGGAATTAGGTAGAGTTAAATTTGTTTCTGCCGATCTCACCGATGAAGCAGCGGTAAAAACAGTAATCCAACAAATGGAAAAAGTTGATGTATTAATCCATCTTGTCGGTGGTTTCTCTATGGGAAAAACCCATGAATATAGCTACGAAGACTGGAAAAAAGACTTTGACTTAAACCTCAATAGCACTTTCCTGGTTTGCAAACATAGCTTGGGGAAAATGCTAGAGTCTGGCTACGGACGCATTGTTACTATTGGTTCTAGAGGTGCTGTGCAACCAGCAGGACAGTTAGCATCCTACGGTGCTTCTAAAGCCGCAGTCGTAGCCCTCACCAAAGCGATCGCAGACGAAACTAAAGGCACTAACATTACTGCTAACTCCGTCCTTCCTAGTATTATTGACACCCCCGCTAATCGGGAATCAATGGGTGAAGAAAATGCTCAGGATTGGGTTAAGCCAGAATCTCTTGCTCAAGTGATTTGTTTCCTCGCCTCAGAAGCCGCCGCAGATCTGCGAGGAGCAGCGATTCCCGTTTACGGGGACGTTTGAGTTAGTACATTTCTCAATTTCTGACTCTTTAACTGGGAATAAGACTATTCCCAGACCCACCCTATAATTTATCATAGCTTTTTACTTTAACTCTTCCAGCTTTCCACTAAAGCTGTAACAATAGGAAAATCAGGGTACTAGATATTACTGACTGTAAAAGTAGCTAGAGGTGAGTTATGGTAAAAATCTCAACAGAAGATATACGAGAAAGACTGGGTAATGTTGAAAAAATCCGTGATATTCTCTTTGGTGCCAAACTTAGAGAATATGACAGTAGCTTGGAAAAACTAGAATCAACCTTGTCTAGATTGCAGCAGGAAATGGCAGAGAGTCTAGAACAAACCAAGATTTCGCTAAGCCAAGAAATACGCACATCAATTGAGTCCCTAGAACAAAAGATTAAGTCCGTTAGCTCCAATTTACAGGAAGAAGAAATAGAGCTTAAAACACAGCTAGAATATAGCAATAATAAGTTGTCTCGTAGCCTCGAATCTCTAGATGGTGTTGTCCAAAGCCAAACTAGCGCACTCAAGGAAGAAGCTTCAGAAACATCAAAACAGATACAACAAGATATTTCTAAACTCAAGCAGGCAATATTTCAAGAACTGGAAAAGCGATTTACTGATCTTCAGGATATTAAAGTTTCTAGGTATGACTTGTCAGAAACATTGCTGGAGCTTAGTTTGAGGCTAAAAGGATCTGATTGGCTGCCAGAACTGAAAAAAGTAGGTGATCAAGATACTGATCAAGAAGCGGTTTAAATTCAGCAAATTCAGACTCGAAAAGGGAATACGGTATAGGGAACAGAAGCTAGCATAATCTTGGTGAGCTGGGTCTGGAGAAATATAAAAGCTCACCTTTTCATAAGTTATTTTCCGTAACCACTCCTACGCAATGACTTATTACTTATTACTTATATCAAGTCATGTCTTTCTCAGAAGAGGATAAAGCTAAAATTAATCAGAAAAGTGATTCTGTTTTGGATTCAAAAGAAGAAAGCTATCAAAATCAAAAGGAACTTGACAATTTCCTAGATTTGCTGGCTGAACTTGCAATAATTAGTCCAATTAAAAATCATGCTGATGATACTAAAATATCAAATAAGCATGAGCAACAAATAGATGAAGGATTGCCGAAAAGCAATATTGACGAATCTCCTATCTCAGAGTCTAGCGAAATACTTGACCAAGAGGAAGTTGTAGACCAAGAAAAAACTCCTGAGTTAACCAGTATTGAAGACTCTTTAATTAGCTTAATCAGTGAGCAACAAAGAGATGAAGGATTGCCGAACAGCAATATCGACGAATCTCCTATCTTAGAGTTTGGCAACATACTTGACCAAGAGGAAGTTGTAGAGCCAGAAAAAACTCCTGAGTTAACCAGTATTGAAGACTCTTTAATTAGCTTAGTCAGTAAAATAGAAGATATTCAAGCTAGTTCACAAGAGAATACAGAAGAAATTGTCAGCTCAAATAATAATTTAATTAAAAAAGTAGACTATGTTCCTAATCAAACAACACTTTCTACTACTGAAGAAAATATCTCAACTAACCACAGCACTCTTGATTATTTTTTAGATAGAAATCTTGCTAACCAAGCAATAAATAAATCGGAGGAACTAAATAATCTCGTTGAGCTTTTAGAAGATATTTTAGTCGATTCTGATGATCCTGAATCTAGAGAACTGATTAAACAGGTACAACAAAGATTGAGCCAACTAGATCGTGAGATTCACGAACCGACAGAAATGCTCAATCTACTTTTACCCCTGATGGCTAAGCTGATCAATCTAACTGTTGCTCAGTCTCGGGACTCTGTCACCAATTCTCTTGCCCCGATTATTGACGAAATAATTCAGCATAGAAACAAGCAAGATCGTATATCGATGGGAGCAGCGATCGCACCTGCCCTTCCCTCGGCAATTGCTCGCCAAATACTAGACTCCCCATCAGAAATGGCCAACGCCCTCGCCCCAGAAATAGCCACAGCGATCAAAGAGCAAATTCGCCTAGAAAGGGATGCCATGGTGGATGCTCTCTATCCAGTTATTGGCAACACCATATACACATACTTAGCAGAAGAAATCCGTGCCATTAACGAAAAGGTTGAGCGTGCTTTAAGCTTTGAGGGTATTGGTCGCAAGTTCCGTTCTAAGGTGCAGGGAGTCTCTGAGGCAGAACTAATCCTCAAAGAGGCGATGCGCTTTGTAGTTCGTGCCGTTTTCTTAATCGACAAAGGTTCTGGCCTAATAATTTCTGAGGTTCAACCCTCTCAAGAGCAGAGATTGGAGTCAGAAATGGTGGCGGGAATGCTGACAGCTATCCGCAGCTTTGCCAACGACTGCATTGCCCAAACAGGGGATGTCTCAGAACTCGATGCCATTGACTACGGCAATTCCCAAATCGTCTTAGAAGTGGCAGGATACTGTTACTTAGCTGTGGTAGTGCAAGGTGAAATTCCTCAATGGTTCAGCCACGAGATTAGAGAAAGCCTCAGCAGCATTGTCCAAAATCATGGTGAAAGTATAGAGTCATTTGAAGGTGATCCTACAACCATTCCTGAGCCGGTGCATCAAACTTTAGCTGAGTTAATATACAAATCCCAATCTCCCATACCAACTAAAACTAAAAGACCCCCCGCTTTATTATTAGTTAGCTTGGCCGTTCTCGGCTTAATTTTCCTACCCTTGGGCATCCATTGGTATCAGACTAGGAATATTCGCACTCTAAAAGCAGAGACTGAACTTGCCCTAGCTTCTGCCCCAGAATTATCTGTTTATCGTATCAAGGTTGAGGCAAAGGGAGATAGCCTGACCTTATCAGGAAGAGTACCCAATCAATACCTACACCAGAAAGCTGAACAAATTGCCCAAACGGTTGCACCAAACCAGCAATTGGAAAATAAAATTATTGCCGTTGATGTACCTCCTGATCCAGTTTTAGCAGAGGCTGAGGTCAAACGAATTGAGAAAACTTTAAATGATCTAGAGGGAATTACCATTGCTGGTAACTATCAAGAAGGTACGGTTCAAGTGAGAGGAACTGTTGCTACCTCAGAGCAAGCTGATAGAGTTACAGAAGCAATGGGGCGGATTCCAGGAGTTCGCTATGTTACCAACACTGTTGAAGTTAAGCAGCTGAGAATCAGCACCCGTATTTATTTTGCCCCTGGTTCAGCAACCTTAAGTGCAGCAAACGCCAATAGAGAAATTATTATTATAAAGGAATTTTTACAGAGATTTAAGGGAGTAAATCTGAAAATAACAGGTCATACAGATGCCAGGGGTCAACTTAGAGAAAATCAGCGCTTAGCCAGGAAGAGGGCTATTACCGTGCGAGATGCCCTAGTTAAAGAAGGGATCGCCCCAGAACGCCTAGAGATTTCTGGAACAACCCAACTACCTCCGGATGTAACAGCTAATCAACCACTATGGCTAAGTAGATGTGTCAGATTTGAGCCTTTTATACCAGTTGAGCAAAAATAATTATGTCCATACTCTCTAAAAAGATTTGCTTAGTTGGTGACTTCGGAGTAGGCAAAACTAGCTTAATTCGCCGCTTTGTAGAACGCCAATTCAGTGACCAGTATCTTTCAACAGTGGGGGTAAAAATTTCCCGTAAAACCATTGACTTGCCGGGAGAAACACCCCAAGAAACAGTCAAATTACAATTGATGATTTGGGATTTAGAAGGTCATACTAAGTTTAAGTCCATTGCACCAAGCTATTTACAAGGTGCTAGTGGAGTGATAATCGTTGCTGATGTAACCCGACTAGAGACAGTTCAGCGTGTTCCCGAACACATTGATCTCTTTCTCTCGGTTAACCCAAAAGGTTCAGTTGTTATTGCCGCGTTCAATAAATCTGACCTACTTGCTCAAGAAGAAATTGCCGGGATGAAAGATATTGAGAGGATTGAGCAAGTATTAGCGACCTATCAAACTTCAGCGAAAACTGGCTTAAACGTTGACGAAATTTTTTATAAATTAGCTTACTCAATAGTAAAATCCCCCTAAGAATAGAAGACAGCTGAGGAAGTCGAGAGTGAACAGAAGCTAAGAAAATGCTAATATTAGGTACTATTAGAGAAAATTAATTGCTTACCTAGGACAAAAATTAATTCAGTTGGCTCAACAGACAGGTGTACTCTAGGTCTGCTAAAAATTAAGCTAAGTCAGCAAAATTTATTAAGATGACAGATCAAAGATTTGGCCAGGAGGTTCAGGTACTTAATCAGCTAACTAGGAGTACAGAAGAAATAGAAGACTTTTCTCAGCTAGTGGCAATAGCTAATCCCTGTCCGGTAGAAGATCTCTCTGGTGCTGATCTTAAGGGTAAAGATTTCAGTGATGACAACCTCAGTGGTGCCGACCTTAGTGGTGCCGACCTTAGTGGTGCTGACCTTAGTGGTGCCGACCTTAGTGGTGCTAACCTCAGTGGTGCCGACCTCAGCCTTGCTAACCTTAGTGGTGCTAACCTCAGTGGTGGTAACCTCAAAAATGCCAACCTGATTAGCACTGACCTGATGAGAGCTGATTTGATCAGTACTGACTTAGTTGGTGCAGACCTCAGCGGTGCAGACCTGACCGGTGCTGATTTAAGTCTTGCCGACTTCAGAGAAACTAATCTTAGTGGTGCTGACCTTAGTGGTGCCCACTTCAGAGGCGCTAGCTTCAATCGTGCTTACCTCAGAGGTGCCAACCTAAGCAGCGCTTACTTCAGAGGTGCCGATCTTAGGGAAGCCAATCTCAGAGATGTTAACCTCAGCCATGCCGATCTGCGCAGCGCCAAACTCCAGAATACCAACCTCAGGCGTGCCGATCTTCGAGGTGCCGATCTCCGCAATGCTGATCTGCGAGCAAGTGTCCTCATCTGTGCTGACCTCAGCCACACTAATCTCAATGAAGCTAATCTTGTTCAGGCAAATTTGCTACGCGCCAATCTTGGTGGTTCTAGTTTGAACCGTGCTGAACTTAAAGGCGCTGAACTCAGAGGTGCCTTAATGACTAATGCCAACTTGAGGTCTGCTAACTTGAGGTCTGCTAACTTGAGTTTTGTCAACCTGAGGGGTAGTAACCTCTGCAATGCTAACCTCAGAGATGCCCAACTCAACTCTGCTAACTTGGTCAATACTGAATTAAGAGATGTTCACCTACTCAATGCTGATTTAAAAGGAGCTGATCTCAGTGGTAGCGATCTCAGTGCTGCTGATCTACGAGGGGCTAACCTGAACAACGCCAATCTCAGTTGCTGCAACTTGATTAATACCAATCTGATTAGTGCTAATCTCAGCGGTGCTAATCTTAATAGTACTAAGCTCAGTGGTGCTAAGCTTAGTGGTGCCAACCTCAAGAATGCCCAACTTAGCAATGCTGATCTCTGCAGTGCTCAACTCAAAGCAACTGACTTAAGTCATGCTGATCTAAGTGGTGCCGATTTAAGTGGTGCTGATTTCGAGGATGCTGGCCTCAAAGCTGCCAAACTGTGTGGCGCTAACCTAATCGGTACGAATCTTCAGGATACCGAACTCCAAAATGCTGACTTGAAGGATTCCCAGCTAGGTGCTGCTAATCTCAGAAATGCTGACCTCAGGGGAGTCAACTTTAATGGTGCAAATCTAGATAAAGCTCTCTTCGCCAACAATTTAGGCTTTTCTGAACAAAGCAAGCTTGACTTACAGCAGCGAGGGGCAATCTTTCCAGATTAGTTATGACCTAGGGAAGGCGTTAAGGGAATTGTGCAATCCTTTGACTTAGAAACTACTAACAAACAACTGATAGCTCCTAACTCTACATATCATGTTCGGCTAAATACCCATAGTTAGAACTGACGTACAGACAGGGAGAAGTTTTTATGATAGGCAATTAGACATACTTGATATTAGCTGTTAACAAATTTCCTTGTTAAAACAAGTTATCGATTACAATGACTGTAAGAATTTCCAAAAAAGTTTGCCTATTGGGTGATTTCAGTGTGGGCAAAACAAGTTTGGTACGCCGCTTCGTGGAACGACAGTTTAGCGATCAGTATCTTTCTACGGTGGGGGTAAAAATTTCTCAGAAAACAGTTGCAGGTCAAGTGACCCCTCAGCAAGGAAAAGTGGATGTACAGATGCTGATTTGGGATTTAGAAGGCAACACAAAATTCAAGGCAATTACCCCCATGTATTTGCGAGGAGCAAGTAGTGCATTAGTTGTTGCCGATCTTAGCCGCCAGGTAACAATTGAGCATATCCCTAATCATATTCAAGGATTTTTATCTGTTAATCCCCATGGTTTTGTTATTATTGCTTTAAATAAAGCAGATAAGTTTACTGAAGACGAATTAAAAAAAGCTTTGAATAGTTTGCAATTGCAGCAACAGGATAAAGTAATAGACATTTACCTAACCTCTGCGAAGACTGGCTCATCTGTTGATAGTATGTTTCAAAAATTAGCTGACAAAATGAGCGAATCGAAATGAATCTATTTTTAAATAAATTCTTATCCTTATTAGGTTCAGATAGCCAAGAATACTTGATAGTAGATCAAGACTTGAATATTTTAGATATCTCACCAGGAGTGAAGCGCTTTGCCGATTGTCCATCTGAGGTGCAAGAAGGCAAGGACGTTCGAGCCATTTTTCCTGAGTTAATTGGTATGGAAGAGACGATAATTGCCATCCTTGAAGAACAGGAAACTAGTTTTAAACTAAACAGCATTGGACATTTTCCCAAGGAAAATTCACCTATTTATTTTAATATTTTAATTATTAAAGATAAAATCACAGAACCTGTTCAAAAACAGTCCATAATTTTATTTGAAGATGTGACTGAAACAATGCTATTGGAGCAAAAATTAGTTCAATCTTCCAATGAAACTAGTCTGTTGTTAAGTGCTTTATCTGCTTCAAAGGCTTACATTGACAAAATAATTACCTCAATGGCGGATGCTTTATTTGTAACAACTTACTCAGGAGAAATAAAAACTGTAAATCAAGCAACTGAGAATTTATTTGGCTATAGTCAAACAGAATTAGTTGGTCAGCCTATCACAATTATTTTTAGCGAAGAAGTTTTCCTGAATGGCAACTTTGCTCAAGAGCTATCCTCCGATAAATTTTTTCATAACGTAGAGGTTATTTGTCAGACTAAAACAGGGGAAAAGTTAGGAATTGCCTTTTCTTGCTCTGTCTTACCCACAGACAATAAAGATATACAAGAATTTATCTACGTTGGCAGAGATATTACAGAGCGTCAACGCCAGCGCCAGCGCTTAGCTATACAGTATAGTGTCACTCATATCCTTTCAGAATCTGCAACCTGGTCAGAGGCTATACCTAAAATTCTCGAAGGTATTGGTGAAAACCTAGGATGGGATTTTGCTGCATTTTGGCAGCTAGATACTCCCCCTCCCGATCAGCCTCATCTAGAACGCCTAACCAACAATATAGTCTCTAGCCAATTGAGCTGTGTAGATACTTGGATCAGACCCTCATTAAACCCAGAGTCAATTTATTTAACTAGCCAGATTGGCTTGAGTTACGCCCTTTATTTAGCTAATCAAATTTGGGCAAGTTGTTCTCCCCATTGGATTACAGATTTAATAAATGATGCTGACTTTTACCCCGAAGAAGTAATAGCTGAAGGGGAATTACATGCCGCTTTTGGCTTCCCCATTTTAGATGATCTAGAAATTATGGGTGTAATAGTTTTCTTCAGTAGTGAAGTTCAGCATCTCGATCAAGCTCTACTCCAATTAATGAGTACTATTGGCAGCCAAATCGGTCAGTTTATTAAACGAAAACAAGCAGAAGCAGCACTCTTAGAAAGAGAAGAGCAGTATCGAGACTTGTTTGAAAATGCTAGTGATTTGATTCAATCTGTCACTCCTGAAGGTTGTTTTTTATACGTCAATCGTGCTTGGCGAGAGATATTAGGATATAGCGAAACAGAAATTGCTCAGATATCTCTATTCGACATTATTCATCCCCAATGTCAAGTTGACTATAGGGAAATTATGCAAAGATTGACATCGGGAGAAAAGATTGAAGCAATTAAACTTGAATTTATTACCAAAGGCAGGAAAAAAATCTCAGTAGAAGGAAACATTAACTGCAAATTTGTAGAGGGCAAGCCGGTTGCTACTCGCGGTATTTTTCGAGATATTACTACCCGCCTCGAAGCAGAAGAGGCATTACGTGATCAACAAGAAACCACCGAACGCTTGTTACTCAACATTTTACCCGCTGAGATTGCTAAGCGTCTCAAACAGCGTCAACAGCCTCAAGAAGAAATTATTGCTGACAACTTTGCTGAAGTTACCGTTTTATTCGCTGATATCGTTGGTTTTACAGAATTGTCTGCTCAAATTTCAGCCGCTGACTTGGTGGGAATACTCAATGTCGTTTTTTCCCGCTTTGACCAACTTACTCAGCAACACGGCTTAGAAAAAATTAAAACCATAGGTGATGCCTATATGGTAGTAGGAGGCTTGCCAGTTCCTAAACCCAACCACGCTGAGGCGATCGCTGACATGGCCCTAGAAATGCAAGCTACTATGGCTCGCTTTCGCGACAAAGTGGCAAGAGAACTCAATATCCGCATTGGTGTCAATACCGGCCCAGTGGTAGCAGGAGTGATTGGTATTCAAAAATTTAGTTACGATCTTTGGGGTGACACAGTTAATATTGCTAGTCGTATGGAATCTCATGGTTTACCTGGACAGATTCAAGTCAGTACAAGCACCTATGAACAACTACATCAGAGATACTTGCTTAAACGGCGGGGTGAAGTTGCCATCAAAGGCAAAGGCGCGATGACAACTTACCTCTTGTTAGGTAAAAAATAATGATAAGAATTTCTAAGCAAGTGGGTAAGTTATATTTAGGAACTTACTGCTAGTGAATGGGTTAGCTCATAGACTGACTATAGTGGCAATTCTGTGAATAATTGTAAAAAAAACTGATTCTGTTCGTAAAAATAAGGATAAAACTCGGATAAATACCTAGCAACTTGAAATCTGAGATTAATTTCCCGTGCGGCTGCTACTAGCTTTGTAATTTTTAATTACTTATCGCAATTTCTATGTAAGTAGAGAAATTGTACCGGCAAATTTCAGCAAACTCCAAAACTCATGGCAAAAGAACTAGCAATCCAAACGTTGGGACTGACTAAACAATTTGACCGCCATATTGCCGTCAATGATGTTGATTTGCAGATCCAAGAGGGTGAAGTATATGGACTAATTGGACCTAACGGTGCTGGTAAAACTACCCTAATTCGTATGTTAGTGGCAGCAGAGGAACCTACTACTGGCGAAATTTATATCCACGGTCAGCGCTTCCGGCGCGACCAAAGTAACCCAAAACTTAAGCAGCGCTTAGGCTATCTCCCTGATGACTTTCCTCTCTACGATGATTTAACAGTTTGGGATTATTTAGATTATTTCGCTAGGTTATATCGCTTGCGAGAACCCCATCGTACCCGAAGGCTTTACGAAGTTCTAGAATTAGTACAGCTAACCAACAAGCGTAATAGTTTAATTTCTACCCTCTCACGGGGGATGAAACAACGCCTTTCTTTAGGTCGCACCATCATCCATGAACCAATTTTGCTAGTCTTAGATGAGCCGGTTTCTGGTCTAGACCCTATTGCTAGAAGACAGTTTCGGGAAATTATCAAAATCCTCCAAGAAGCAGGAATGACAATTTTAATTTCCTCTCATGTCCTCAGTGATTTAGCCGAACTGTGTACCTCAGTAGGAATTATGGAATTAGGCTATTTGGTAGAAAGTGCCTCCCTCAAGGAACTTTACAGCCGCCTTAGCCGTCAAAAAATCTTTATTTCCACTTTAGGTAAACAAAAGGAACTAATCGCTGAACTGAAAAACAATCCTCTAGTAAAAGGTTGGGAGGTTGTTTTAGGCAAAAGTCAGGTACAGATAGAATTTGCAGGGGATGAAGACGATTGTGCCACATTGTTGCGATCGCTGATTGTTGCTGGTATTCCTCTAAGCGAATTTCACTCTACTCAAGAAGATTTAGAAACGATCTTCCTCAAGCTAGGACACCAGCAAGCATCTTGAGCAAAATTTACCTTCTTTCGCTGACTTGCCGACTAATTTAGATGGAGATTTAATTAATGCTCAGTATTTTAGACCGCATAGGCGACTGGAACCCTCAGTTGTTGCGGGAACTTAAAGGTCACCTCAAATCTCGCCACATTTTAATTGCAATAGCTACCAGCCTAATTGGGCAATTTTTATGGGTGCAGTATTTCTTAGGTCAACTGCCCTACAAAGGTTCTACCTCAGAAGTTTACAACAGATACTGCACTAATAGGCAATACTATCCCAACACTCCTTGCCTTAGGGATGCTGCTGGCAACTTTATCATTCATTGGTCTGAATGGTGGCACGACTTGTTCATTGGTCTAGGTGGAATCGCCATCTTCGCCTTATTAGTGGCGGGCACCTTCATGCTCATCAATGACCT
>JBAUJE010000154.1:0-21898 GCA_049683475.1 Coleofasciculaceae cyanobacterium | reverse complement strand
CCCTCACCCCATCACCTCATCACCCCCTCACCCCCTAGCGGGTAAATCCCCCTACCAACGTCCGGTTTCCCTCACTGACCAAAATAATGGGATACAAGCCCCGCACTTCAGGGCGGCTTTTGGTATGATTAGTATGGAGGTAATACATAGCTCCCGCCCAGCTTGTAAGCCATTATCAACTTGTTGATTGAATGTAACTTAAGTAGATGGGGAAGCGGAAAGGCAATGGTAAATCCAACCTGGAAGCAAAAGTGCATTTTGAATTAGTAATTTAATTAGATGCCAGTCGCCGGAGGGCATTCGGAGACTTAAAACGGACGTGGAGGCAGGTGTAAGACTTCTGCAAAAGGAGCAACAGCCAATGAACCGTCAACCCCATTCAGCGACTTCCTTTTAAGGTGGCGTGGTGAGGAATCTTCGTCCTTTAGGTCGAAGAGGATGTCAAACTACCGAAAGTAGAAGTAGCAAGCAAGCGTGTAGTTAAACTGAGCTTGGCTGAAGCTGTCCAAGCACAGACAGTTAATAGCGAAACCGATGATGTTTGGAACTCAGAAACTGTTGCTGTCTAAGTTCTAGACTCTGCACATTAAAAAGAGGGCAAAGGGCGATTTCCTGGTAACCTTTGTCCTTTTTCCGTTCTTCAGGCGGCAACTACTCCCCAGGATTACGGTTCTGCCCACTGCTTTAGAAGCCTAGAGAGAGGTACATTGTCTATAGGAAGTACATAAAACTTTATAAAAGAGTGAGTAAGAAATCATTCTTTTATCTAAATACTTAGGTAAGGTGAACTTATCATGTTTCAACATTTTACAGATAAAGCGGTTAAATCAGTAATGCTAGCCCAGGAAGAGGCACGTCGTCTCGGGCACAACTTAGTAGGAACAGAACAGATTCTCTTGGGGTTGATTGGGGAGGGAACAGGGGTTGCTGCTAAAGTACTCAAAAACCTAGGTCTAACCCTAGAGATTGGCAGAAAGGAGGTAGAAAAAATTATTGGCAAGGGTTCTACTCCCGTACCACCGGAAATTCCCTTCACACCTAAAGCCAAGCGTATTTTTGAGCAATCTTTTCACGAAGCTAACCAGCTAGGACATAACTATATCGGCACAGAACACCTTTTGCTGGCAATTACCAAAGATAGCGACGGTGTAGCTGGCAAGGTCTTGGAAAACCTCAACATTGATCCAGGAGAAGTCCGCAACCAAGTAATTAGATCCTTAGGGGAAGTAGCTGCGGCTAGTACAGCCAAGGTAGAGGGTTCGTTTTTTGGGGGAGCAGCCTCCGGACAAAAGGCTAGCCTAGAAGAGTATGGCAAAAACCTAACCAAGCTAGCAGCAGAGGGCAAGCTAGACCCCGTTGTTGGTCGAGTCAAGGAAATTGAGCGCGTAATCCAGATTCTTGGTCGTCGCACCAAGAATAATCCCGTTTTACTAGGAGAGCCAGGTGTAGGAAAAACAGCACTTGCTGAAGGTTTAGCCCAGCGCATCGTTGATCAAAACGTGCCGGAACTCTTGACAGACATGCAGGTACTCACTCTAGACATGAGCTTGCTGATTGCCGGGACTCGTTTCCGGGGTGAGTTTGAGGAACGCCTCAAGCAAATTATGGACGAAGTTCGTCAGAATAAGAATATTATCTTGGTAATTGACGAAATTCATACCTTAGTGGGTGCTGGTTCCCTAGAAGGTGGTCTAGATGCTGCTAATATTCTTAAACCAGCTTTAGCACGGGGTGAATTGCAGTGTTTAGGAGCTACCACCCTAGATGAATATCGCAAGCATATTGAAAGAGACGCAGCCCTAGAGCGTCGTTTCCAGCCAGTGATGGTGGGAGAACCTTCCGTAGAAGAGACAATTGAAATTTTGTATGGTCTGCGGGACGCTTATGAGCAGCACCACAAGGTTGAAATCTCTGATGATGCTCTTTCGGCGGCAGCTAAGCTCTCAGATCGCTACATCTCAGATCGTTTCTTACCCGACAAAGCTATTGACCTAATTGACGAGGCAGGTAGCAGAGTCCATGTGCTGAACTATCGACCAAATCCTGCTACCAAGGAACTCAAACAAGAACTGCGTCAGATTACTAAAGAAAAAGACGTTGCAGTTGAGGACCAAGATTTTGATAAAGCTGGCCAACTGCGTGATCGCGAATTAGAAATTGAAGACCAACTCAAAGCGATCGCTCTTGAGCAAGGTAAGGAAGATTCTGGCATCAATCCTGTTGTTGACGAAGAAAACATTGCTGACATCGTTGCTGCTTGGACTGGAGTTCCTGTCACCAAGCTAACTGAATCCGAGTCAGAACTACTAATGAACTTGGAAGATACCCTACACCAACGGCTGATTGGTCAAGAGGAAGCAGTTACAGCTGTTTCTAAGGCAATCCGTCGGGCGCGGGTGGGCTTAAAAGATCCTGATCGACCCATTGCTAGCTTTATCTTCTCTGGCCCGACTGGCGTAGGTAAGACGGAACTGGCTAAGTCCTTGGCTGCTTACTTCTTTGGTTCTGAAGAGGCCATGATTAGGGTAGATATGTCCGAGTTTATGGAACGTCACACCGTTTCTAAGTTAATTGGCTCACCTCCGGGATTTGTTGGCTATGACGAAGGTGGTCAACTTACTGAAGCTGTCCGGCGTCGTCCCTACAGCGTCATCCTGTTTGACGAAATTGAGAAAGCTCACCCAGATGTTTTCAATGCCCTACTGCAACTGCTTGATGACGGTCGTTTGACTGATGCCAAAGGTCGCGTCGTAGACTTCAAGAACACCCTGATTATCATGACCTCTAATGTTGGTTCTAAGGTAATCGAAAAAGGTGGCGGCGGTATTGGCTTTGACTTCTCTGACGATCAAACTGAGTCCCAGTACAACCGCATTCGGGAGCGGGTTAACGAAGAACTGAAGCAGTACTTCCGTCCGGAGTTCCTCAACCGCCTAGATGACATCATTGTCTTCCGTCAACTGAACAAAGGCGAGATTAAGCAAATTACCGACATCATGCTAAGGGAAGTCTCGGCACGTCTAAGTGAACGGCTCATCGAGATAGAAGTTACAGAAAACTTTAAAAACCACTTAGTTGAAGTAGGTTATGATCCTAGTTATGGTGCGCGGCCTTTGCGAAGGGCAATCATGAGTCTCCTAGAAGACGGTTTAGCTGAAGCGATGCTATCGGGTCAACTCAGGGAGGGAGATACAGCTTTAGTCGATGTTGATGAAAATGGTCAGGTAAAACTCTTGCCTAGTCATAAGCACGAGCTAGCACTCCAAGGGGTTGGGTTTTAGATTTACCAAGCTTTTTTCTAAACTCAGGAGGTCTTCTGTGCAACGCAGAGGCCTCCTGAGTTTTTCTTTACCCACAACCAATCTTAGGGAGGCATTAGTCTAGGGTTAATTAATCCCTCTCAATTTCCCATTGACAATTCACTTTTCTGATTCCTCTACTCTTGATACTTCACCTCCAAAGCCTATTTAAAGGATAAATTATAGACTTAATTTAATTATTGATTTGACTGAAGCGCTGTTCATGAAAAGTAATGTATCCCAGGTTGCAGAGTCAGACATCCTCCTAATAGATGATAATCAGCAAGACCAACGTCTGCTCTCAACTATTCTTAGCTCTCAAGGCTATAAAGTTAGAACCGCTGTCAGTGGAGTCTTGGCTTTAGGGATGATAGATGCGGCTAAACCGGACTTAATCTTACTAGATATTAGAATGCCGGATACCAGTGGCTATAAAGTTTGTCAGCAACTGAAATCTTCTGAGCGGACTGTAGATATTCCAATAATTTTTATTAGTGCTTCAGCTGAAGTATTAGATAAGGTAAAAGCTTTTGAAGTCGGTGGAGTAGACTATCTTGTCAAACCTTTCGAGATACAAGAAGTTTTAGTTCGGATTAAAACTCAGCTAACTATTTATCAACAAAAAAAACAACTTAAACTCCAACAAGAGCAGTTGACCGAGCATAATACGCAGTTGCAACTTTTACTAACTACGGCTAAAGCAATTAGTGAAGCATCTGATTTTCAATCCGCTCTAGAAGCAACTATTCATCAAGTCTGCGAGAAAATTGGCTGGGACTTTGGAGAGTTTTGGCTTCCTGATCGACAAGCTAGGGTTTTTGAATATGGAAAAGGTTGGTATACCAGTGAACAAAATTTCGAGCAATTGAGGCAGTTAAGTGAGCCACTACTTTTAGCTACGGACAAAACATTCCAAAGACGAATTTGCTTAGAAAAAAAGCCTCTTTGGCTAACAGATGTTGACAAAAAGGAATGGGAAGTTTTTTTCAGAAATCATTTGGCCGGAAAGGTAGGATTAAAAACCTGTTTGGGGATTCCTATTCTCTTTAATGACGAAGTGCTAGCAGTTTTGATTTTTTTTAAAAAAGAAGCAAAACAACCGGAGCTAGGCTTAATTGAACTAGTCAATTTCTTGGCTATGCAGCTAGGTTCTTTAATTGAGCGCAAAAGGACGGAAGAACGCCTACAGCTTGTAGAAAGAGCGATCGCTGCTTCCAATAATGGAATTCTGATCGCCGACGCTACTCAACCTGATTTACCAATTATTTATGTCAATCCAGTTTTTGAGAGCATAACAGGCTACTCAACTTCAGAAGTCATAGGTAAGAACTGCCGCTTTCTACAAGGCAATAATACCAATCAAGCAGCTCTTGCCGAAGTACGAGCTGCCTTGCGAGAAAAAAGGGGATGTCGCACTGTCTTGCTCAACTATCGTAAAGATGGTTCGATGTTTTGGAATGAACTCTACCTCGCTCCGGTGCAAGACACGGTAGGCAATCTTACTCATTACATCGGTGTACAAAACGATGTCACTGAGCGTAAACGGGTTAAGGCAGAACTAAAACAAGCTAGGGAACGCAAAGCTTTATTTAATGTTATTAGCAAGATTAGAGAATCTCTCGAGCTAGAGACAATTTTCCAAACCACAGCTAGGGAGGTTCGTCAGTTCCTGAAAGCTGATCGGGTGGGTATGTTTTACTTTTATCCTGATAGTCACTGGAATGAAGGAGAGTTTGTCTCTGAGGATGTTTTGCCTGAGTTTAACTCAGCTCTAGCTGCTAGAGTTAGCGATTACTGTTTTGGGGATTATGCTAGCAATTATCAGTTCGGTAAGGTTCAGGCGGTTGCTGATATTTATCAAGCTGGCTTAAGTGATTGCCATATTCAGGTTCTCTCTCGTTTCCAGGTTCGAGCGAATTTAATTGTACCCCTCTTGAAAGGTGATCAGCTGTGGGGACTGCTGTGCATTCACCAATGTTCCTGTACCCGTCAGTGGCAAGAAAGAGAAATTGAATTTGTCCAGCAAATTGCTACTCAGTTGGGTATAGCACTGCAACAGGCCGAATTACTCGCCCAAACTAAAAGGCAGTCGATGGAACTTAGCCAATCCTTGGGGGAATTACAGCAGACTCAAGTTCAGCTAGCTAATGTTAATCAGCATTTGGAAAAAAGAGTAGCTCAGCGTACCACTGAACTGGAAGAAACGCTCAAACAATTAAAACAAGAAATGAGCGATCGCCAGCAGGTTGAGGAGCGTTTGCGACTGCTAGATCGAGCGATTGAAGCTTCTAGCAATGGTGTGATTATTGGCGATTTCACTCAACAAAGTCAACCAATTATCTATGCCAATCAAGGTTTTGAGCGACTAACAGGTTATTCAGCTCAAGAGGTAATAGGTAAAAACTATCGCTTTTTGCCAGAGGGACAAGGTAATCAAGCGGCTTTAGAGAAGCTGCATCAAGCAATTGAGCAAGGTCAAGAAGCCCAGACGATTTTGCGCAACTATCATCAAGATGGTAGTTTATTCTGGAGCCAATTCTCTATCTCTCCGGTTAGGAATACTAAGGGCAGAGTAACTCATTATATCGGTATTCAAACGGATATTACTGCTCGTAAGCGAGCAGAAGCAGCCTTAAAAGAGAGTGAAGCACGCTACCGCGCCATCTTTGAGCAAGCTGCGGTAGGAATTACCCAAGTACATCCAGATGGTCATCTACTTCAAGCTAACCAAAGATTTTGTCACCTCGTAGGTTATACAGAAGCAGAACTACTGCACAAGACTGTGCAGGAAGTTACTCATCGAGAAGATTTCAGAGCTGATCAAGAGAATTGGCAGCGCTTACTGACAGGTAAGATTCAAACCTATTATATGGAGAAGCGCTTTATTTGCAAAAATAATCAACAGCTCTGGACTAACTTAGCTGTATCTCTTGTCCGAGATGACGAAGGTATACCTAAGTATGCAATTGGTGTGATTGAAGACATCAATGATCGCAAACAGGCAGAAATTGAACTTGTGCGACGAGAAGAAAAGTTCCGTGCCATTTTTAACAGTGCCCTTGATGGTATTCTTGTCGCCAATGATGATGGTTTTTATATTGATGCCAACCCAGCAGCTTGTGATTTGCTTAATTTGAACAAAGAAAAGATAGTCGGACTAGACGTTAAAGTATTTGACCAGTTAGATCAGACCGTTGATAGTTACAATCATTGGCAAAATTTTTTGGCAATTGGTCAAATGAGAGGTGAATTTATTGTCTGTATGGCTAATGACCATAAGCGGGACTTTGAGTATAGTGCCAAAGCTAACTACTTGCCAGGTCGCCACCTGTTAATTTTCCGAGATGTTACTGCTCGTAAACAGTTCGAGTCAGCTTTAAAGGCAAAAACCCGTGAAGAACAGGAAAAAGCTGAACAACTTGGACAAGCCTTAGTAGAATTGCAACGCACTCATTCCCAACTAGTACAAAACGAAAAAATGGTCAGCTTGGGTCATCTAGTAGCGGGAGTAGCCCACGAAATTAATAATCCTATTAGCTTTATTTCTTGTAATATTGAGCCAGCTTCTGAGTATGCTCGAGACTTACTGCGCTTAGTCAATTTGTACAAAAATAACTACCCTCAGCCAGTAGCAGAGATTGAAAGAGAAATAAAGTGTATTGATTTGGATTTTGTTGTAACAGACTTTCCTAAACTGCTAGGCTCGATGAGAGAAGGAGCTAATCGAATTTCTGAAATTGTTCTATCTTTAAGGAACTTCTCCCGTCTTGATGAACAGGATAAAAAGCAAGTTGATATTCATCAAGGTATTGATAATACCTTACTGATTTTGCAGCATCGCCTCAAAGCCCACTCTACACGTCCTGAGATTCTAGTGAGCAAAGAATACGGCCAGCTTCCCTTAGTGGAATGTTACCCAGGTCAGCTCAATCAGGTATTTATGAATATTATTAGTAACGCTATAGATGCCTTAGAAAGCCAACCGGCTCCACGGGAGATGATAATTTACACTTCCGTAAGTAATGGTCAAGGGGAAATAAGCAGTGGAGAAAAAAAATCCTCGACTCCCGACTCCCGACTTCCGACTCCCTCTATTATCGTTCGTATTGTCGATAATGGTCCTGGTTTAAAGCCAGAAGTACTATCTCGCATCTTTGACCCCTTCTTTACCACGAAGCCACCGGGGAAGGGTACAGGTTTAGGATTATCAATTAGTTACCAAGTTGTCGTGGAGAAACACAATGGTCAGCTATACTGCAATTCAGTTCCCGGTCAAGGAACTGAATTTGTGATCGAGTTGCCAATTTCCCTCAGCAGAAAGGTAGGGGAAGATTGACCTATTTCCATGGCTAAATCTGCTTGTTAGTAAAGGGGAACCGCAGCAGGCAAGAAGATGAGCAGAAGAGCTCTTGTTACAAAGCTCATAGTATTTTATAAGAAAAGTTACAATTTCAATCAATAACTTTCCAAGTCTACTAATCTAGAAACAAGAGAAACTAGCTAGATACATTGGGGTTCTTCGTACCCTAATTGAGCCTCCCAATCCTTGGGAAAGTTTCAGAAAGCATGCTATTAAATGATTCAAGAGGTTTTGAATGGGGCAGACCTATCAGTTACAACCTGTTTCTGAGCAGCTCGAAGAGAGACTTGAACAAGAAGCTGTCAAACCTTCAGCAGATAGGAAAGATGAAGTAGCAGAACTCCTGAATTCTGAACGTTGTTTATCTGCTTATAATGCTTGTATTTGGTGGGATGGGTGCTACTACTGCAAGGATAATAAGGATAACTGGTACTGTATTAAATGTAACTTTTTCTAAGAGCTTATTGCTGATTACACTCAGCCTGAAGTAAGTTTATCCCTCATCTCAAGAAGAGAGATTTCATTTTGACTGTTGATTGCCCAAGGTTGATGGGGTCTTATTTATTTAAGAGAATAAGGCAACCAGACAAAGACCGATAATAATTAAAACAATTAAACTTTGTAATCTTTCATCCTGTGTGCGAGAAGCCGTTTCACTATCTCGCATTGCTTCTTCTAAGGCACGCTCTCGCTGTGTCTGCTCAATCTCGACTATACCACGAATTGAAATGAGCGCTTTATCTACTAAGTTAGAACTGTAGGCACAAGAATCTATACAGGCTTCAATTTCTTTTTGTAACTGAAGAGCCGTTTTTTCCTGGAAAAATACCAGAAAGCCTAAATCATTATTAGGTAGCCTCTCATCAATTTGTCTGATTCTTTCTCCATAAGTTTTGCGACTCATATCAACTATTAACCGATATCTTTCTAGGTCTGAACGCCAGTCTGAGTATTGTAGAGCTAGTTGAGGTAAGGTTTTCAGTTGTTCTTGAAAGTAATTTAGATCAGAATCAGATAAACTTCCTGTTTTATTTTGAGTTTTCGAGGGTTGTTGAACTGGAGTTTTTCTGGCAACCTCATTAATTATTACCTTAATTTGTTGATGTCCGGTAAAAATATCTTCATACAAGCTGCGACTAAGTTGATATACTTTAAAAATCTTTTGGCGTAAATAACAGAGATCAATTAGTTTTTGATAAAAAAAGCTAAAATTTTCATCGGAGCTATTTGAGCTAGAACTAGATTGAGTATTTACTGTAGGACGGAAAAAGAACCAAACGAACAGATGACCATGAGTTTGATTTTGGTAAGGAGTACCATATTCAAAAATAGGACTACCAAATAGTTGATCTTCTTGAGAGAGAGGAGGACAATTCACTTTGCTTTCCCCTAGAAAATCCTGCACGCATTGATCAGCTATCACTCGCCACAAACTGGGTTCCGCTTGCTGCTGAGGTGATAACCAAGCAGTTATTAACAAAGTTTGACCCAGTGAACTATTGATTTGTTCAGGTAAAAAGCAGTTAGCTGGGTTTAAATTCCTGAAACTGCTTATATCTATTTCTTCAGTCTCCTCTCCAGTTCCATCAAATTGGGGTATACGAATATTTAAAGCTAAAGCATAACTCTTTTCTATTTGAAGAGGACAGGCAAAGCCAGTAATGCGAGTCTCTTGTCCTGCCAATAAAATTTTACCAGATAAAGGTAAAAGCGCTTTATTCTCACTTTCTCCTGCTAGTAAATAAACACGATAATCTTCGGTTGCTGGTTTAATTATTAGCTTTTGAGGAATCTGAAAGTAGGCAAAAATTTCACTGCATTTTTGCCAAAGTAGTTCGCTGTCAAAGTCTGTACGAGAGGAAGACTCGTTGCTAGAGCCATTACCAAAATGGAAGGCAAAGAGATGGACATTAGGAGCATAAATTTTGTGGCTCATTACTCATTATCAGAATTGACAGGAAAACTTTTTCCATAATACCTATACTAAGTTGTAATCTTCCTTCTCAGTCTAAGGCATTATTTTTGGGTAAAAGAGAAAGCCAACGAGGATAAGCGTAAGAATTTTGGGACAACAGTGTTGGACCTTGATAAGTCTGACTCATCTCTGTGAGGATCTGCTCAAAATTATCAAATGGCTGATCTTCAAAACCACCTCTCTCTAAAGCGATACTCCACCAGGCTTCATTTGTAACATGGAGCTGAGTAATTTCCAATGAGATATTTTGGTACAGACGTTGGGAGCGAATCTTTTCTACACCAATCCAAGGTTTTTTGTTGAGTACATTTGCTGGCGTAAAATGCTGTTGGCTAGGGTCTTTACAAATCCACTTACTCCACATTTCTACTTTACCCTCTCCATGTTCCCCAAACTGCTTGATATCTAGTTCTGACTTACGCCACTTCATCTCTAAATTACCCTGCCGAAGTTTCAGGTTAAGATACTCACACTCGGGTATGTAAAGATAAAAATCTTCCCTTGCTTCTGGCGTTCCTAGCTGTTCACCGGGACAATCATTGATAAACCAGTCCTCTACTTCCTTGGGTAGAGAACCCTGTCTAAACCAGCGTAGTTCCCAAGTGCTTAACATAAATTTAGTCAACTATTGGATATAGTTTTATGTTAGATAATAAAGACCAACAGCATCCCCAAGAAAAAATTGATCGCGCTATCATTGAAAGTCTTCGGCGAGAAGGCTCTAATAATTACAACCTGGCGCAATTAGCTCGGTTACGAATTCGCTATAACCGTTTTCCTGGCGCAAGAGATATCAAGCAAAATCTAGATGCATTACTTGCACAGTGGCAAATGACGGAAGAACAACTCTTTGCCACAACTCGCCACCTGTATGAAGCAGGTCAAGTTTACAAACCCGAAAGTGCAGAAAAACAAGATGACTGGAGTTAGGCGAGTTAGGCTTTTAGGCATTAACAGTAATAATAACTATTTTGCCAAAAGTGACAATTAGCAGTTTTCGGGGGAAAAACAGAGCGTAGAAACTCCCCAAGTTAACAAGAAATAACTACTCAAAACTCTCAACTTCTTCTTCCGGTAATAACTTTCTCCCCGCCGGTGCCATTAGCCCTAATCTTTGCTGCTGTTGCTCTAAGTTCAATTTATCTTGGTCTTGCTCAACTTTCATTTGCTCTTTTTGAGCAGTCACAGATGTATCAACAAAATTAGAAGTAGCTTGGTTGAGTTTTGCGCTTACTGGTTCGAGAGACTGTGCTACTTGAATTTGTCTTTCTAGTTCTTCGGTAGAGGAGACTAGTTGGTTAAGTCCGTCAATTAATTCCCTAACGTTAGTGCGGAAGGAAGGATCACCTGTTAACTCATCTAAATCAGCAGTAATTTTCTGAGCGTTTTCAAAAGTTGCCCTAGCTGAGTCTAAGGTTTGTTGTAGTACTTGTAAATTAGTGGGATTGTTGAGAGTGGCAGTGATGTCTCGCAAATTGTTAGAGGCATCTGCTGCATTAGCTGAGAGAGTTTCTAAATTCTGTAGTAGTCCTCCCACATTGCTCTGATCAACTGTAGAGTTAACTTGACTAACTGTAGAGTTAACTCGATTAACTGTTGTCGTCAAACTACTAATTAAACCACCTAGCTGATCACTAGTTTGAGAGATATTGTTGAGGGTTCTGACCAGAGTTCCCCTGTTGGCTGTCACTAACTCGTTGGTAGTAGAAATTAGCTGATTAAGTTGCACAGCTGTCAGGCGATACTCTTCAGCAGTACCAGAAATTTTCTCAGCAGCAGAACCGAGTTGGCGGGTACTTTGATCTGCTGCTTTGTTCAAAGACTCCGCTGCTCCGGAAAAACTGCCTATTTCTTTGCGAACTGATCCTGATAGGAGGGTTAACTCTTGAGCCAGTTCTGCTACTCCAGAGGCAGCTTCAGAGGCATTTGTAGTTAAGGCGTTGATATTCTGAAAAAACTTGGGGTCAGTATATATCTCTGTCAGCTTCGTGCTGTTGCGCAGCAGTTCGACGAAATTGACTCCCTCCAAGGCTTTAACTCTATCATCGTTACAAATAATTTGCTCTGAATCAAGACATTCTTCACCAAAAGGACTGAGAGATTCTGCCTCAAGGTTAGTAGTACCTTTGGGTGTTATGTCTACTGAGGTTTGACCAACTAAACCTGACTGATTGGCTTCGATTCTGGCATCGTGTGGTATGAGCAAGTCAGAATCTTCAATTTCTACGGTGACATCTACCCCATTAGCTCCTGCTCTCACCTCTGTGATCTTACCCACATCCACACCACGATAGCGGACAGGAGCTCCGGCTGTCATACCAGCAACGTTGGGAAAAACAGCAATAAACTTGTAGCTACGGCTAGCGATACTGAAACCACGTATCCACATAACCAAACCGCCAAATATAATTGCTCCAACCAGGACTAGTAACCCAACGGAGCCTTCTCTCATGGTTCGCGATCGCATGACCTCTTCTCCCTTAGCCACTGGCTGTTTCGTGTGAGCTTTTCCCTTTTACCTTTTGCTGAGCTAAAACGCCCAATTGCCAATGACAGCTAACTGCTTATTCTAGGAGTACTCAATAATTTACCAACAATTGCCATTTTAACTGACTACTCGTATCGGACCATCGGTACTAGCACTAAAGAATTGCCGCACTAGGGGATTATCTGTAGTGTCAATCTCGCTAACGTTACCTTGCCACTGTACCTTCCCACCGTAGAGAAAAACAACCCGATCTGCGGTGCGGCGAATTGTACTTTCTTGGTGTGTCACCATGACATAGGTGCTGCAACTGTTGGATTCTCGCTGTAAGCTACGAACTAAATCCTCAATCACTGTTGAGGCGATGGGGTCAAGTCCGGCTGTTGGCTCGTCATATAATAGTACTTCTGGGTTATCCCGCTGATTGTCTGGGTTGGAGATAATGGCACGAGCAAAACTGACTCGCTTGCGCATCCCTCCTGATAATTCCGAGGGATAAAGATCACTGCTTCCTGCCATTCCCACCGTCTCTAGACTACGATTGACTAGTTCTGCAATCCTTTTGTGGGGAAGCTTGGAGTGCTGATAGAGCAAAAAACCAACATTTTCACCAACAGTTAAAGAGTCAAACAAGGCAGCCTGTTGGAATACCATGCCGATACCAATGGGATCGTTGGCATCTTCTATTAAACCGGAACGTAGTTGACCCTGCACGTAAACTTCACCCTCATCGTGGCGAAGCAGACCAGCAATAATGCGTAGGATAGTTGATTTACCTGTACCCGATGGACCAATAATGACTAAGGCTTCGCCACGATAGATAGTTAGATCAACCTTATCCAGGATAATTTTGCTACCAAAGGACTTGCTGATTCCTTTTAGTTCTATAAGTGGTTCTGGCATGGGGGCTAGGGGCAAGGAAATTTGAACATTTCTATGACTCTCCTCTAGCCTACACCGCCAAAAGCTTTTGCTTAGTGGTTAATCGCATTGATTCTGACCAATTGATAATGAAGAATTTAGAATTTAGAATTTAGAATTCAATTGCGGCATTGCGGCATTCTTCTTTGGCTTTAAACCTGATTAATTAATTATCAATTGTCAATTGTCAATTATCCATTAGTTAGCGAACGCCACCGCTTGCAACCACTGAATTTACTTCTGAGGCTTCCTCTAACCCGAACACACGGCTAAATGCTTTTTGTACTTTGTAACCCGAATCAATTGATTCTAATGGGTCTTTCCGCAGTCGATGGCGTAGGGAGAGGGTAATCACGCGGCGTATATCGTCAACTGTCACCTCGTTGCGTCCTTCAAATGCAGCTATAGCCTTTGCTGCTCGGTTAGTAACAATATCACCTCGTAGGCCATCTACATCTAACTCTGAGCAAACTTCAGAAATTTTCACCCGCAGGTCATAATCCATCTCTACTTTAGGCAATTGCTCTTGAGCCCGGACTATTTGCTTCTGCAACTCTTCTTGAGTAGGTTTGTGCTTTTCTAGATACTCTTGAGGATTACCATCAAACTCTGCCCTTTCTTCAACAATCTGCACTCGCAAAGCCGGTTCTTTGACTGTACGGATTTCCGCGTGCATGCCAAAGCGGTCAAGTAGCTGAGGTCTTAGTTCTCCCTCTTCTGGGTTACCAGAACCAACTAGGACAAAGCGAGCAGGGTGACGAATAGAAATTCCTTCTCGTTCAACTGTATTCCAGCCACTAGCCGCTGAGTCTAGCAGAACGTCAACTAAGTGGTCATCTAAGAGGTTGACTTCATCTACGTAGAGGATACCGCGATTGGCTTTGGCTAATAGCCCTGGTTCAAAAGCTTTAACCCCCTCAGATAGGGCTTTTTCGATATCGATCGTACCGCAAACTCGGTCTTCTGTTGCCCCTAGAGGCAGGTCAACCATTGTCACTTTTTTCTTGGCTATTGTTGGCGACGGTGATGAACCATTCTCACCCATCCAGTCAGGATCCTGGGGATCACGGTTAAAGGGGTCATCAGCAACCACATCAATCTCTGGCAGCAGATCCGCCAAAGCCCGAATAGTAGTAGACTTGCCCGTACCACGATCACCCATGATCATCACCCCGCCAATTCTGGGGTCTATCACATTCAACAGTAAGGCCAGTTTCATTTCCTCCTGACCGACAATTGCGGTGAATGGAAAAACCATGCGACGATCACTCATAGGCGCTTGGGCAGTCAGACTCACTTCAATTACCTGATAATTCGTTGTTATTGACGCTTATCATTTTGACACCAAATCGTGCTTTTGAGTTAACTGCTCATCTTTAATTTTGCATGACCTGTCTTTGTAATCAGCAGGTAAGGGTTTTTTTCGTGTTTTGATATTGCTTCCTACTTGCTTAGTCAATATAATTATTCGCTTGACTTTTCACGAACTCCTTGGACAATTCGAGATAGTTCGCTCTTTTCATTAACACCAATGCGAGTAGGAGAACCACTAATGATTCCTTCGTAATTGCGAAATGACTCTTTAATCTCTGGACCTTCTTGGGAGATTGTGTACTCACGTATTCCAGTATCGTGCCATGAACCTCGCATTTTAAAAACATTAATGGCGCGAGACATCTCACCACGAATTTCTACGTATTGCAGCATTAAAATTGTGTCTGTAATAGTAGAAATATGAGAATCTGTAATTGAATTGGAACCCATAAACTGGTCAGTGGTATTGGTAAAAAAGCCAGTAATTTCTTCTTGTTTAGCGTAGCCGGTAACTCCAATTACAAACTGCCTAAAGGCGTTATTGCTAACACCTCTAGCCAAAGCAGAAAGGGAGTCAATGGCAATGCGAGATGGTTTAAATTCAGCAATTTCTGATTTGATAATTTGCAGGTGGTCTTCTAAACCTGATGATTCTGGATAGGAACAAAGGATTTTTAATAATCCATTTTGCTCCATTTCTTCAAAATTAATTCCCCAAGAATAAGCGTTGCGCGATAGCTGAGCGCGAGATTCTTCGTAGGCAAAAAGAATGGCTCGTTCATTCTGTAGGCAAGCGTTTTGGATAAATTTACTTACCAACAAAGTTTTACCAGTACCTGTAGCCCCGGTTGCCAAGATAATGGAATCTTTAAAGAATCCTCCACCACACATTTCATCCAAGGTTTTAATCCCTGAAGAGACTCGCACATTGGAAGAGCGCTGGGTCAGTCGCATTGCTCCTAAGGGGAAGATATTAATTCCTTGACCTGTAATAGTAAAGGGGTATTCTCCTTTCATGTGGGTTGTACCCCGCAGTTTGAGAATCTCCATGGTACGACGGCGGCGCTCGTTTTCTAAGACATTACGGACAATCACCACATTATCCGAGACGAACTCTTCTACTCCGAACCGCGCCACTGGTCCATACTCCTCTACCCTCTCTGTCGTCATTACCGTTGTCACACCAATTTGTTTGAGGCGTGCCACTAAGCGAAAAATTTCTCGCCGCACAACTGGTGCGGCATCATACTGTTGAAATATTGCCGTTATTGAGTCAATTGATACCCGCTTAGCTTTGTATTTGCGTATAGCATACTGAATGCGCTCAATCAAAGCCGACAGATCAAATTGACCAACAATTTCCTGACCTTCTGGATCAGGGGAGGCATCGAGAATAAAAAGCTTACCCTGCTCAACTAATTTTTGTAGATCCCAGCCAAAACTTTGAGCATTCTTAATGATGTCGGTGGGAGATTCTTCAAAGGTTACAAATACACCAGCTTCATCAAAGTTACTGATAGCATTGTATAAAAATTGAGTTGCCAATAGAGTTTTACCTGTACCCGATGTTCCACTGACAATTGTCGTTCTTGCAACAGGTAAGCCTCCATGGCTGATTTCATCAAAGCCCTCAATCATCGTCCTGATTTTTTGGACGCCTGCTGGTGCCGATTCCTCCGGATTTTTATTAAAGGATTTAATTTGATTCATATTTTACATTTGTTATAAATTGCACTCTCCCAATAAAACACTTTAGTTGTTCTAAATTAGAGTACAGTATGCTATAAATTTGCAAACTTTGAGATTTAAAAATCTAGATCTGCATCTCTAAGCTCTTCGTAGAGAAGATCTAATCCTATCAATACTTTTTCTCGATCCGAAAGATCACCAATAATCTTACGTACTGGTGGAGGTAATACCTTGGAAAGGGTTGGCGTTGCCAAAATTTTATCTTCCTCGGCAAGTTGAGGACTTTTTAGGACATCAATCACTTTGAGAGCATAAACTCCTTGAAAGTCCTGTTCAAGGATATTCTTTAGCGTTTTCAAAGCTTTGACCGAGTGGGGAGTATTTCCAGCAACATAAAGCTTTAGAATATAGGTTTTCTTTTGTGGACTCATAAGTAAAGCAATCAGCAATAAGCAGGAATGCAACAGTAGCAATGCTAGAAAGTCAGCCTAGTTGATTAAATACTCTAAGCTTTTATTTACCAAGTAGGCTTACAACTCCCTAGGAATAGAACGGCGATACATTTCACCTAAATGGGCAATTACGTCAATCAGCGTCAAACGATAATCAAGTAAAATTTCTTCACTGCGCCCTTCTAGTTTTAACTGATTTGAAAATTCCTCCATCAGTTCCATATGCATTTCCACAATCATAGATACGGAAATATCGCTAAAAAATGCGTGATCTACAAATTCATCTATTTTCTTATTTAGACCGCCCTCTTGGGAGAAATACTGCAAAACAATTTGACCATACTCTGATTTTAGGTTTTCTAATAGCTTTTGTTTTTCCTGCCTAGACAAATTGCGCAAAAAAAACTGGGGATTTCTTTTGTAGTACACGCCTAGATATCCTAGTCGTTCTCGGAGCTTTTCAGATAGCCGTCGCTGCTGCTCGATCAGAAAACTGCGAGTGGCTGGATCGTTGATAAAGTCATTGGTTTCCTGGGTATGGGGTAGAACTCTACCAGGATTAATGGTGATGTAGCGCACGATCGCTTTGTCAATGAAACTAGCAATCTCAGAAGGTTGAAGGGTACTAAGTCGTAGTTCAGCCGCATAAAAAAGGGAATTTTCTGCCCCTATAAAGAACTCATCGCTTTTTTGACTATTTTCGGGCGGCTCTTGGCTAGCAACCCTCTTCTTTGTATCTGCCGAATCCTCCGTAAAAACTACCACAGGTAGCAAAACTCCTTTTTCATATAAACACTTGAGCAAATTCAGCAAAGAGGAGTTATCCTCAAAAGCCAAGCAATCAAGATGACCCTTGCTTTGCTCAATAAAGTCGAAAAACTCAGATTCTGAACTCGTACTGTACAGAATATATCGATCGCTACTCAAAACCTCACTCAACGTCTGAGTAAGAGATTCGGAGCGTATAAACGTACAGATTGATAGTCGAGAAAGCAAGAAAATATGCCTTTAAGCAATAAACTAGCAATTTAGGTCGTCAGACTGCCCAGCAGTAAAACATTCTACCAATTTATTTGTAATTTTTCTTAAGATTAATTTAAATACTCTGTGAATTGTAAGTAATTGTAATCTCTCTGTACTCTTGAGCCTAGATCAAAGACCATAATTAATATATCTACTATATATTAGGCTTGAGATAAGGTTATGTCGCTCCCTCCTGCTCTAGCAAGACCGAACTATCAGAGCAGTCAGTGGATGTTCTGCCATCGGTAAGACTCCTTCTAGCTTCTCCTAATCGACAATGTCTATGCTCTCTTCCTGCCTCAAAGAATTTGCCGAATCCATTCCAGTTTGTCAGGACAGTTCTAGTCTGGCGACCTTGCTAGAGATGTTTCGCTCTCTGCAGTGCAACGCAATTGTTGTAGTCAGCCAACAGCAGCGACCACTAGGATTAGTTAGTCTGCCAAAGGTTATGCCCTACCTCTTCTGGGCTACCCAACCAGAAGTAAGTTCCCTCCCGAAGACAGCTGAAGCTCTCAACAAACCTCTGTCTCGATTATCGCCTTCTCTGATGGAAACCCTCGAAATAGTACCCCATCAGCTGAATTTGAGTCAGTTTTTGTCAGTTTTACAGGAGTCAGGAGAGAGTGAGTCGGAATCTCTTGAATCAAATAACTCAGACACAATCCCTGAGTTGAGTCCAACCTCAACCAAGGAAAACCCTAACTACCTGACTCAGAACTGGGCATTAGTTGATTGTGAGGGAAAATTTCTTGGACTGCTTAACAGCTGGTTGCTTCTAAGAGCAATAGCCCCCAATTGTCAAGGAGGTAAAGTAGACAAATTCGATAGCATTACCACAAAGCCAGCTCAACTCAATTCCCTAGTACAAATTTTAGAACAACTGCCTTTACCTCTAGGCTTACAGAACTCCGCAGGGGAGATGCTAGCTCGAAATTTGAGCTGGCGTCAGCTACTTGGTAACTCAGTCAACCAAAACTTGACTTCTTTCTCTCAAAATTTAACAGAGCTAAAATTAAGCCACCCTGAGCTAGGAAAAACTTCCGAATATCAACAGAAAGTAGAAAAAAGTAGTATTAGTACAACGTTAGTATCCCCCGTCCTTCAAAGTCGCCTGTTTGCAAGTGAAGAGAGGGGACTAGAGGAGAAAAAAAACAGAGATTGTCTACCCCCCCTTGCTAATGACTTTTCCCCTGAACTTTATTTGGTGCTAGCTCAAGAAAAAACCCAACACCAGATTTTTACCCAAGAACTTTTAGCAAAGAATGCAGAGCTAGTAAAACTTAACCGCCTCAAAGACGAGTTTTTAGCTTGTATTAGCCACGAACTAAAGACACCCATCACAGCTATTTTGGGATTATCCTCCCTGCTGAAAGACCAGGCATTAGGAGCTCTCAAAGATCGTCAGCTTCGCTACACTCAACTGATTTATCAAAATGGGCGTCAGTTAATGACCGTAGTCAATGACGTTCTAGACTTAACTCGTGTAGAAACCAGTCAGATTGAACTGATACCAGAACCAGTACAGATTAAGGCTGTTTGCCATCAAGCTCACTCTCAAGCCTTACAAAGACTACACTCGAAAAGCCAAAGGTTAGACGAATCCACTGCACAAACAAAGTTTACTCTAGAGCTTGACTCTGATTTAGAAATTATTGTTGCTGACAAGTTGCGCTTGTGCCAGATGCTGGCGCATTTGCTCGATAACGCTCTGCAAAGAACAAAAGACGGAGGCAAAGTTGGTCTGAAGGTCAATCGTTGGCAGAACTGGGTTGCTTTTACGGTTTGGGACACAGGCGATTGTATCTCACCGGATAAACAGTATAGCCTCTTTGAGCAAATCCCCCAGACCGAAGAACACCCAACCAGTTATCTAGAAGGAATTGATCTGGGTTTGACCTTGACTCAACGCTTAGCCCACTTGCACGGTGGAGATATTTCCTTTATCAGCAAAACTAACGAAGGCAACCAGTTTACCCTGCTCTTACCTGCCTATCAGAACCATGCTGTGTCAGCTGCAAGAAAACGGGCAGAGGGAGAAACGAGTAACTCTCAGGGAATTTCTAATTCTTCGTCTTCCCTTGAGAACCGTTTGATTTTACTAGTGGAAACAGTACCTAATTACTTGGAAAGTTTGACAGAACAGTTCAATAATTTAGGCTATCGGGTGGTGATTGCTCGCTCTGCTGGGGAAGCAATCTACAAAGCTCGTCTCTTCGAGCCATCTGTCATCTTACTCAACCCTCTCCTGGCCAAAAGAGGAAGTAGCTGGGAAATCATCTCTTTCCTCAAGTCAGATGAGCAAACTAGTCACATCCCTGTCTTAGTGATGGCAACACCAGCAGAGAAACAGCAAGCTGAACATAGCCAAGCTGACGGTTTCTTAAGCCTCCCGGTGCAAAACCCGGCCCTACTCAAGAGCCTGGCTCGTTTGGGGCGAGAGCAGAAGGATACTAGCCGTACTCTGACTATTCTTCACCTTAATCCCGAAGCAGTAGAAAATAACCTTAACTCGTCTTTACTGATTTCTCAGTTGACTGATATAGTCAATTGTCAAAATTCAGCAGTTAATTACCGAGTAGTAGAAGCAGATGATTTAGAGCAGGCGGAAATATTAGCTCGTATCTGGAATCCAGAGGTCGTTCTACTAACCTGTACTCCTTTGACAGAACCCCTTACCTACTTAAAACATTTCTCCTCACACGATGCTTTGAAGGCTTTACCCTTGGTAACTTTAGATCATCAAACGACAGAGGCAGCCAATCAAATCAAAGAACTTTCCGTATATCCTTGCCTAGCAGCAGATAAGCAGCAAAAAATTGCTGCTTATCTGCAAGTAATTAAAGTTGCTGCTGGTATGAGTTGTTAGACTTTTTGCAGAAGTCAGCTTGATTTTGGATTTTAGATTTTGGTTTTGGATTTTGCTCTGCGCGCAAAGTTGAGAATTACTAATTGGCGATTTTGGTCAAATGTGTAAATTCAAGTAAGTTTTTCAGAGGAGGAAAGGATGAGTCTCTTCTAGCTCTTAGCAACCACCTGCTGAGAAATTCGGATCAGTTCATAGGCACCAGCGCGACCTAAAGGGGTGTATTCCTCTGGCTCTAACTTAGTTTTTTCTAGCTTGCGCTGATGAAGCAAGATTAGAAAAGAGGAGGTGTCGGATTTATAGGCAGCTGTATTCTTGATGTAAGCCATTGCCTTTTTCTGTTGAGGAAAATAATTGACTCGTCTTTGGCTGTAAAAGACAACGCTGGGTTTTTTAAAGCCAATCATTAAGAACTCTTCTCCCGGTTGTTGTACTTCTGCGGCGAGGGTGGATAATTCTCGTAGAGGTAACTGACGCGCTTCATCAATTAAGAAAGAGGCAGGCGTTAAAACAAAAATCATAAACGCCACAAAGCCAACAAAATTTACAACCCAAAGCCGCAACCAGTGGCGACGTTGCAGTAGGAAAAGTACTGCTATTACGCCAGTAATACCCCAAATCAGACCTCCTCGCAAGGGTAAACCAGATTTTTGCAATAACTCAGACAAGTTGGGAACAGCTGGATCAGAACCAACCAACTGAGGACTGAAGAAAAGTGCACCAGCAATGGCTAGCAATAATACTAAGTTGAATAGACCACTAGGTAAAAAAAGAGGAAAGCGCTTTTGCCGGTTTCCCTCAGCTTTTTGTCCTACTTGCCTCCAGTAACTTTGATCACTCCAGAACAGAGCAACGAGAATTGCCGCAGCTGGTAATAGGGGCAAGGTATAACTAGGTAGTTTGGTGACGGCAATGGTAAAAAAGCCAAAAATACCAACAAACCAAAAGAGGGCAAATAGACCTAAATGAGTCGAACGGGGTGAAGAACGCCAAGATTCTCGTTGCCAAAAACGTAGCCGTGCGATCGCAACTGGCAAATAAACTGACCAGGGAGCAAAGCCAATGAGTACAACCAGAAAGTAGAAATACCAGGGAGCTTGGTGACCATTAACTACACCAGTAAAGCGTTGAAAATTATGATAGCCAAAGAAAGAATCAAGATAAGTTTCCCCGTTCGCCAGGGTAACTAAAATGTACCAAGGCAGGGTTATAAACAAGATAAGAGCGATACCAGGTAGGAGATGCATCTCTTGGATAACCTGTCTAAAATTATCCAGGTAAAGCAAGAAAGCTCCAATAATTAAGGCTGGTAGAACAATGCCAACTGGTCCTTTGGTCAAAACAGCTAGGGCAATTAGAATATAAAATGCCAGATACCATCTGTCTTTAACGGTTAGCCCCAAAATTTTGCCTTGTGCCTTTTCTGGTTGGGCGTATCCTTGGAAAAAAGATAATAAGGCACAGCCCATACAGCCGGAGAGCAGCATATCCGAGACACCAGTTCTCGCCCAGATAAT
>JBAUJE010000153.1:0-4420 GCA_049683475.1 Coleofasciculaceae cyanobacterium | reverse complement strand
AGGTTAAACCCCGTAGAAGGGCAAAGCATTTGGATAGAGAGATTGGGGTTGAGAGACAAAAGCAATCCCTCAAATGCTTTGCCCCTACAATCTCCAATCGATAATTCCCCATTCCCCATTCCCTGTTTCCTGTTCCCCGTTCCCTGTTCCCCATTTCCCATAACCATGAAACCACAATTCAGCCAGTGGGTCGGTCGGCCCTGGGCAATTGTCCGCCTTGACAACGACACTCGCCCCACCACCATCATTCGCTTCGTTAACCGCCAAGATGCCGAAGATCATTTACGTGTTCTCAAACGTTGTTTACGTACAACTCCAGCAGAATTTACAATTGTTTTCGACCTAGCCGCCGACCCGAATTATTGGGAAAAATGCTATCAAGAAAACAAAACACCCTGGGATTTAGGAAAAGCTGCCCCAGCCTTTTGTACTTTGTTAGAAACAACAGAAATCCAACCCGGACTAACAGCAGACCTCGGCTGTGGTAGAGGTTACGATGCCTTGTTATTTGCAGAATATGGCTTTCAAGTAATTGGTTTTGATGTTTCCCCCACTGCCCTAACAACAGCTAAATATTTAGCCAAAAACTCCAGAAGTTCTGCCCAATTTTTGCAACGCAACATCTTTGATTTAGCCAATGAATTCCACCAAGACTTCGACTACATTATTGAACACAACTGTTTCAGTGCAATTCCAACAGATAGCCGTGGGGACTACGTTGAACTAGTCAAATACTTACTCAAAGAAAAAGGAGAACTAATCAGCATTTTCCTCACCAAAAACCAAGGAAAAAGCCCCCCCTTCGCCTCAACCCCCGACGAAATCTGCAACTACTTCAAACCTCACTTTAAGTTATGGCAATTTGAGCCAATTTCACACTCAGAACATCTCGGTCGTTTCCGACTGAAGTGAGGGAGATGGGGTGTGGGACGATCTACTGTAGGGGCGCAATGCTTGCGCCCCATTTAACCACAAAATCTAACGCCCTATTTTAGATACAGATTATAATAATCCAAGTTCTTTAAAGCAACGGCGTGTTACCTCAGCTCGCGCCGCTAGCTCTTTCTCATCACGAATGTCGATATTAGTGGCAAAAAAGTAAACATCTTTGCCCTTTTCTAAATAACCGACATACCAACCAATTTGTTGTGTTGCTTCCTCTCTAGAAGTTGCCCAACCTGTCTTAGCTCTAATTGTATAATCGGGAGTTTGTTCAACAATCATAATATCTTTAACGATAGAGAGCGATCTCTCAGAAAAAGGCAAATTGTTATTGTAGAGGCGGCGGAGGAACTGAATTTGCTCTTGAGGTGTAATTTTTAGTTCCCTTCCTAACCAGAATTGATCTATATCCTCTGGGCTACCGATTTCTTGGTTACCATAACCCACTTTAGTAACCCATTCTTGCATTCTTTCATATCCCACCCGACGGGCCAAAACTTGATAAAACCAGACACCAGAAAATCTAAAAGCCTGTCTCATGTTTAAATCTTGATTCCAGACGGGAAATTGCCGAGAAATTCCATCCCAAGTAAGAATAGCAATTTCATTGGAAATTACCCCAGTTTCTAGGGAAATCAGAGAGTTGAGAATTTTAAAGGTAGATGCAGGGGAAAAAGCTGTTTGATTACGTTGGGGGTTATGTTGATAAATGCGATCGCCATTGGCAGCATAGATCATAATCGCGCCTTCTACACCTAAATCCTCAAAATGCCGACCAAAATCAATTGTCTGGGCAACATTTACAGGAACTGAGGACTCAAGCATCAGACTCGGCGTAGTGGAAGCTGGCTGTATTTTCGAGAAAACACTCAAGGTAGCACAACCCATTGCCAGACTAATAACGTAAAGCGATCGCCATACTTGTTTCATAAACTTCCCTTAATTTATGAAGTGCGGAAACTAAGGAAATATTAAATCATAGAACTGTCCCTCTTACTGTTGAAGAAGTATGAGAAACGCTATATCTAGTTTTACAAGTTGTTTTGAAAAAGTTCTAGAACCTGTTGCCAAGCATCAGAAGCAGCTTCGTAATTACAATTTGGATTCTGCGCTAAAAATGGGTACTTGTCTACAAAAAATCCAGCAAAAAATCCGTGTCCTGCATCATATCTAAATACACGATGATTGATGTTGTGTTTCTTCATTTCTGCCTCAATTTTCTCATTCTCTTCCTGGGACACTAGTGAATCTTTTGTACCAAAAAAAGCATAAATAGTACCTTGAATTTCAGAGGTGCGACTCAAAGTTGGCATTTCTTCTCCGTAGCTAGAAGTAGTAATTCCCCCACCATAAAATGAAGCTGTAGCTTTGATATCTGGTAAAGTGGCAGCCATATAAGCAACATGACCACCAAAACAGAAACCAATGGTGCCGATGGCATCAGCTTTAAGATTGGGTAGAGTTTTCAGATAAGCAATAGTAGCTTGAATATCGCTAAATATTTCCCAATATTTTACTTGTTGATAGTATTGCAAACCAAGTCGATAAGCTTCTGAACTATATCCATGGTCTGCTGGACTATAGTCAGCCTTAAAACCAGGAGCAATACGTTGATACATCGCCGGTGCTACTGCGATATAACCTTGTTCAGCAATTAGTTCGGTGATATCCCTAATATTGCTGTTAACTCCAAAAATTTCTTGAAAAACAATAACTGCACCAAAGGTTCCTGTACTAGCTGGTTGCGCTAAGTAAGCATCAATTAATAAATCGTCATTAGGTATTTTGACGTGGTTGGTATTAATTTCCATGTTTGTCACTTTTGCGTACCTAATTTTCTTATCTTCTGTTGATGGTGGTTTACATAGTCTGCTTTCATAATGTATTAGAAGACACACTAACCATCAGGAAATTGCCAACAAGCAATACGTTCTATGTTCTTACCACCACAACTTTTACAAGACACCTCAACAGAAGAATCTACCCATTCATAATCACAACTACGGCAATGACAAAAAATATTGTTTTGGTTAGCAACCTCAATTTTTTTTACGCCATTTGTCAGTTAACGATGCATCTTGTCTAGAAGTAGACTCTGACATTTTATCTTTCCTCTAGTTGACGAGAGCCAAACAAATTTTCTCTTGCTTTATCGTCCATATTGCTAACACGTTGGTCTTTCAGAACTGACAAACCCCGCTGCACACCTGGTCGTGCATTAACAGTTTCAAACCATCTTTTGAGATGGGGATAGTCAGCTAAATCTTGCCCCTGTTTTTCATAGGGTACAATCCAAGGAAAAATAGCTATATCAGCAATAGAATAATCTCCCGCCACATACTCACTCTCACCTAGCTGTTTATTGAGAACGCGATATAAACGAGTTGCCTCATTTGTGTAACGATTAATCGCATATTCAATTTTTTCTGGAGCATATTGTCGGAAGTGATGGGTTTGCCCCAGCATTGGTCCTACACCACCCATCTGAAACATTAGCCATTGCAAAACTGTGTAGCGATCGCGAGGGTCAGTAGGCAGAAAACAACCTGTTTGTTCACCTATATAGATTAAAATGGCACCAGATTCAAAGAGAGAGATTGGTTTACCATCTGGCCCATTATGATCAACAATAGCTGGCATTTTGTTATTGGGACTGATGGCGAGGAATTCTGGTTTGAACTGATCACCTGCGGCAATATCAACTGGAATGACGTTATAAGGTGTTCCCGTCTCCTCTAACATGATGGTAACTTTCCAACCGTTAGGGGTAGACCAATAATAAAGATCAATTGGCTGAGTCATGGTGGTGAGATTTCCCTGTAGTTGCAACTACTAAACATCATATCCAACTGCTTTAGCAGCTAGACCATTGTAGAGGTCAAGCATTCTTCCACGCCAAGCATATACCGGATCGTCAATTTCTAAAAGTTTAATTGGTGAACGGTGTAAAGCTACTTTCTTTCTAACCAACAGCCTCTTAATCTAAGCATTACCCTTAAACCTTTATGAGTACTTCCCTGATTTTTAGCAATAGACGTTGGCTGACCATCATTTCTTTGCTAGTTGTAGTACCTCTCGGTATTTTCTCTAAGTTTTACACTGGACCACTGCAATGGTGGTTCTATGGTTATGGCGGAGCTGTACTCTATGAAATTTTTTGGTGTTTATTTGTTTTCTTGCTGATACCAGGTAAAAAAGCCGTCAAACTTATACCTCTCTGGGTCTTTATTATCACCTGCATCATTGAATTTATACAACTGTTGCAGACTCCATTTTTACAAGTACTTCGTGCTTCTTTTTTAGGAAAATGGCTACTAGGTTCTACCTTTGTTTGGTGGGATTTCCCCCATTATTTTCTCGGCTGTCTCCTGGGCTGGTTCTGGTTGCAGCAAATTTGGCGATTGGGTAAAGCCAAGCGCCTTTAGAAAGGGTAATGGGTGAGGGAGATGGGGGAGATGGGGGAGATGGGGGAGATGGG
>JBAUJE010000152.1:0-1740 GCA_049683475.1 Coleofasciculaceae cyanobacterium | reverse complement strand
GCTTTAGCTAATTGGACAAAGTTACTGCCTGAGGCGCAAGTGCAGATGCTTGATGAGGTGGCGGGGTTAATGAGGTGTGAAGCTCTAGCCTTTGATAATAAGCGGCAGTTAGGTTGGCGTTTGGATGTGCTGCAAAATTATGTTACTCAGAGCCAGAGGGAGCACATTTGTCAACTCTTGGGCCTGCTTCAGCAACCAGTTATCCAGGAACATGAGTATGCGTAGTTTGAGGTATTAGTGAACAGGTATTATCTCTGACTTTTGTTAGGGACAAACATTCTGGGGATAAGTGGTGAAACATTGGTTTGGTAGGCACTTATTCCCAGGATGTTCGTTTTTTATATACTTCTGAGGGTTGTATTGATTGATACGTCCCTTAAGGTTTCTGTATTCTATCGAGATTAGTTTCTGCTAAGCGATCGCGCACGAAATCAAGGGCAGAGTCGGCGATCGCTAAGACATTATTGCCTTGCTGTTGTTCGAGATTAATTGGGCTGATTTGATTGGTATCTGCGCTGTAGCGATACAATTTGTAGCCATAGTTGTGGAGGAAGTCTACAACGTCTTGCTTATGATGACCAAAGTTGCTAACTTGATCGTTGATTTCTAGAATCCAGACATGGGGACGTTGTTGTTTTAGGAGTGAGACTGCGCCTTTGAAAGCTAGAAGTTCTGCTCCTTCAATGTCCATTTTGGCAAGGGTGAGGTTATCGAGGGGTTGATTCTGGAGCAGGTTGTCGAGGGTATCGGTGGTGACTGTAATGGTATTGTTAGCGGAAGTATGTGTGATGAATGGCATGGAGTCTCCTTCTGCTAGATTCAGAGAAACAGTACCAGGCTGGTCAGAAACTGCTATCTCATATGTTTTAACTTGGTCAAATTTATTGATTTTGAGATTTTCTTGTAAACGGGTGTAGTTTTTGGGGAGAACTTCAAAGCTATATATTGAGCCGGACTGAATCTTGGATGCAGCTAGAAGAGTGTAGACTCCAACATTGGCACCTATGTCAAGGAAGGAATCTTCAGCGCGGAGATAGCGCAGTAGGAAATTCATCTCATCATAGTCATAAAGTCCGCAGTAAAGCACGGCAGCAGCAGAATAACTGTCAGGATGACATCTCAGTTTAACACTGGGGACTAGCTGGATATCGAGAAAGTGGTGGGTTAAGCGTTTGTATAATTGCCAGCCAAAGAACTTCAGCACAGATTGAAGTTTGTGGTACTGGCAATTAGGATGTGTCCAGATATAGCCAAACGTTTTCAAGGCAAAGTGATTTTGGCTAAACAAATTAGATGTCAGTTGCATAGTTTGCGATAAATATTTTATGAATTTTTGAAAAAAATGTGTATTAACTTACCACAAGTACGACTAGGCAAGATACCTCAGCAAAAAATATATTTTGCCAATTCTAGGTCTTGCCCAGTCAAGATTCCATAGACTTCAAGAGGAATTTTGTTTAGCAGAAGGCACAAGAAAAATACAATGATTTGCTAAACATCTTCTTAGCTCTTGATGAAGAATGCAGTATCCCAAACACCATTACTTGTCCAGAAACATCGCCAATCTTGCACTAGTTCTAGAAAATGCTGCCATTCATCAGAGGCAGGACCAGTATCATGAGTTCTAGAATTGGGTGAATTTGAATTACAAGGCAGAAACCAATTGGCATTATCTACAACGATAACACCACCAGTCCTAATTTTACTGACTGCCTTAACGGCACATGCACTGCGGTAACT
>JBAUJE010000151.1:0-4618 GCA_049683475.1 Coleofasciculaceae cyanobacterium | reverse complement strand
CATTTTGGAGAATCTGTTGAACTTGCTTTTTAACTGATGGTTCTAAGGAATTTTGAGCAAGATAATCTTGGGCAGCAGCAATAATTAAAGCATTGTCAGATTGACCCCGAAAGCCAAATCCCATTTGGGGGGAGTTTGAGGGGGTTTTACCCCCTCAAGCCTAGGGCTTAACCAACTTAACCGACAAATAATAAATTGACCCTGCTCTAGCCAAGGTAGTCAACTCTTATAATTATGATCTCAAGCAGATGCCCCTAATTAAACGAGTTGAATGTCAACGGAAATTCAGACCGAACTGCAAAACGCTGTTGATCACAGACGTAATTTTGCCATTATCTCCCACCCGGACGCGGGTAAAACAACACTAACAGAGAAACTGCTGCTCTACGGAGGTGCCATACATGAAGCTGGCGCAGTCAAGGCCCGCCGTGACCAGCGCAAGGCAACTTCAGACTGGATGGCAATGGAACAGCAACGGGGAATTTCTATTACCTCGACAGTGTTGCAGTTCGATTATCAGGATTGTCAGATTAATTTACTCGATACTCCTGGTCACCAAGATTTTAGTGAAGATACCTATCGTACCCTGGCAGCGGCAGATAATGCAGTAATGCTCATTGATGCTGCTAAAGGTCTAGAACCCCAAACTCGCAAACTGTTTGAAGTTTGTCGGATGCGATCGCTACCTATCTTTACCTTTATTAACAAACTGGATCGTCCCGGTCGAGAACCTTTAGAATTGCTTGATGAGATTGAGCAAGAATTAGGCTTACAAACCTATCTGGTTAACTGGCCAATTGGCATGGGCGATCGCTTCAAGGGAGTCTTTGACCGACGCAAAAAGCAGATTCACCTCTTTGAGCGTAGCTCCCACGGTAGCCGTGAGGCAAAAGATACAGTTATAGATTTAGGTGACCCCCGCATTGAAGACTTATTAGAGCAAGAGCTGTACTATCAACTGAAAGAAGATATAGAACTGCTTGACGGCCTTAGCCCTGACCTAGATTTAGAACAGTTGCATACAGGGAAAATGACACCGATTTTCTTTGGTAGTGCCATGACCAATTTTGGTGTACAGCTGTTTTTGAGTCGCTTTCTAGAGTACGCCCTTAAACCGGAAAGCCATAAGTCTACAGCGGGGGAAATTCCACCCACTTACCCAGAGTTCAGTGGTTTTGTCTTCAAGCTGCAAGCCAATATGGACCCCAAGCACCGAGATAGGGTCGCCTTTGTGCGTGTCTGTACGGGTAAGTTTGAAAAAGACATGACCGTCAGCCATGCCCGGACTGGTAAAACAGTGCGTTTGTCAAGACCTCAAAAACTATTTGCTCAAGGTCGAGAATCGTTAGATGTAGCCTATGCTGGGGATGTGATTGGTCTTAATAATCCAGGTGTCTTCGCCATTGGAGATACCATTTACAACGGTCAAAAATTGGAGTACGAAGGCATTCCCTGTTTTTCCCCAGAACTGTTTGCCTATCTGAGAAATCCTAATCCTTCTAAGTTCAAACAATTCCACAAAGGAGTTACAGAGTTGCGCGAAGAAGGTGCAGTGCAAATTATGTACTCGGTTGATGAGTCCAAGCGTGACCCAATTTTGGCAGCGGTGGGACAACTGCAATTTGAAGTGGTGCAGTTCCGCATGCTTAATGAGTATAACGTGGAAACTCGTCTGGAGATGTTACCTTACAGTTTAGCCCGTTGGGTAGCTGGTGGTTGGCAAGCGCTGGAGAAAGCAGGGCGTTTATTTAATACGGTGACAGTTAAAGATAACTGGGGCCGTCCAGTACTGTTGTTTAAGAATGAGTGGAATATGCAACAAGTAATGGGAGATCATCCAGAGTTGCAGTTAAATTCCAGTGCGCCAGTGGTTTCAGGCCAAGAACCTAAGTAGGTTTTGATTTGACTTTATCTAGGAGGGGAAAACCTGTTACTCCTATTCCTCTCCTGGTTGGTATTTGTTAGTCCTACTCATTCCCCAGCTTGCTGCTTGAGCAAACTTAGACTCGATTCAGGCTAAATCTACGTTTGGAGACTCCAAATTTTCCCTCAATCCGGATGGAATCACAAGGAGTAGCAGGAGGGATTCAAGTCACGGCGGCTACTTAAGTACCTAGACAAAATTAAAGGAAAGGCGATCGCTCAACTAACCTGTCAATTCCTCCTAAGGTTGTATTGGAATGGCAAAGTATAACTGTCGAAAGCTAGCAGTTGTAGGAGTAAGAAAATGACATTCAAAGAAAATCCTTATTTAAAACTGGTGGAAATACCCCCTCGATACCTCAATCTGATGGGTTATGTAGATGAATCCGAAGTCAGGAACCTCATAGCTAAAGCTAGGGGCTAGAAGAGCGGCCCGACTCTATGCCTAACGGCAGGCTAACGCCAACGAGCGGGATACAAGCCACGACCTGACCAGCAGATGGCAGTCGAATTGTTACAGGCTATTTGGGGCAGCTACTTCTATCAGACTAGCACTTACTAGTCCTCTGTGAAATTGCTTCAATGAGCTGTCAGTTCGATTTTGGATTTTGGATTTTGGATTTTGGATTTTCCTTCAAAATCAAATCGGCGGCTTTTTCCGCAATCATAGTTGTTGCTGCATTGGTATTACCAGTAATAATAGTGGGCATAATTGAGGCATCCACAACTCGTAATCCTTCCATACCGTGTACCTGAAGTTGGGAATTAACTACTGCCATTGGATCATTACCCATTTTGCAGGTGCCAACTGGATGGTAGAGAGTTTCTACTTTGTCACGGATATAGTTGGCTATTTCTTCGTCTTTTTGTATTGCCCTACCAGGGAAAATTTCTTCACCTCGGTAGGGAGTAAAAGCTGAGGTTTGTATCACTTTTCTAGCCAATTTAACACCAGAAATTAAACATTCTAAATCTTCAGTTCTAGTTAAATAATTGGGTTGAATTAGAGGTGGTTCTAAAAAGTTAGAGGAGTGCAAACTAATATAACCCTGACTGTGGGGATGTAACAGAGTAGCACCGAGGCTAAAAAAGTGACCTTCCCTGCGAACAAAACCGTGATTTTGGAAATATAAAGGGGCAAAGTGAAATTGTAAGTCAGGTGTGGCTAAATTAGATTTAGTTTTAATAAATCCCCCGGCTTCAGCAATATTAGAAGTGAGTAATCCTCGTTTCCTAAAAAGATATTGCAACAAGTCCTTGAAATTACCTGCTTTGTCTAAAGTTATGGGTTGATTACATTGATAAATTACCCCAGCAATGAGATGGTCTTGCAGATTTTGACCTACTCCTGGTAAGTTCTTGATAACAGGAATACCTAAAGTTTGCAGTTGGTCTGCTGACCCGATACCGGAGAGCATGAGGAGTTGGGGAGAATTAATAGCACCGCCACAGAGAATGACCTCCCGCCTAACTTGAACTTGATGCCTAATCGCATCTTGAAGGTAGTCTACACCAATGGCACGATCATTTTCTATTAACAGACTAGTTACCAAAGCATTAGTATAAATAGTTAAATTGGGGCGATTAAGACAGGGTTTTAAGTAAGCTGTAGCTGCACTGTGCCGTTGACCATTTTTTTGATTGACTTGATAGATACCTACTCCTATAGGTTCTGGTGTATTAAAGTCGCGGCTGTGGTCAAGACCTATTTCTTCACCTGCTTGAACAAAAGCAAGGGAGAGGGTGTTCGGCTGTCGCAAGTTGGTAACATTGAGGGGGCCACCTGTGCCATGATATTGGTCTGCACCTCTTTCTTGGTTCTCTGACTTGCGGAAATAGGGCAGCACTTCGTCAAAACTCCAGCCTTGATTACCTAATTTATGCCAGTGGTCATAGTCGTGACGATGACCTCGAATATAAATCATGGCGTTAATTGAACTGCTGCCCCCTAGTACTTTACCCCTTGGCCAGTAGAGTTGGCGCTGGTTGAGGTGGGGTTGGGGTTCGGTGTAGTATCCCCAGTCGTATTCAGTTTTGAATAATTGGCAGAAGGCTGCTGGGATGTGAATTTTAGGTTTGCGGTCTGGTTGACCAGCTTCTAAAAGCAAGACGTTGATGTTGGGGTTAGCGCTGAGGCGGTTGGCTAGGACACAACCGGCTGAACCAGCACCGATAATTACGTAGTCGTAAATCATTTAGCAGAAAGAATACATATAGTTTACTGCTAGGGTCAAATTGACCCCAGAAAACTACAAAATTATTGGTAAATATTAAAATAAAGTCAATTGAGCTGCACAAATAACTATGGTTGCTAACCTAAAATCCCCATACTTTACCCCGGAAGAATATCTGGAATGGGAAGAACAACAAGAACTCAAATATGAGTATATTGACGGTGAAGTATTCGCTATGACAGGAGGGACAATTGCCCACGGAACCATTGCCCTAAACCTTGCTTCTAGCCTGAAAAACCACCTGCGGGGTGATTCCTGTCGAGCTTTTGTTTTTGATGTAAAAGTCGGTGTATCCCAGAAGGGGCCCTTCCATTACCCTGATGTTATGGTAAGTTGCGATCGCCAAGATAAAGATGCTCTTAAAGTAATTTATTACCCCTGTCTAATTGCTGAAGTCCTCTCTCCTAGTACGGAAGGCTTTGACCGAGGTCGCAAGTTTGCTAATTATCGCCGCATTGAAA
>JBAUJE010000150.1:0-3336 GCA_049683475.1 Coleofasciculaceae cyanobacterium | reverse complement strand
CGGTTAGCCCCAAAATTTTGCCTTGTGCCTTTTCTGGTTGGGCGTATCCTTGGAAAAAAGATAATAAGGCACAGCCCATACAGCCGGAGAGCAGCATATCCGAGACACCAGTTCTCGCCCAGATAATCGTTTGGGGATTAAGGGCAATCATCGCAGCACCTAACCAGGCTGATAACCACAACGGCTTGACTGAGTTGGGTAATTTTTCCTTCTCTTCTAGTCCAGATTCTTGGGAGTGAGAAAGAGCCGCCGGACGAGAAATGCCAAAGGTTCGCAAAGTCAAGAAGCCCACAACAGTTAAAGCGATCGCTCCTAGAGCAGAAGGTAGTCGCACGGCCCATTCATTGACACCAATGAGCTGATAACCAAGAGCCATTAACCAATAGATTAAGGGCGGCTTATCAAAGCGAGTCTCACCATTAAAGTAAGGAGTAATCCAGTCACCTGTCACCGTCATCTGGCGAGCAGCCTCAGCAAATAATGGTTCAGTCTCATCAACTAAACCCGTATTCCCCAAATGCCAAAGGAAAGCTAGCCAGCTAATTAGTAGTAACCAAGCCAGAGAGAGCATCCAAGCAATAGCTGGCTTTTGCTCCCAAAATTTCCACCAAGGTGTAACAGCGCGCTCAACCTTAAACTTCATACAGTTATCCAGTTAAAGGCAACCCTAAAGGTCACATTTACAGACCGTGAACTACCCAAAGCTAACCAAGAAAGGGTATAGCGTGGGCTTCTGACTTCACCGGGGAATGCCGCAACTTAGACTTACGTCCAAGCGTTGGTCTTACTTCCCCTCCATCAGCAGCAGTCCTGGTTCCCAAGACTGATAGCATTCTGATTCCTTCTGCTCTGATATTTTGTGCAGCGTTTCCGTCCCTATCGTGGTGAGTAACGCAGTTAGGGCAAGTCCACGTCCTAACATCGAGTGGTATCTCGTTTATCTGATAGTGACAATTAGAGCAGAGCTTTGAGCTAGGGAACCATCTATCAATCTCTACGAGTACCTTACCTTCACGGTCTAGTTTGTATTGTAGAAAATTGACAAACATTCCCCAACCTACATTGGAGATGGCTTTGGCTAGTTTGTGGTTACGAACCATCCCCTTAGTATTTAGGCTTTCGACTACGATGACTTGGTTATCGTCAACGAGTTTTCGAGAGAGCTTATGCAAGTAGTCTTGACGGACATTGCTAACCCGTTCGTAAACCCTAGCTACAAGTTTTCTGGCTTTATTCCTAGAGTTGCTTCCTTTCTCCTTTCTCGCTAATTTTTGCTGTTTTCTCTTGAGGTTACGCTCGTGTTTGGCTAAATGTTTGGGATTGGCATACTTGGAGGTCTTGACTCCATCAAAAGCAATTGCAAAATCCTTCAAGCCCAAGTCAATACCTGCTACTTTTCCTTTAGTGCTGGTTGTCGGATTGCTTCCTTCTAACTCCATCAACACAGAAGCATAGTATCTTCCTGATGGGGTCATACTGATAGTTACCGTCTTAATTGTTCCCTCAATTGGTCTATGTAGCTTGACCTTGACCAAACCGACACGACCTGGAAACTTAAGACAATTATCGACGACCTTGACTGACTGAGGGTACTGAATAGACTGCCTATTCTTCTTAGCCTTGAATCTAGGGTATTTGGCCCTGCCTTCAAAGAAGTTTCTGTAAGCCGTCACCAAATTGAGCGTAGTGGCTTGTAACACCTGTGAATAGCATTCAGCTAGCCACTTAGTTTCTTCTTGTTTTTTGAGTTTTGGGAGAAATGTGTTCAATGCAGACTGACTCAAGCCTTTACCCGTTGCTTGATAGGTTTCAATGCACAAATTGAGTGCATAGTTCCACCACCATCTGGCACAACCAAAGTGTTGAGCTAGTATCGCTTGCTGTTCAATTGTCGGATACAGTCTGACTTTGACGGCTTGATGTCGCATTGTTCTCACCTCTTCTTACTATTATATATATTTCTAGTAAGAGCAGTTCAAAAAATTTGCTAATTTTACCGGGCTTGGGCGGATAAAATTAGCTTGGGGGAGTCCATGTTGTTGCTGAGTGTGCCGAAGCATCCCGACACTAATCCTACGGATATAGGGCGAGACTTATAGTTCCCCCAAACCCCCTCAAATAGTTAATTTAACCGGAAATGTGCCTACTGCTTGGCGCTAGAGTAGGCATAAATCTAGGTCAAATGCTCCCCATCGAACTATGCAAGTTACTCAAAAACAATACTACTCAATCGAGGAATATTTGTTAATTGACCAAACCCGGAGATATATCGAGCATTTTTCTAGGACAGATAATCAGCAATGGTTGTTTCGCGATTATGGTGAATCGGATGAGGAAATTACCCTAGCTTCGGTATCTTTTCAAATCTCCCTAGCAGATATCTATAATAAGGTGAATTTTGAAGAGGTAGATGCAGAGACTACACCAGGGCAAAGCTGATAGTGGTGTACTGTCGAAAACCTTAAGATTGATTATCCCTACCACCCCATCTCCCCATCACCCCGTCACCTCAGTCGGAAACGAACGAGATATTCTGACTCTGAAATAGGCTCAAACTGCAATAACTTAAAGTGGGGTTGAAAGTAGTGGCTAATTTCAACAGGGGTTGATGCAAAAGGTGGCCCACTAGTTGGGTTTTGAGTGAGGAAAATGCCAATTAGTTCTCCTTTTTCTTTTAGTAAGTATTTGACTAGTTCAACGTAGTCCCCACGACTATCGCTGGGGATGGCAGAAAAACAGTTGTGTTCAATAATGTAGTCGAAGTCTTGGTGGAATTCATTAGCTAAGTTAAAGATATTGCGTTGCAGAAATTGGGCAGAACTTCGGGAGGTTTTAGCTAAGTATTTGGCAGTAGTTAGGGCAGTTGGAGAAAAGTCAAAACCGATTACTTGAAAACCGTATTCTGCAAATAACAGGGCATCATAACCCCTTCCACAGCCGAGGACTGCTGTTAGTCCGGGTTGAATTTCTGTTGTTTCTAGGAGGGTGTGAAAGGCCCGATGAGCTTGCCCTAAGTCCCAGGGAGTTTTGTTTTCTTGATAGCATTTTTCCCAATAATTGGGGTCGGCGGTTAGGTCGAAAACAATGGTGAATTGTGCCGGAGTATTACGTAAGAAGCGTTTGAGAACTCGTAAATGGTCTTCTGCGTCTTGGCGGTTAACAAAACGGATCACGGTGGTGGGGCGAGTGTCGTTAGAGACGCGGACAAATGCCCAGGGCCGACCGACCCACTGACTGAATTGTGGTGGTTTCATGGTTATGGGAAATGGGGAATTGTTAAGGGGAATGTGACTTTTCCCGCTGTGGACTCAAGTCCACAGCTAATAGCACAAGTCC
>JBAUJE010000149.1:0-5174 GCA_049683475.1 Coleofasciculaceae cyanobacterium | reverse complement strand
TTCTAATGAATAGAGGTCGGGCAATGGCACGAGGAGGGGATGTCAAAGGTGCGATCGCTGAGTTCCGAGAAGCCCAGAAGCTGTCTTCCGACATTCAAGTTCCAACAGAGGAAGAAGTTAAATGGTGGGCAGCTAGGGGCTTGGCTAACAAGGGTGAGAAACTAGTTAAAGAGGGTAAAGTCCAAGAAGCGATTGATGCCTACAGTAAGGCACGAAAGTTAAAGCCAAATTGGTATCTCGAAGCAGATTCTTGGGATATCCTCTGTAGATATGGCAGTCTGCACGGAGAAGCAACTAAGGTGATGGAGGCGTGTGACAATGCGCTGAGGCGTGCGCCTGGAAATATAGAGTTTCGGGATAGTCGCGGCATTGCTAGGGCACTAACGAGGGATAAACAAGGAGCAATTGAGGATTTTCAGGCGTTTATAAAATCGACTGACTCGGAGGAAAAGATAAAACAACGGCAAGGTTGGATTGAGGCCCTCAAGGCGGGGGAGAATCCCTTTACGGAGGAGGTTCTTGAGGAGTTAAAGGAGTGAGGAAGCAAATTTAGAATTTAGAATTAATTTAGAAAAAATAATCACAACATTGGTCGAAGCGATACGGGATATGAGAAGGTGATCAGGTGAGGGGGTGATGATGTAGGGGCGAAGCATTTGCCTAGAAATCTGAGGGTATGAGCAAAGAGAGTAGGCGCAAATGCTTCGCCCTGTCTGTAGTAATTATAAGAGCGGTAGAATCAAACGACGTGGAAGATGTGAGCTAGCGATGTTGTTGAGTTTACGAAAAATACCAGCTTTTAGGTTGGTGATTGGGTCAGCCATCACCTTTTTTTTATTGACATTGGTTCTTACCCTACACCGACACTATACTTTTTATTCCTCTTACGACCAAGGAATATTTAATCAAGTCTTCTGGAACGGTATTCACGGTCAGTTTTTTCAGAGTTCTCTTTCTTCCCAACTTTCTACTAATGTTGTCCACAGTGGGGAAATTCCGGAAGTTTATTATCACCGCCTCGGACAGCATTTTACTCCGGCTTTGTTACTCTGGCTGCCCTTATATGCCCTATTTCCTGCCCCTGTCACCTTAACTGTTTTACAAGTTACCCTAATTACTGCTGCTGGTTTAGTTCTTTATGTCCTAGCTCGCCACTACCTAGAACCGCCTCTAGCGGCAATGATTACCCTCAGCTTTTATTGTGCCAATGCTATTTTAGGGCCGACTTTAGGTAACTTCCACGATATCTGTCAGCTACCTCTATTTATATTTGGGTTGTTGCTGGCAATAGAAAAGCGTTGGTGGTGGCTGTTTGCACTGTTAGCTATTTTAATTTTAGCGGTGCGGGAAGACTCTGGAATCAGTTTATTTGGAGTGGGATTTTACCTGATTGTTAGTAAACGCTATCCTCGCTTAGGTCTAGCTGTTTGTACTTTCAGCTTTGCCTATTTGCTGGTACTGACTAATCTGATTATGCCCCTATTTTCTGAGGATATTTCTCGCCGATTCATGCTAGAGAGGTTCGGACAATATGCAGAAGGTGATGAGGCTTCAACGCTGGAAATTATTTGGGGAATGATTAGCAGTCCCTGGCGTTTAATCGTAGAATTATTTACACCCTTTTTTGGCACAATTAAATACTTATTAGGTCAATGGTTGCCCTTTGCTTTTGTTCCGGCTGTTGCACCTGCTAGTTGGGCAATTGCTGGATTTCCTTTACTAAAACTATTTTTAGGTAAAGGCATGTCTGTACTAGCAATTAACATTCGCTATGCCATGACTGTCGTGCCAGGGTTATGTTATGGTGCAATTCTTTGGTGGGCGGGGAAAAGTGATTTTAGGTTGTGGTTTCAAGAAGATAAATTTACCTCTCAACCGAAAACCCCTTCCCGTCCCTTTCTCAGGTTTTGGACTATTTGCCTTTGTCTTTCTTTAATTTTTACCTTCACTTCTAATCCCAATCGGACGCTGTATTTTCTGATTCCCGATTCTTTCTCCCCTCTGGTTTATGTTCCCTTAACTCAACAATGGCCACGCATCGCACCAATTCGGTCATTACTAAGGGAAATTCCCTCGGATGCAAGCGTTTCTGCTAGTACATATCTGGTCCCCCATTTATCTGGACGTAGAGAAATCATCCGTTTTCCTGCCTTAGAGTTACGCAATGACCAGCAGCAAGAGATTAAAGTAGATTATGCGATCGCTGATTTGTGGCAACTGCAAAAATATCAAGAAGCCTTTAAGCATGATCGAGCGAAGTTACAGTCGATGGTGGCAGTAATTGACCAAGTATTGGCAACGGAGGAATATGGTATTGCTGGCTTTAAAGAGGGAGTTATTTTACTGGAAAAAGGAGAAGTTTCTCAGCCAGCAGCAATGGTAGAATGGTTGGCATTTAGAAAAGAAGTTGAGCCAATTTTAGGAAGTAAGGTGAGCATTGCTTCTCTAGAAGGGAAGTTTTGACAATTATTGGAATAAAATGTCCACCTTAGTAATCCCCGACCAACTGCCTTTTTTGCAAGCTGTTTGCTGGCAAATTAAAGATATTTACAAGCTCACTCCTCAAGAAATGCTACAGTGCTACGAACGAGGTTGGCACTATCGTGGGGTTTTGGGAAATCTAGATGAGTCTGAACTTAACTTTGTTAATGCCTTGGTGCAAGAGTATGGTTCCTGGTTAGGCAGTATGGTTCACTTAGCACAACATCAAACAATACTGGATATTTTGAGTCAGCTCAATGCCATTTTTCTGAACCAGTGCAAGACCTATTTTGGGGGTGGAACTCTCCTAGCTTTGACTTATGATGAGTATCGCCTAAGTCAGGATATTGATTTTCTCTGTTCTGACTCAATAGGCTATAGGCAATTGCGTCAGGCTGTCTATGAAAGTCAATATCAAGCGCTTTTTCAGACAACTGAGGGATTAATATTTCCTCGTGAAATTCAAGCTAATCAATATGGTATTCGCTTTCCCATTGTTGTTGGTGATTTAAGTATTCGCTTGGAAATTGTTTCGGAAGGACGCATTGAGTTAGGTTCACCAGAAAGGTTGAGTTGGTGTCCGGTGGCTTGCTTAAATGCAGTGGATCAAGTGGCGGAGAAGTTACTGGCTAATAGCGATCGCTGGCCTGATACTTCGGTTTTATCAAGAGATTTGATTGATTTAGCAATAATTCGTTTGCAGGGAAAATTGCCAGCGCAAGCATTTGCCAAAGCAGAAGCGGCTTACCCGGTGATTGCACCTTTACAAAAAGCGATCGCAGCTTTTCAGCAACAACCGGACTATCGAAGTCGGTGTTATGAGGCGTTGCAGATTAAAAATCCTGGCTTAATTATTGATGGTTTGGATCAAGTTGCTGTAGATTTCGGGTTGGCGCAAACGGAGCGGATGTGGCTGGAACAGGACTAAAATAAGTGTAGCGATCGCTCTTTAACTATAACCATGCCCTCTCCTTTTCCTGGCATAAACCTAAGCCCAATACTCCCTATCGAACCATGCAAGTTACAGAAAAACGATACTACTCCCCTCCCACTTTTGAGGAATATTTGTTAATCGACTCAACGAGAATATATATCGAACATTTTTCTAAGACGGATCATAAACGCTGGTCGTTTTGTAATTATGAGCAATCCGATGAGGAAATTACCCTAACTTCGGTATCTTTTCAAATCTCTCTGGCTGATATCTATAATAAGGTGAAGTTTGAAGAAGTAGAGGCAGAAAGTTAAAGGTTACAGATTCTTGAAAATGAAATTGGTATAAGTCAAAACCCTCTCCCGAAGTAATCAAAGAGGGGGAAAGGGATTTATAAGTATTAATTGTACACACTACAGCTTTCATTACCTTCTTTTAACAAACAAATAAACCCCATCTTGCTGATAAGTTAACTTAAACTCCGACATATTCTGCAACTGCCCTACTAAACTAGCCGCAAACTCCGGTGAACTTCTCCACCCAGGATAGGGCAAATTAAGTAAGACATAATCAAACTTTTTTAACTCAGGAGGCTTTTCTAAATTAGTAAATTCGATTAATGGTCTATGGCTTAAATGAGGGGCAATTTCATGGGTAGTTAAAACCCTACCTTGACGAGGAACCTGGGCAACAGCCTCTCTCATAGCTGATAGAGTAGGCAGAGAATCTAAATAAATTGAACCAAAATAACCATACTTAGCTAAAGCCAAAAAGCTGATCAGTGACCATAAAACTAGCCATTTAGCCTGGGGCAATCCTTTACTCCTACTAGCAAGAGCATAAATCACTACTAAAAACAAAAATGGCACAACTGGTAAGGAATAGTGAAGTACTAAATTGCGCTGATTAGCTGATTCGGAAATAATATTTAATGCTAAAGCTGGTAAAGCAGCAATTAGAGGTGTTAAACCTTGAAACGACAAGCCCAAAATTACTGGTAAAGCTAATAAAATTAGATATTCTAACGTAGAAAAAGAAAAGACTTTACCAAAAACCAAGCCTGGTTTTAAGAACAAGTTTTTACCTATTTCTAAAACCGAGTCACCTAAATAGCTATAACGGGAAACAGCAATAGGTTCATGACCAGCAAAATTAGGAATGATTACCTGAGTAGCAATCAAAAACCAAGCTACCCCGGCAAATAGAGCAAAGCAAGCCATCGTTTTTTGCTGCCTAGGTGTACTTTCTAAACGTCTATTTTTCTCTAGCAGTAACCATAATCCCATCGCAGCGACGGTGAAAGAAAGAACCGCCTTACAACCTAGAATGAAAATAATAGCTAGACAAAACCAACCAACATAACCTCGTTGTGCCGCTAAAATTGCACCGAAAAGCACCGGAAGTGCCATCACCTCTGCATGGAAATCAAAGAGATTGATATTAAAAATGGCTGGATATAAAAGGTAACTTGCTGCTACAGCTAAAGCTAAAGATTCCTTTAACCCTACCTGACGGGCTAAATAAAAAATTGGCAAAGCCCCTAAAGTAAGAGCAATTGCCTGTACAGCAAATAACCAATAAACCGAGGGATAAATCTTGTAGAGTAAAGCGAGGGGATAGATAGCCCAAGCAGCATGATCACCGAGAAAATGTATTCCCAAAAAAGAGGAAATCGGGGGCTGTCCTTGACTAATTAAATAGACTAACTGATCATAAAAACCCAGCTCAAAAACCCCCGATTGAAATAAAGCGTGCCGCA
>JBAUJE010000148.1:0-18010 GCA_049683475.1 Coleofasciculaceae cyanobacterium | reverse complement strand
TACCACCAACAGGCAAACCCATTGCTGGCATGGGCATCATGATTATGGTTGGTTGCTGATAGTAAGGCTGACCCAAACCTGGATTGTAGCCATTACTACCAACAGGCAAACCCATTGCTGGCATGGGCATCATGATTATGGTTGGTTGCTGATAGTAAGGCTGACCCAAACCTGGATTGTAGCCATTACCACCAACAGGAAGTATTGTTGGTGGAACCTGGGCAAGATTCTGAGCCGGTGGCAAGTAGGTGGATTGTCCAGCAGTTGAACTGTAATTATTAGAACTAGTTCGAGAAAAACTTACTGGTGTTGATGCTGGTATCTCATTTGCTGGGAAGTCAGGAAGTTGTCTAGAAGTTGTGTTAGAGCTACCGGAACCCAGAGGAATCTGCTTTGGCGGAACTGGCAGTGGTGTTGAGGGAAGAGTTGGAAGCTGCGCTAAGGTTGAGACTGGTGATGAGGCTGTGGTTACCTCGTCGCGACAAGTTTGGTCAGTCGTACAGATCTTTTGCCTTTCTTGTCTTGGTTGTTGAGCGTTGAGCTGGGAATTATCTTCAGTTGGTGTTAATGCAGCTATTGTATTTACCCCAACTTCTGAGCCTTCCTCACCACTTGTCTTCAACTCATCTGTTGGGAGGGAACTATTTTGCCTTTCTTGTCTTGGTTGTTGAGCGTTGAGCTGGGAATTATCTTCAGTTGGTGTTAATGCAGCTATTGTATTTACCCCAACTTCTGAGCCTTCCTCACCATTTGTCTTCAACTCATCTGTTGGGAGGGAACTATCTGGATTGACCTCTTTCTCCCTATCCTCAAAAAATCCTGGTTGTGAACTATTTTCGCTCTGTGGACTTAACTCTGTATCAATTTTCGTTTCGGGAAGTTGCTCAACTAAAGCCTCCACTTCAACAAAGTCATCGGTGTTGCTTTGTTTGTCAGTGGGTGCTGATACAGCAGTATTTCTCACCTCTACAACTGCAACTGTCGAGTTTTCAGCAGGGGTGATAGGGGCTTTACTGGTAACTAGTGCAACTGGGAGTTCTACCACCTGTTCAGGTGGAGCATTGCTCTGCTCTGATGGAGTTAATTGTCTAACGTATAGGTGAAACTGAAGCTGATCATGGTCAGAGGAAGCTAAATCAGTAGACTGAGTAGTTTTGTTTTTCTGTGCAGCTAACTCTCCTGGCATTAAGCTTTTTGCTTGAGCCGGTAAAGTGCCACATATTACTACTATCCAGAAGACGGCAACTAACCTAGCGCCAGACCAGCTGACTGGGAGTGGGCAATTGAGAGAGAAAACTTGAGTATAAACACAAATCATTGGGTTTGTTGCCATGACTCTTGGTTTTCGGCACGCACCCTGCCGCCACTCTAGCAGAGGGATTGGTTTTTGGCGACTCATACTACCTCCGTTCCATTACTTTTAAAACCAGTGCATCGAGAGTGGCGAGTGCGTAACTCATCGTAAATTTTGGCCTTCGCATTTCTTCACAAAAATCAATGTAATTGGCACGGTTGTCCTAGTCGTAGTTTTTTTGACAGTCTGTTGGTCTTACCAGAAAATCACTCTGTTGAGGAATTAAAGGCAAGTTAAATTTGATAATCAGTGCTTAAAGAGTCAGTGACTTTGAGAGAGTCGGTCGCATTTTTGGAAGCGAAGAGGTTAATCTCCCCTTAGCCTCCACCCTGGGCAAAAATGCTTCGTTTAACTATCTGAAATTGAGGTTGTATTAGTTTTCGCAGCAAGCTAAGCCTGGTTGGATTAGTTCTTAGTGCTCGGAGATGGAAAATTTAAATCTCCCAACATAACGAGGTAAATTCAAAAACCAATAACAAGCAATTACTTACGCCACAACCAAGCCATAACCTTTTTGTTTTAATCTGGTCAGTTGTATTATTACTTTCGCAGGAAAAACAACTGCAACCGGAAAAATGTTTAACCAAAAAGTTCAGAAACTGAGTCAGTTGGCAAAACTTTTTTTCAAATTGGGTTTGATTGGTTTTGGTGGTCCAGCTGCTCATATTGCCTTAATGGAGGAAGAGGTTGTCAAACGCAGGCAGTGGCTAACCCGATCGCATTTTCTGGACTTGATGGGCGCGACTAACCTGATTCCTGGTCCTAATTCAACGGAAATGGCTATTCATGTGGGATACATCTATGGGGGATTGCCAGGCTTGATTATTGCTGGTGTCTGCTTTATTTTGCCAGCTGTTTCGATTACAGCCTGCTTAGCTTGGATTTATGTAGAGTTTGGCACCCTGCCGCAGATTGCACCCTTGATTTATGGTATTAAGCCAGCTGTCTTGGCCATAGTTGGCATCGCTCTTTGGCGTTTGTCAAAAAAAGCCGTTAAGAGCCGCTTACTTCTAATTATTAGTATAGGTGTTATAGCATTACTGCTATTAGGACTAAACGAAGTCTTCTCTTTGTTACTAGGTGGTATTCTTGGGATGATTTTATTGCGCTTATCAGATCGGGGTAACCCTCCTTCTAAGCAAACAATAGCCATCATAACAATCTTTAATCTTAACAGTACTTTACTGAAGACTATTTCCGCAAGTGGGGTAGCTATAGCCGGGACAAATGCCGTCAGTGTATCTTTATGGCAACTCGGTTGGTTTTTCCTCAAAGTAGGCAGCGTCCTTTTTGGCAGTGGCTACGTCTTGGTGGCGTTTTTGCAAGGTGGACTGGTTGAGGAGTATGGCTGGCTTACTCAACAGCAGCTGCTTGATGCGATCGCCATCGGTCAATTTACTCCTGGTCCTGTGCTTTCAACCTCAACCTTTATTGGCTACTTGGTTGCAGGCTTTCCGGGAGCGGTAGTTGCCACCCTGGCAATTTTTCTCCCCTCTTTTTTCTTTGTTGCCTGCCTTAATCCCCTTATTCCTCGTTTACGCGCCTCAGCATGGGCATCGGCATTTTTAGACGCTGTCAATGTTAGTGCTGTCGCCTTGATGTTTGTAGTGACCCTGAATCTGGCAAAAACAACACTTATCAATTCGGTAGGAGAAAGACTTTTTGATAACCTTGACCTGGATTGGCTAGCTTGCTCAATTGCTACCGTCGCAGCAGTATTAGCTATTCGTTTCCAGGTCAATACCGCTTTTCTGGTTCTAGGCGGTGCCTTAGTTGGTTGGCTCTTTTCTGGGTATTTTTAGATTTTCGATTGCCCCTTATGGATCAATATACTCTCTACAGCCCAAAATTGCCAATCTCGAATCGTTTGAGCGCAGTCTGGATTATCGACCAATTCCCATACAATGGAAACCAGCTTCCTTGAGCATTTCGAGATCCAAACTATTACGACCGTCAATCAGTACGGGATTATTCATCAACTTAGCCATTTTGGTGTAGTCCAGTTTCTGGAATTGCTCCCAGTCTGTGACTAAGACCAAGGCATCGCAGCCATCTGCGAGTCTTTCAGGATCAGTTTCAACAATTACGCCGGATAAGCCATGACGCATCCCCGTTTGGGAAATAATTGGGTCATAAGCCTTGACTTTTGCTCCCAATCGGTTCAGCTGCTCAATTAAATCTAGGGCTGGAGCATCGCGTAGGTCATCGGTATCAGGTTTAAAGGTCAAACCGAGTAGTCCGACTGTTTTACCTTTGAGGATTTTCAGTTCTTGCTGAAGTTTTTCGACAGCAAGGAGACGTTGGCGTTTATTAACAGATACTGCGGCTTTAAGCAATTGAGCTTCGTAACCATAATCGTCTGCTGTATGAATCAAAGCAGAGACATCTTTCGGGAAGCAAGAGCCACCCCAGCCAATTCCGGCTTGCAAAAACTTGCTACCAATTCGAGAATCTAAACCAATACCTTTGGCAACTTGGGTTACATCGGCACCGACGCGATCGCAAATATTGGCAACTTCATTAACGAAGCTAATTTTGGTCGCCAAAAAGGCGTTTGCCGCGTACTTAATCATCTCAGCAGAGCTGAGATCTGTAATTACCACTGGTACAGGAGGTAGGGATTGGTCTTCTGCAAACTGGCGTTCTACCAGAGGAGAGTACAGTTCTTGCATCATTTGCAAGGCTTTCTCGCCATTGCTACCCAGGACAATCCGATCTGGGTTAAAAGTATCGTAAACCGCTGAGCCTTCACGCAAAAATTCTGGATTACTGACCACATCAAAGTCAGCAGCGATTTCTTCTAGGGGTTCATCGGAGGAGACAGTGCCAGCCGCCACTAGAGATTTTTTACGTTCAGCTACACCATCAAGTACGATCATCCTTACCCAGTCACCGGAGCCAATGGGTACCGTTGATTTATTGACAATTACTTTGTAGCCGTCTTTGAGGTGGCTACCAATACCACGGGCCACTGCTTCTACATAGCGAGTGTCACTTTCACCAGTAGGTAGTGGAGGAGTTCCCACAGCAATAAACAAAATTTCGCCGTGGCTAACACCAGCACCCAAATCTGAGGTAAATTCGAGGCGTCCAGCCTTGGTGCAAGATTGCATTAGTTCAGACAGTCCTGGTTCGTAGATGGGTGTCTGTCCTGACTTGAGTAACTTAACTTTTTCTTCGTTGTTGTCTACGCAAATGACATGATGTCCGATATTAGACAAGCAAACGCCGGTAACTAAGCCAACATAACCGGTTCCGATTACACAAACGCGCATTGGGTTAATCCTCACTGATACAAGTTATTTGTCTTGCAAGTCTTACTTGCTATATGACTAAATGCTGGTAGAGCCTGATGTTTCCTATATAAAGGCTAGCTGATGTTAAGACTCAGAGCCTGGACGATTACGAAAATCGTCTATTGTTAGCTTTAATCCCTCTTCTAAGGGAACGGTAGGTTGCCACCCTAGTAAAGTTTCAGCTTTTGTAATGTCTGGCTTGCGACGTTTTGGGTCATCCGTTGGTAAAGGTTCAAAGATAATCTCAGCCCCTGGATTTACCTTCTTCTGAATTGCTTGAGCCAGTTCTAGGATAGTGTATTCACCTGGATTGCCTAAATTGATAGGTCCGATATGGTCACCATTCATCAGCCGCATCAGACCTTCTACTAAGTCAGAAACATAGCAGAAACTGCGAGTTTGAGAACCGTCTCCATATACTGTTATGGGTTTGCCCTGTAGGCTTTGTACGATAAAGTTGCTAACAACCCGACCATCATTTTCCTGCATGCGAGGACCGTAGGTATTAAAAATCCTTGCCACGCGGATTTCTACACCGTTTTGTCGGTGATAGTCAAACGCTAGGGTTTCGGCTACTCGTTTCCCTTCGTCATAACAGCTACGTGGACCAATGGGATTAACATTACCTCTGTAATCTTCTGTCTGAGGATGTACCTCAGGGTCACCATAAACTTCTGATGTAGATGCTAATAATAATCTTGCCTTTACCCGTTTGGCTAACCCCAACATGTAGAGGGTTCCCATCACATTAGTTTTAATGGTTTTGACGGGATTGTATTGGTAGTGAACAGGTGAAGCAGGACAAGCTAGGTGGTATATCTGATCTACTTCTAACCGAATTGGTTCGGTAATATCGTGGCGGATCACTTCAAAATAGGGGTGATCTAGCCACTTAAGAAGGTTATGCTTGCGACCAGTATAGAAGTTGTCAAGGCAAATCACTTCATGGTTTTCTGCCATGAGGCGATCTATGAGGTGGGAACCGATGAAACCAGCACCACCTGTAACCAGAATTCTCATGAACTTGCTTTTACTAGTTGTAAATTAATCCTAAGCTAACCTTGGAAAATTACTCTGTCGAGATCCATTGCATTTTATTTAAGCTCTTGTGAAGAGTTGATGAAAATTTAAACTTGTGCCTTAAGTTACCAAAGAATAATTATGCTAGGTTTTAGCTTAGCAAACTGTTTCTGTAAAACTTAGCATCAAATTCACCTGATTTTCTCTAGTCAGAGCCTCAGCGCAGGAGGATTTGGAGTGCTTGTTTACATACTCTTTATTCCAGGCGAAGCGCTGCCATGAAAGCTTCTTGGGGAACATCAACAGTGCCTAGTGCTTTCATCCTCTTCTTCCCTTTAGCTTGCTTCTGCAATAATTTTTTCTTACGAGAAATATCTCCGCCATAACATTTTGCTAAGACATCTTTTCTGAGAGCTGGTATGTGTTCACTGGCAATTACCCGACTACCAATGGAAGCTTGAAGAGGAATTTTGAACTGATGCCGAGGTATTAATTCTTTGAGTTTTTCTACCAGAGCACGACCAACGTTGTAGGCTTTGTCACGATGAACAATTAGCGCTAAAGAGTCAACAGCATCGCCATTGATGAGAACATCCAACTTGACTAGTTGATTGTCTCGGTAGCCAATCAGGTGGTATTCCATACTGGCATAGCCCCGTGAGCGTGACTTCATCTGGTCAAAGAAATCTGTAACAACTTCTGCCAAGGGCAATTCATAAACTAGGGTGGTTCTTCCTTGGGTCAGATATTTCATGTCTTTAAATTCACCCCGCCGACTTTGGCACAGTTCCATCAAAGTACCGACGTAGGTTTCTGGAGTAATCATTTCTACACGAACATAGGGCTCGGCAATTTTTTCCCTTTCTTGAGGCGCAGGTAGAAGACTAGGATTATCGATTTCTAAAACTTCATTTTGAATGGTAGTTACTTTATAAACCACAGAAGGAGCTGTGGTGATTAAGTCGAGATCGTACTCCCTTTCGAGTCTTTCTTGGACAATTTCCATATGCAGCAGACCCAAAAAGCCGCAACGGAAACCAAACCCCATCGCGGTAGAAGTCTCCGGTTCGTAGTTGAGAGAAGCATCATTGAGTTTTAGCTTATCTAGAGCATCCCGCAAATCTTCGTACTGGTCAGCATCTGTAGGAAACAATCCGCAAAATACCATTGGCTTGGCTTCAGCGTAACCGGGTAAGGGTTGATGGGCGGGGGCATTAGCTAAAGTAATTGTGTCACCAACGCGAGCATCTTCTACAGCTTTAATGGCAGCAGCAAAATAGCCCACTTCACCAGCGTGCAGTTCCTCTACCTGGACTTGAGTAGGGGCAAGAATACCAAGTTCGTCAATTTCGTACTCTTTGCCAGATACCATTAAACGAACACGATCGCCTTTTTTGACAGTGCCATCTACCACTCGAAAATAAACAATTACACCGCGATAAGGATCGTAGTAACTGTCAAAAATCAAGGCTCTGAGCGGTTGGTCAACTCGATCTTGGGGTGGCGGAACTAACAGCACAATTGATTCAAGAATTTCCTCAATTCCAATACCCTCCTTTGCCGATGCCATGATTGCTCCGCTACAATCAAGACCAATAACCTCCTCGATTTCAGCAATCACTCTTTCGGGTTCAGCTCCAGGAAGATCAATCTTATTGAGAACGGGGATGATTTCTAAGTTATGCTCAAGTGCTAGGTAGACATTAGCTAATGTTTGTGCCTCTACCCCCTGGGAAGCATCTACAACTAATAAAGCTCCTTCACAGGCGACCAGAGAGCGCGACACCTCGTAAGAAAAGTCAACGTGACCAGGAGTGTCAATTAGATTGAGAACGTACTTCTGTCCATCGCTGGCTGTATAGTTCATCCGAGCTGCTTGCAGCTTGATGGTTATACCCCGTTCTCTTTCGAGTTCCATGTTATCTAGGAACTGTTCTTTCATCTGGCGCTCATTAACTGTGCCAGTGGTTTGCAAAAGTCGATCAGCTAGGGTGGATTTTCCGTGGTCAATGTGAGCAATAATCGAAAAATTACGAATGCGAGAGACAGGAACTTCAGTCATTGCTATCGGTGGTGTCAAAAAACCAGCCAGTAAGTTCAGGAGTACTTAACGTATTTTAATGTTTATATCAGAGCATGGGCGGGAATTTGGGGAAGGGTGGGAATGTATTAGTCTTAAACCCACCGCTACATCTGCTACTAGTTAAGATAGCTTCACTTATCTGATAACTAAGTATCGTAAAATTCTAAGAAGGGGAACTAAACACTGCTCATGAATGATCATTCGACTCGTCAAGAGTACTCAGCCGACAAGGAAGAAATTTCCATCCACTTGGATGCAGAATTGTTGGACCAAATCAAGCATCTGACCAATGATCCTAGTAAGGTAATTGAAACGGCAATCCGTCAATGGCTCAGAGGTGAACGAGATCGAGATGATGAGTTAACCCGTACCCTAGAGCGTAATCCGCCTGTACCACCGCGCGGTGAATGGAACGACTGAAGACATTTGGGTGTGTCGTACTAGATAGAAGTGAATATGAAGCTCTCAGCCATCGGTGGTATTGAAGCAATATTAAAAGTACTCACTAAAAGTTCGTCACTTACAGTTTCCGGTTTCTTCTGATGACTGCTCCTGAGAATTTCCAACATCATATATCTGGGTATACCAATATGGAATCTCCTACTGCACAGAGCAAAGAAGGCTTTTGGCAGGGGTTAGGCACCGAACTTGCGTTTACTCAGGATGTATCTGGTCAATGCCACTCTTTTTACTGGCAAAAAGCTGAGCAATATGGTCTAAACAATAAACAAGTAGTTGGACTTCCCCTAAGCAATACTTTTTCCCCGATGGCGATTGAAGCGTATCGGGAGCAAATTCAACGGGTTCTTGAGCAAAGAACTCCTGAACGTTGCATTCATTCATTTTCTTACCAGGGGCAATATTTGACCTTTGAGTTGGTAATCAGCCCCATTTTGCAAGCAGAGGGCAAAACAACTAACGTCTTGGTCATAGGTCACCATTTACCAGAGACATCGGTGCAAAGCGTGATTGACTCCCTGGTACCTTTGAGTTTAGACCCTAATCAAAAACTGCTTACCCAAATTTCCCGTAAGATTCGTCGCACCCTTGATCTAGAGACAATCTGGCATCAGACTGTTGAAAGTCTGGGCAAGGCACTCCAGGTTAACCGCTGTATCGTATGTTCCTATAGAGCAGGTAAGCAATCAGTAAAGGTTGAGGGCGAATACAGTCAAGAATCCTTTGAGTCAATGCTGGGAAGAAAATTAGAACTCTCTGAGGAGTCCGAATTTTCTCAAGCGCTTTCTAGTCGTACTCCCGTGGTGGTAGAGCAAATAATTGAGAACAAATTTCAGCAAAAGTCGGTGTTAGTGGTTTCTACCACCTATAAAGATGAGCCTAATGGTTTGATTAGCCTACAACAGTGCGATCGCCGCCGTCAATGGAGTGATTCGGAAGTCGAATTAGTGCGAGAACTAGCTGAACAAGTTGGTACAGCTATTGCTCATGCCACACTCTACAAAGAGTTGGAAGTTGCTCGTAAGCAAGCTGAAGCAGTGTCTCGGCTCAAAACCGAATTTTTGGCTAACACAACTCACGAGCTACGTACTCCCCTCAATGGAATTATTGGCTCTCTAAAGCTGATTATAGACGGTATGGTAGATGATTCAGAGGAGCAGAGCGAATTCATCAAGGTTGCTCATTATTCAGCTCTGCATTTGCTCGATATTATCAATGACATTCTAGATATTGCCAAAATCGAAGCCGGTAAGATGGAGCTCGATATGGACCCCGTCAGGCTTGATGAGTTGATGGAGGCTGTTTACAACTTTACATACAATCAGGCACAGCAGAAGAATCTTAGCCTTAACATCGAACTACCTGCAACCCATGATGCAATAATTCTCTATGGAAACTACCAGCGGCTTTTACAGGTGATGTTAAACCTGGTGGGCAATGCCATCAAATTTACCCACGAAGGTGGTGTGACAATTAGCGCTGAGGTACTTAAGAAAAAGGTAAAATTTAATGGTCAGGAACTACCGGGTGTAGTCAGAGTAAGAGTGGCAGATACTGGCATTGGTGTGTCCCTCGATAAGCAAGACAAGCTCTTCCAAACCTTCTCTCAAGTAGATGGTGAGCGCACCCGCCAATACGGTGGTACAGGTTTGGGTCTAACAATTTCCCAAAAACTTGTAGAAACAATGGGTGGTGTCGTTAACTTCTATAGTATGGGTGAAGGACTAGGTTCAACAGTCACATTTACAGTACCTCTGTTTCAAGAACCTTTGAGGAAAACAACTCAAGCCAATGATCCATCCCTAGTTAATTTTAAAGACACTAGACAGCAAAATCCTTTAGAAGGGGTAGATGAGAGTATTGCCAAGGTGTAGAAACTGCTGTATATGCTTTTCATCGATAGCTGGTAATAATTATTTACCAATTGATAATTGACAATTGATAACTGATAATTAATTAATTTGGTCGAAAGCCTCTCCTTTCAAGGAGAAAAAAGCCAAAAATTGGAGGGAACCACTAAACTACTCCTGCTCAATCGGTCTTTCTTTGAGGAAGAGGAACTTATCAATTATTCATTCTTAATTATCAATTCTTGAATTCTAGGACTTACGCACTAAGACATTTAGAATCGCTGTAATCCTCACTTAAGAGTTCCCTGTTCCCTGTATGCCCTAACTGCCAATGCTGAAGGGCGCACCTTAGCGTAGCGGTAGCGACGTTGCGTAGCGTCTGCTCTGCAAAGCTCGGCAAACCCTATAACCTAGAACTATGATTTTTCCGTTTCACTGTGTAAGTCCTAACTTCTTTAGAGTTATCTGTGAGCAACCCCTTTAGAGCTACGTCTTCTATAATTTGGTTGCAAGTAATCCCTCACTAAGGGTGAACCGTCTATTCGAGTTAATTTTTCCAGAAATAACAAGAAACATAACAAGAGGTGAACTATGTCTCAAGCAATGGCTCTAACTCCGGATAACGTTGAAACTGTTCTAGACGAAATGCGTCCTTACCTGATGGCTGATGGTGGGAATGTTGAGTTGGTCGAGTTAGATGGTCCTATTGTTAAACTCAGATTACAGGGAGCGTGTGGCTCTTGTCCTAGCTCGACTATGACTCTAAGAATGGGCATCGAGCGGCGTTTGCGTGAATTAATTCCGGAAATTGCTGAAGTAGAACAAGTAATTTAAGTACTTTTTGCTGGAAGTTAAAAGCAGTTAATTGCCTCGCTAGCTAGGAACAAACCTCAATGGTAATAATCTTAGTGAGCGAGGCAGAATTTTAACTAAGAAAAGATAAAACGGTATTGTCACCCTGAATGGGGCAGTTGAATCCTGATATTTGGCAAGTGACGGTAAAAACGCTCAAACCCTCTCCCGTCTCCCCTTCCTCAACCCATAATCGGACTGCCGTGGTGATGCACTAAGTACCAGTCATCTGCCATCCGCTCAAAGATATTTGTTGCCATTGACTGTGCTTGGATTCTTCTGCCACCACTGACTTGCAGGAGATTTTCGATCACAATAATGTAGGCAATATTGTCACAAATTTCTGTGGCAATAATTTTAGTGTCAATTTCGAGATATCTAGTATTTTTAAATATCAGTTCCCAAGATGAGCGAATTTCCTTCCACCCTCGTAGTTCACCACGCCCAGGGTGAATGCAAATACTGCCTGTACCTTGGGACCAGATAGCACTCATAGCCTCAATGTCTTTTTTTTCAAAAGCCCGATAAAAAGCTTCGTTCGCTGCTTCAACAGCGGCACGCTCATTACTCATAAACCTTCATTTTAACCCTCTATTGCCTCTTAGAGAAATGATAATGCCCCAGGCAAAAGGAAATACAAAAGCAGCAAAATAATGTCTCCTTAGAACCGTATGATGAATTAAGGAGCCGGATCTTAATTGTGTGGCATGGGAACAATTTGGGAAATTGATTTTTACTCACGCCCAATTTTGGATGAAAACCAGAAGAAGGTGTGGGAAGTTTTAGTTTGCGAAAGTCCAATGGGTGTCAATATCTCAACTGAGAACCTATTTCAATATTCTCAGTTTTGTCCCAATCAACAAGTAAATTCTATTTGGTTACGGGAGGCATTGACAGAAGCGATCGCTTCTGCTGAAAAACCTCCCCAAAAAGTTCGCTTCTTTCGCCGCCAAATGAGCAATATGATTACCAAAGCTTGCCAAGAGCTTGATATTCCTGCTCAGGTGACACGTCGTACTTATGCCCTAGAAAGGTGGCTACAACAGCGAGAAGAAGACTTCTATCCTAATCAGCCTGGATATGAAGAGAAAGCAGGGGCATCTGCTTTTGTTCGCTATCAATCCCAGACACCGCAACCACTACCTGATGCTTTGCAGGGAGAAAAATGGGCGTTTGTCAGTTTGGAGGCGGGAACCTTTGCAGAAATGGATCAGTGGGAAATTGATTTTGCCGAAGCCTTTCCCCTCTCAACGATGGGTCTAACTCCTGATCGCCGAATCCCCGGCATCATTATCTACTCCTCTCGAGCTAAACCTTTAGCCGCCTGGATGTCAGGTATAGAAATAGCGTTTGTCAGATTTGAGAGTGAGCCGAAGGCAAGATTGTTACTGGAAACTGGTGCTAGTGATAGCTGGATTTTGGAAAACATCAAAGCACCCCAAATTCTAGCAGAAGCAAAAGGTTTCGAGTTAGCAAAACAGAAGGCTGAGCAGGTGCATTTTCTTGCCATACAGTCAAGCCCAAAATCGGAAAGATTTGCGGGTTTTTGGTTACTGCAAGAGTTGAAGTAAAGCTATTAGTCATTAGTTCAAGAAACAGACCAAAAGTTATCGATGACTAATGGTGCGCTCCGCTCCAATGGCTAATCACCATGACTAGTAACTGATGATAAGTGGAGCGCAAATGACCAGTGAGCAAATTTTTTTATATGGGTTTTCAAGATTTGCCTTCCTCGTTGCACCTAGAACAGCTTCTAGAACTAGCTCGAAAGTCAGGGGCAAGCAGCGCAGAGGTTTATCAGTCACGCACACTCTCCAAACCAGTATTTTTTGAAGCAAATCGCCTCAAGCAGCTAGAAAGCAGCCAGTCAGAAGGCGTGGCGCTACGACTATGGCGAGAGGGACAGCCGGGACTGGCGGTTGCTTATGGTTCTGTTAAACCTCAAGATTTAGTAGATCGGGCGATTGCCATGTGTCAGCTTAATCAAGCAGAAGAAATAGAACTGACTCAAGCACCGATGACTCACTATCCCGATCTAGGAGATGTGGTATCTGTAGAAGAACTGGTGGCAATGGGTAAGCAAGCGATCGCCCAAATTCGTGACGTTTACCCCGAAGTCCTCTGTACAGCTCAGTGGGAATGCGAGTCAGAAACCACACGCCTAATTAACTCAACCGGCTTAGATTGTCATTATACCGACAATACCCTTAGCTGTTTCCTGACAGCAGAATGGGTGCGAGGGGATGACTTTTTGAGTGTGGTTGATGGTCAGACTCAGCGAGGTAGCCTTAACCCAGAAAGAGTTGTGGGGCAAATTTTGCAGCGCCTCGCTTGGAGTCAAGAAAACGTCTTGCCAACTACTGGTCGCCTACCGATTTTGTTAACAGCAAAAGCGGCTGATATACTCTGGGACACAGTTCAAGAAGCTTTAAACGGTAAAAGAGTAGTTGAGAATGCCACTCCTTGGAGCGATCGCCTTGGTCAGCTAGTAACCTCAAGCTCCCTGAGTTTATCTCAGCAACCAGATGTTGGGCCGTTCAGCTGTCCTTTTGATGATGAAGGTACTCCTACTCGGCCTATCTTGTTGATTCGAGAAGGACAATTACAACAGTTTTATAGCGATCGCACTACGGGTAGATTGCTCGGTAACAGCACTACTGGCAATGGATTTCGCTCTAGCTTGGGTAGCTATCCGACACCGGGACTGGTTAACTTGCTGGTTCAACCAGGGAAAGACTCCCTGTCTGACTTAATTGGCAAGTTAGACGAGGGATTAATTGTAGACCAGATGCTAGGGAGTGGTGCTGGCATCTCTGGTGACTTTTCCATCAATGTTGAGCTAGGTTATCGGGTACACCAGGGCAAAATTATGGGCAGAGTCAAAGACACAATGGTTTCTGGAAACGTTTACAGTGCCATTAAGGACGTGGTGGCTTTAGGAAATGATGCAGACTGGAATGGTCCAATCTACACACCCTCTTTGATTATCGGAAAAATGTCGGTGACTTCCAAACTGTGAGGAATCACTTTGTGGGGTGTCGGGTGTCGGGGATAATACTAATCGGTTGAATGTTAGGGTTGAAGATTGAATTTTTAACTTTTCACTTGCTAAGTTAGCAAATATTAATAATTAGTCTGTGGCAATATCTGTAGCCAACAACCTTCTACATTTCAATCCTCAAGCATTGAACCGATGATAAATCCTCTTCGTCAATGGCTAGTACCCAGACGACGTCTGGCAATTGCCGAAGCATGTTTGATTGGGATCGTATCAGGACTTTCTGCTGTCTTACTCAAGCAAAGTGTCAACTGGTTGGGTTCGCTGCGTATTCAGGCTTCTAACTTACTACCCCCTACCATCGTCTTGCCTGCCTTTGGACTTTGCTTAGGAACTCTTTGCGGCTTACTGATTAATTCTCTGGCATTAGAAGCAACGGGTAGCGGTATCCCTCAAATTAAAGGGGCACTTGCCAATTTTCCCGTTGTTTTGAATTGGCGAGTAGCTTTAGTTAAGCTCATTGGTAGTATTCTCTCCATGTCTGCTGGTTTAACTTTGGGGCGACAAGGACCAACAGTACACATTGGGGCAGCTTTAGCCGCTCAATTGAGTCGTTGGGTACCGACATCACCTGAACACCGCCGTCACATGATTGCTGCGGGGGCTGCTGCTGGCTTGGCGGCTGGTTTTAATACTCCCCTGGCTGGTATTTTGTTTGTCTTGGAAGAATTGCTCCATGACCTCTCTAACCTCACCCTGGTTACTGCTATCCTTTCTTCCTTCATTGGTGCTGTTGTCTCACGGCTGCTGGGTGGACGTAGCCTAGAGCTTAATTTACAACTGACCAGCTTAACTAGTAGCTTCAGCGTACCTGAGATTCCCTTCTATTTATTACTTGGTGTCCTAGCTGGTTTATTTGGGGCATTGTTTCATCAGGGATTACTGATTAGTTTGAATGGTTTTGAGCGCTTAAAAATAAGTTTGCCCTTGCGTATCGGCTTGGCAGGTATGATTTGTGGCTTTGTTGTAGCACAACTACCAGCAGATTTTCGTAATAATAGTGGCTTACGTGAGTTGCTAATTACAGGTGAGGCTAGTTGGCAATTTACCAGTTTGGCTTTTGTTGCCTACTTTCTTCTCAGTCTACTTTCCTACGGTTCTGGTGCACCAGGGGGTTTATTTAATCCTTCTCTCGTCTTGGGTTCTGCCCTTGGTTACCTAGTAGGAGTCGCTGAGGGTCATATGTTGGGATTGGGTTCCCCCACTAGCTATGCCTTAGCTGGTATGGGAGCATTTTTTAGTGCTGTTTCCAAAGTGCCGGTTACAGCGATTGTGATTGTCTTTGAGATGACAACAGACTTTAATATCGTGCTGCCTTTAATGATTACTTGCGTGGTTTCCTACGTGGTGGCAGATAACCTAGCAAAAGGTTCCCTCTATCAGCGTCTCTTAGAGTGGAGAGGTTACACTCAAGCCACAGAAGACGTTGATCAGGGTTCTTTAGCTCAATTGAGGGCTGCTGATCTGATGCAACGACGGGTGGAAACTTTAGCTAGCCAGATGACTCTCGATGAGGCGGTTCAGGCTTTTTCCCATTCCCACCATCGTGGTTTTCCAGTCACAGAGAATGGTCAGTTAGTTGGCATCATCACCCAGACAGATATTGCTAAAGGGACACAAAATAAGCTGCCTGGGGATACAACTATTGACCAAGTTATGACTCCCCAACCAGTAACCGTTATACCAACTGATTCTTTAAGTCACGTTTTATATTTACTCAATCACTACCAAGTTAGCCGGTTACCTGTGACGGAAGACCGCAAAATAGTTGGTATCATCACCCGGGCTGATATTATTCGCGCCGAGGCAGATCATCTCAGTGGCGAAACAGACCAAGTTGGACCTTCTGCCGAACCTTCCTACATAGTTTACCAAACCCGCGCTCCAGCTACAGGCAGAGGACGCTTGTTGGTTCCTTTGGCTAATCCTAAAACAGCACCGGTTTTGTTCAGGATTGCTGTTGCTATTGCCCGCCAGCGAGACTATGAGATAGAGTGCCTTCATGTTATCCCTATTGCTCGCAGCGATGATCCTACCCAAACGCCGGTAAATACGACCCAAGGTAGGAAGTTGCTGCACCAAGCAGAGGAATTAGGGCGAGATTGGGAGATTCCTGTTCATTCTCAAATTAGAGTGTCTCATGACCCAACCAAAGCAATTCTAGAGACGCTCAAGGAAAGACATATTAGTTTAATGTTAATGGGCTGGAAAGGTTCACCCTCCCAAAGTCCTGGTCGTATCTTTGGCAATACTGTTGATACAGTAATTCGACAAGCTCCCTGTGAGTTGGTAGTGGTAAAACTAGGTCACAAGGAAGGTTTACTCAATGATGGTACTACTGTTACCTATTGCCCTTTGCCTTTGGCTTGGCACAATTGGCTCGTACCAATTTCGGGAGGTCCCAATTCTAGCTATGCTCTCAAACTTTTACCAGCTCTAGCAACCCTTAGTACGAAGCCAACTATTACGGTAGCTCAGGTTTTCCCCCAGTCTGAAACTAAACCCAGTAAAATCTTGCTCAAGAAAGCAGCAGAGTTGATTAGTAAGCGTGTCAATACTAGGGTGAGAGTAATTTCTGTCCTCGATGATTTTGTCTCGGAAGCAGTAGTTAACCTAGCACAAACCAAGCAATCTGACGTGGTTCTGTTAGGGGCAAGTCGGGAAGGACTACTGCAACAGGTGATTAAGGGTAATATCCCAGAAGCGATCGCACGGGGTGTAGACAGTACTGTAATTATTGTCAGGGGAGTGCTCGATTAAATTGAAAATGGAAAATTGAGAATGGAAAATTGAGAATTATACAAGGATTGCTCACCATCACCCCATCACCCCATCACCGGACTTCGTCGGGCTACGCTAACATCACCCCATCAAGGATTATTAGGTATGTGATCAATTTGGGCGTAACCGCTGAAGATGAGGGTTTTACCTTGGGTTTCTAGACGATTGAGGCGCATTTTAACGCCATCAAGATTGAAGCGATCTAAATCAACCATGTTATTTAAAATCTCGTCCAAGGCTGATGTTAGAGTTTGAGCAATTTCTTGCGATGATTCTGGTATGCTGTCGGGTTCAAATTGGGAGTCTTGGAAAAGTATACGACGGCGTCGCTCTACTGCAAGGGTAGAGGTCATGCAAATTGGTACTAAACCGTGATTGGGGAGTGAGGCTTTGGCAAATAGCTTGATACGGTTGTTGGGTTGTAGTTGTAAGTGTACGTCGGTAAAAGAAATTGGCTGACCGTCGGTTAGTTCAGCTAGGCTTGGCAGTTCAAGGTTTTCCAAGCGCTTTCTTACCAAATCGGCTTGAAAGGCATCGTTGATGTCAACTTCTGTTAGATTGACCTGGGCGATCGCCTGGGTGGGTTGCTTGAGAGTAATTTTGCCTTGAAGAACTGAACTAAAGTCTAGTGATACGGCATCAGTTTCAAAGGACATCTCCTCTGTCCGGAATTGCCTACGAATTACCAAACCACGACCACTCATTTTAAAGCTGTCGATGCTACCCTGTAAGAGCTTACTGGAAGGATAACAGCGTACTGAAACATCCACAGACTCGCTCTGAGTGAACAGGTGGCGAATCGTTTTGCTGGCAACTGTGTTGAGCATTTGCTCTCCCCAGTCGGTGCCAGGTTTATTGGTTGTACCGGCAAAGCCACCAAACATACGGTTCTCAATCCACGAGAGTTCTCTATAACCTTTGTAACAAAATGTGAACGTCACAGCAATTACCTAAGACCTAGTTCTTAGGTTAGAGGAACTAGCTAGAATCGGTCATCTACCTTCACTATAGGATTTCTTAAGTGTTTCATTAATTTTCATAAATAAAGCAGATGCAATGATATCATAACTTTTTGGTCGTAATTGCTTTACGTTGATTGGCCTCGACCGAGAAACTGGTGATATTAAGTCTACTGAGATCACCCCATGCCTAGAAGGGCAGGGGGTTCCATAAGTTACTCCAACTCTCCCCAGCTCTCGGATAAGTCGAACAAACATAATTGTACGGCTTCTCCTACAGCATCTGGGTTCTTATTGG
>JBAUJE010000147.1:0-2638 GCA_049683475.1 Coleofasciculaceae cyanobacterium | reverse complement strand
ATCCTGAGCTTTCGCCCACAAACTATCGCGCTGTTGGATCAGACCTCTCCATTCTTGCGCCTTGCGTCCCAGATCGCGCATCAACGTCAGCGAACCGGAATCGGCGGCATCGACAACCGCTTGCCATTCTTCCGCTGAAAGTTGTTCGAGAACTTGTAGTTGCGCGGGCGTCCAGTTACTACCTTTAAGTCCTTCACTAACTTGTTTGCCCGATCGAGCGCGATCGCCCAGTCTCGCCCTTTCCGACTGTAGTTTCGTTACAAACGCATCGACTCGCCGTTCGTCTTTCAATGTTCCGGCAATTTTATTCCACGCCCCCAAGAGTTCCCCTCGTCGGGTTTTACCCAACTGCATCGCTTCGTCGTTAATCTTTGTAATTTCTTGGCGAATTTCCTGTTGGGAACGATTGCTATATTTCAGTTCTTCGCGGGCATCGGCTTGTAATTTCCGCTTCCAATTTTCCAACCCATTGATACGTCGATCGAGTAGTTCTTCCGCACGACGCCGATCGCGTTTCATCTGTTGGCGTAATTTATCTCCCTTGATTTGCGTGTAGGAAATCGGATCTTGAACCCGCAACTCTTCCAGTCGTTCTTCTAAAACTCTGGCATCGAAATCCAAAGCGGAGACCGTCTTGCGCTTGAGATCTTGCCATCGCTGTAATTCCCCCTCGACCTTCTTGAGTTGGGTTGCCGTTTCCAGTCGCGGGGAATCGTAATCGAATGCCCCTTCGATCGTCCGCAGGTATCCTCGATCGGCGACAATCCTTCCCCTTAATTGACTCATAGCGGATTTGCGAATTTGCGCTGCTTCATCTAGGGCATCTACCGATTTACGCGCTCTCCCCAAAGTTGTCACATCGGAAGGCTCATACATTCCCGATGCGTCCGGGATTTGTCGCATAACGTAGCGAATACCAATTTGCGGATCGGCGATCGTCCTCAATCGAGTCAAGTCGTTGCGTGCGCTTTCTAAGCGACTTTGAATGACTTGTTCTGTCGAGGCGATCGCTGCCCGACGACGTTGCTGGTAGATGGAGTCATCTCCTTCTAGTTCGGCGATCGCTTCAAAATAACCTTGAGTTGAGGCGTTCAACTCTTCTGCCAAACGCACGGCATTTTGCTTGTACTGCTGTGCGAGTCTTTGCGTCGCTCCGAGTTGGCGCTCGATTTGCTCTCGACGTTTAGCCGTCTCTTTCAGTAAACCAAGTGTTGACTCATCGGCGCGATTGGGAAGGGCATCATATCGATTTCTTAGTCTTATCAATTCTTCTCTCTCTTTCAGCAGTGCGTTTGCCCCCGCCGTCGCTCGCTCCCCAATGAGTTCCGATCTTGTCGCTCGCGCCCATCTCAACATTTCTCGCGCCGATTCTACAGCGCTAGCGCGACGATTGTCGGCAATCTCGATTTTCATCCGATCGATTTCTTCTGTCAGTCGATCGCGAATCTCTTTCCAGCCTCTACCGCCTTTAACTTCCCTTAGCCGAGCGATCGCTAAATCCAATCGGGACATTGCTTCTGCTCGGGTTCCCAACGGCAAGCGATCGACCGTCGCTAGCGTTTCTTCCACAAAAACATCTAACACGCCCACCCGTTCATCGATCGCGGAGATAACCCGATCTCTAGCCGCTAAGCTGGTATCAATTTCTTTGAGACGATCGTCGATCCGCCCTCGGGCATCCTTGACTCCCTGTTTGACCTCCTTCGCTGTCCGTCCGGAGCGATCGTAATACGGAATCTCCAACGGATCGTCGAGGTTTCCCAATCGAGTTTCAAATTCTTCAATGCGACGATCGAGAACATCTCTGTCTGCCCTGGCGTTGTTGATCGTTTTACCCACTAATTCCCTAGATGCTTCCGCGTCGGCGATCGCTTTATTTGTTCGCTCGATTTCGCGATCGCGTTTCTGCCCGTAAGTTTGTCGCTTCGGGAATACCTTGACTGTTGTATCGTCAAGCATTGCCGCTTCGACTTTTTTAATGTCGTCGCGCACCCGTCTTGCTTCTGCGGCGATCGCATTTCCCCGATCGCGTTCTGCTGCCTCCTTAATCTCTCGGTTGTCCATCGGAATGGCTTGCTGTGAAGGCGCAGGAACTTCCCCTCGACGCGATCTAGCACGTTCAGCACGACTTCTGGCAATTCTGGCTTCTCCTGGTTGCCTCTCTACTGGAGCTTGATAGTAGGGCATCTGTCCGACAGGTGGGGTTAATGGCGATCGGGCGGGCGGTAGGGCAGTGGGTTCCGCTGTTGACGTACCTGCAATCTGAGGGGCAGGGGGCTTCCCTGTAACTGCACGCGATGGAGTTTTTCCGGTTAACTTCGCTGGCTCCTCAATACCCGACAATGACTGGGTAACGGGTGTCGCCAGGGCTTGTTGCTGGTTACGAACCGGAACGACGAATAATCTCCCTTCGAGCGATCGGCGAATTACGGCTTCTTCTTTAACGCTCAAGTCTAGAGATGTGCCTCTCAATCTCGATTTTAGCCGTCCGATCAGATCGTCTACATTGAGGTACTGTCCCCGCTCTCTCAATTCTTTAATAATTTCGGCAGCCTTTTTGGGTCCGATACCCAACTGCGCGGCGATCGTCCCGGCAATTCGTTCGTCGAGATCGATTGCCAACACCAGAGCGTTGATA
>JBAUJE010000146.1:0-22470 GCA_049683475.1 Coleofasciculaceae cyanobacterium | reverse complement strand
ATATCGCCTACTAGGTAGAAAGCTTGTTCTGGCAAGTCATCCAATTCTCCATTGAGAATCATTTGGAATCCCTTAATAGTTTGCTCCAAGGAAACATACTCACCAGGAGAACCAGTAAAGACTTCTGCTACGAAGAACGGTTGAGACAAAAAGCGCTCAATTTTACGGGCACGAGCTACGATGACACGGTCATCTTCTGACAATTCGTCCAATCCGAGAATGGCGATGATGTCTTGGAGTTCTTTGTAGCGTTGTAGTGTTTGTTGCACTGCACGGGCTGTGCCGTAGTGATCTTCACCAACGATATTAGGTTGTAACATCGTTGAAGTAGAGTTGAGAGGATCTACAGCTGGGTAAATACCCTTAGAAGCTAGGGCACGAGACAACACCGTTGTTCCGTCTAGGTGAGCAAAGGTGGTTGCCGGTGCTGGGTCAGTCAAGTCGTCTGCTGGTACGTAGACAGCTTGAATTGAAGTAATAGAACCTTCGGTTGTAGAGGTAATGCGTTCTTGCAAATCTCCCATGTCAGTTCCCAAAGTAGGCTGATATCCTACCGCAGAAGGCATCCGACCGAGGAGAGCTGACACTTCAGAACCAGCTTGCACAAAACGGAAGATGTTATCAATAAACAACAGCACGTCTTGCTTACTGACATCGCGGAAGTACTCAGCCATTGTCAAAGCTGACAGACCAACGCGCATTCTTGCTCCTGGTGGCTCATTCATCTGACCGTAAACCAGGGCAATCTTAGAGTCATTAAGGTTTTCGTTATTAATGACGTTAGACTCGATCATCTCGTTGTAGAGGTCATTACCCTCACGGGTGCGCTCTCCCACACCACCAAAAACAGATACACCACCATGGTTGGTAGCAATGTTGTTGATCAACTCCATCATGATGACGGTCTTACCGACACCAGCGCCGCCGAACAAGCCGATTTTTCCACCGCGTCGATAGGGAGTAAGCAAGTCAATTACTTTAATCCCAGTTTCAAAAACGGAGGGCTTAGTTTCTAAATTGGTGAATTTAGGAGCTGGCCTATGAATCGGGAATGTCTCCTCGTTATTAACCGGACCTCGGTTGTCTACGGGTTCACCCAACACATTGAAAATCCGTCCCAATGTTGCTTTGCCCACAGGAACACGAATAGCATCTCCTGTGTCAACAACTTCCATGCCTCGCACTAAACCATCTGTACCGCTCATGGAAACGGCTCTTACTTGGTTATCACCCAGCAACTGCTGTACTTCACAGGTGACCGAAACATCTTGTCCTGCTTCGTTCTTGCCTTCAATCTTCAAGGCATTGTAAATCTTCGGCATACTGCCGCTAGGGAATTCAGCATCGATTACTGGACCGATGATTTTGGTAATAACGCCAACGTTTGTCTTTTCTTGGGTGCTGACCATGCTTGCGCCTATGCGTGTGATTCAGTTCTCTTTACAGATATGATTGGACGGAAATTTCGTATTAAAGCTTACAATGACCGTCTTTTAGATTATCACCCATAAGGATCACAGTGTATATCTCCTGTTGTTTCAAGGGAAGAAATGGGGAGATAGGGGTAGAAAGAATTCAGAATGCAGAATTCAGAATGCAGAAAGATGGAGAAGATTGACAATTTTCAATTCTAAATTCTAAATTTTCAATTCCCTTTTCTGAAACCAGCAGCTAAAGCAGTTAATCCTAGTAGGCTAAGGACTACGTTAGGTTCAGGTACGGTTTCTGGTTGAATATCTGTCGGTTCAGGGGTAATTGTGGCAGCGGGAAGGGAACCAAAATCAACACCATCGTCACCAGGTACTGTCTCAGGTTCAATATCTGTTGGTTCAGGGGCAATTGCGGCAACTGTAAGGGAGCCAAAATCAAAGCCGCCATCACCATCGGACACTCGTACTCCCACTTCGTAGGTGCCTTCTTCGGCAAATAACCACTCTCCACCGGCACCACTGAAGTCATCAAACAGACCATCCATATCAAAATCCCAGTCAAAGCTGAGAAGGTCATTAACGCCTGGGTCAGTGGCGGCGGCGCTAAAGTTAAATAGCTCGTCGATGGTAACGGTTAAGTCTTCTGTTAGCTGAGTAAGGGTAGGGGCAACATTAAGGACGGTGAGGGTTTGGATTAACTGGTTACTGTAGTCACCGTCTTTATCCTGAGATTGACCTGTGAAGGTAAAAGTACCTTCATCTAAGAACAGACCGAGACTAGAGTTGGCTATACGGGTTCCGCTAGTCTGTGGAGAGCTGCCAACTTGGTTATTGTTGATAAAAAAGGTCTGCCCATCTGCTCCAGGGTCAGTGGCTGAAAGGGAGGCTGAGACGGATTCACCTTCGTTGATGGTGTTACTAGAAAGGTTAAATGCCGTGAGGGTGGGAGCAACGTTGAGTACGGTGAGGGTGCCGGTGACAGGATTACTGTAGTTGCCGTCCTCGTCTCTGGCGAGGGCTGTATATAGATGTTCTCCGTTATCGGCAAATAAACCTAAGCTAGTGCTGAGGGAACGGATGCCTGAGAGCTGATAATTAGTGCCAATTAAATTCCCGTCCAAGAAAAAGGTAATGGCATCTGCTCCTGGGTCTGTGGCTGATAGGGTAGCAGAGGCCAATTGACCTTCATTGATAGTGGGTGCAGAGAAAGATACTGTGGGGGGAGAATTACTGATTAAGGGGTTTTGGGGCTGTACGGGGTCATTATTACTACCACTATCGGTATCTGCCCCAAAAATCATGTCGCCCACAAACCCACTACTCCAATAAAGGGAAAGGGTGCCGAACAAGTCTCCTTGGGAAATATCGATGGGGTCAGAGTAAGCATAGGAATTGGGGCCTTCTCCTGGTAGGGTTACAAATTCCCAACCTTCAGCAGAACCTGGTGTTTGTAGGGGGCCTTCAAGCAAAGGATAGGTATCAAAAACCGTGTTACCGGGAATGGCATCAATTACCAAAGAAGTAATACCAACCCCAGTATTACTCAAACTCCAAGCATAGCTAAAGGTGTCACCAGATTGAGTGAGGGACCAGCTACTACCAAACGCCCCTCCGGAAATATTATTAGTAGGAATCCAGGTGATAGTCTCAGAAGCACCGTTTAAGAAACTAGCCCTCACCTGTATCCCGCTCATATTATTACCATTGGTTTGAAAGCCAGTGAGGGTCGTTGCCTGAGAAGAGATTGTCGCCGTCGTCAGGAGAAAAACTGTCGCCCCAAAGATGCGAATTGATTGCAACAAACAACTAGTCATGGCACTGACTCCCCCTAGAAAGGTAGATTTTAGCAGTAACCTGTAAGTATCACAGATAGTAACTTAAGTATAAGAAACCTAATCTAACTCAGATATTTTTCATAAGGAGTCAGGGGTCGGGAGTCCGGGGGACAAGGAGGACAAGGAGGTGAGGGGGTGAAGAGGTGAAGAGGTGAAGAGTAACAACACTGGACTAAATTCAGCTACCCCATCATCCCATCTCCCCCATCTCCCCCATCTTTCTGCATTCTAAATTCTAAATTCTTAATTCTTTCTCCCCTCATCACCCTCATCTTTCTGAATTCTAAATTCTAAATTCTAAATTCTTAATTCTTTCTCCCCCCATCTTTCTGCATTCTAAATTCTAAATTCTTAATTCTTTCTCCCCTCATCACCCTCATCACCCCCAAATTCCCCCTCAATCTCAGTCTCGGTAGGCAATGGTGATTCTCCCCTAACTCTACGGATAGGTAAATTGGCAATCAAAGCAGTTGCTCGTTGACTACTTTCTAGGGAAAATTCCAATCCTTCTGCATCAACTTCCACGTAGCGAGATACTACTTCTAGAATTTCATTACGCATTGACTCAACCATTTGAGGGCTGAGGTCTGTGCGATCATGGGCAATAACCAGTTGGAGACGGCGTTTGACATCCTGGCGACTTTTGCTAGCACCAGTTCCGGGAAAAAGTCTCTCCAGAAGTTCGCTAATCATGGGTTTGGTAGTGGTGAGGAATGGGGAAGGTTAATTGGTTGGCTGTTGGCTATTGAGTTGTGAAAAAGACTGGTCGGGGCTAGACTCTCTCTAGCGCACCGATGGGAAAAACTAACCTCTGAATAGGCGGCGGAGACGGTTAATTAGGTTGTCGTGTTCTGCCATTAAATCCAAGAATGGAACAGTTTCACCTTCTAAGCGCCTAGCAATATTATTGATTGCCATTTTGGGCAGAGAGTTTTTTTCCGACAAGACGAGGGGTTCACCTCGGTTGCTCGAAACAATGATGCGCTCATCGTCGGGGATAACACCAATCAGGGGAATGGCGAGTATTTCTTGAACATCCTGAACCGACATCATTTGTTCTGCTTGTACCATTGCTGCTTTCAGGCGATTAACAATCAGTCTAGTACGTTTGATGCTTTGGGCTTCCAATAGACCGACAACCCGGTCTGCATCACGCACGGCGGCAATTTCTGGTGTCGTGACGACTAAGGCCTCAGTTGCAGCTGCGATCGCGTTCCTAAAGCCCATTTCAATTCCAGCAGGACTATCAACTAGGACATAGTCAAATTTTTGGGCTAATACGCTAACAAGTTTTTTCATGTGGGCAGGACTGATGGCTTCTTTGGTACGGCTTTGAGCCGCCGGTAGTAGTACTAGTCCCTCTTGGCGCTTATCTTTGACTAAAGCCTGATCTAACCGGCATTGACCGGATAGGACTTCTAGGGCAGTGTAAACTACTCGGTTTTCTAGTCCCAATAGCAAGTCCAAGTTTCTCAGACCAAAGTCAGCGTCCACCAGAGCGACTTTACGACCCAACCTGGCGATCGCCATCCCTAAGTTAGCGGTAACAGTAGTTTTACCCACTCCTCCTTTACCGGAGGTGACGACAATAATCCGACTCATTTATTCAAAATTAGAAAGTGGGTCTTAGCAAAATCAGCGGCTCTGGCAATGCGAATCCCTTCTGGTGTCACATAGGCGACTTCAGGATGAAACTGATCTGGTGCTGTTTCTGGTGCCCTAGCTACGGCATCAGCAATACGTAACTGAGTTGGTTCCATTTGTAGTGCCATGATGCGACTTTCTTGATTGCCAGTAGCACCGGCGTGAGCTACCCCACGCAGACGCCCCCAAACTAAAATATCTCCTGATGCAATCAAAGAACCGCCTGGATTTAAGTCTCCTAGTATAACGATAGTACCGGGATGACGGATCTCAACACCACTACGTACTGTTATTTGTATATACAGGGGTTCTGCCAGTAACTCATCGTCTTTTTCAGTAACTGTTTGTTTAAGGGAACAACTCGGAGGTTGTTGTTCAACTGAGTAACCAGCAGTTGCAGCAGCAACAGCAGTTTGCCGTCTTGAAGTATGAACTCGCTTCAATGTCAAGTCAGCTTCTGTCAGGGCATCAGCAATCTCTTGTAGCTTCTGGGCATCTAAGAGTTGGTCTTGAGCCATTAGTTCGACAACCACCTGGGATTGCCAAAAGCGAACTCCTCCCATGAGGCGATGCTTGAGTTGCTCCCATAGTTCAGACCAACTGGCAGCACCAGGCGTTTCTGATGCTGGTGGCAAGGTTAAAATCAACCGTTCCCCTTCTTTTTTTAGGTGAACTTGCTCATGGCAATTCACCGCATTGTCGCTTGGGGAAACCGTTGAGACTTGGGATTGTTCGTCAGAATCAGGGCTCATGCAACAACAGCGATATCTTCGGCAAGCCGACTAGCTAAACCACATAATCCTACCTTAAGAGCTAGTCTTGGTCGAGAAACTTGCTAATTTTCTTTGAACCAGTTTCTAGAGTGCAACTAGTTGACTTTCCAAGGACAGGTTAAATTCTTGACTGGTTGTAGAAATTGTAGCGTCTGACCTGGTTGTACCCGTCAGGTCTGCCCCATCAAGATTTGCACCTTCTAAGTTAGCGCCGGTTAGGTCTGCCCCGGTCAAATCAGCTCCATCAAAGTCAGCACAGTGTAGGTCAGCATGGCGCAAGTTAGCACCGATCAAGTCTGCTCCTCGTAACTTGGCACCACTCAGGTTTGCTCTCTCTAGATTAGCGCCGCTCAGGTCGGCTCCTGTCAAAATTGTTTTGGTAAGGTCAGCTTTCTGCAAGTCTGCTTCAGATAGGTTTACTCCTGTAAGGTTAGCTCCCCTAAATACTGTCTTCTGAAGCTTTGATTCACTCAAGTCTGCCCCAATTAAAGTTACTTCACTCAGTACTTCTTCACTAAGGTCTGCTTGAGAAAAATCCCATTCTTCTGCTGCGTAGCGTTTGAGTATTTCTTCAGCTGTGATTTTTTGATGACCAACTGCTACGAGAACATCTTTGTCAGTTGTGCTGGCAACGGAAGTAGGATATTGGTTGTAGATGCCGCGATCGCAGAGGTACATTGCTTTGGCTCTTGAATAACTGACAATACTTATATTCAGACATTGAGCCAGGTTACTCATTGAGGCAAGTCTTGAAGAGTTGTGAGTCTAGTCGGATTTATCTGTGACTTGGATCACAAGGCGATCTAGCGTTTTTCATTCAGATGAGCATGAGAAACGCTGTGAATTTAGAATTTAGAATTTAGAATTTTATAAGGATTCCTCACCTCATCACCCCATCACCCCAATCTCTGATAAGTAGTAACTAAAGCCTTTGCATCTCCCACATTGCCAGGAAATAGTACTACTGGCAAATTAGGAAATTGAGTATGCTCAGCAGGGGTACGCACCACTGAACAACCAGGAATAATTTGACCTAAAAGTCGTGCTGACCTCAAAGCAAGTCCAGTACTTAAGACATCATTAGAAGTAATGCCTCCTTTACTAATTAAATAACCAATATCTGTGGGTAGACCTTTTACCACATCCATTAGTAGAGCAGAAACTTCTACTCCAAACTTGAGCCGCGTTTGAATGTTATCAAATACTATTTCCTGGCGACTAGTATAGACTGTGGGGGTTTTACCTGTAGAGTGAGCTTGGTGGGCAATTTCTAAGATTTTGGCCAGAAGTGCTGCTCTTTGCTCTGCTGATCCATCTAATAAATGAGCTACCTCTACTTCAATACCGACAATATCTGGCTCTAATAATAATTGCTCTAGCTGTTGGGTGGTCTTTTTAACATGGGAACCAACAATAATTGCTCCTGGTTTGCCTTCCCGCACGTACTCAGCCATGTCTGCTGCGGCCACTGGCTGGTCACCAAGGTTGGCTAAAGAAGTTAGAATGCTGGCAGCGGAGCGAAATAGGAAGCGTTTGCCTTGGGAAGCTGCTTTTAAAGTATCTGCGGCAAACTTATCCAAATCTGCTTGTGTTTCCCCGTCAACAGCACAGCAACGGTTACCGGAAAGCTTCATTAAACGCTCTAAACTGCCTTGGCGAATATCTTCTAGGACAAAGCACTCAACTTGGTCTGCTTTAATACGTCCTTGGGTTTTCTCTTCTACGTAATCTGGTAAATAGCTGTGGCTGTAACCGAAAACAGAATCACGAGCAAATTCAGTTTCGTGTACTGGTGTTGGGACACCGTCAATTATTAGGTAATGGATGCTCTGACGGGTGACTCTTCCTCCTTCAAAGAAAGCAGGAATAAGGAAATGGGCATCAATTGGGCCAACTTCTTCGGCAATTACGTCTGTTTCTACTGGGTAATGACCTCGCATAGTAGAGTCAGAGCGACTTACTACCAGAAAATCTTCTATTTTTTCTGCTTCTATAGCTAGTTTGAGGTTGTGGCAGACTTCTCTAGTAACTGCTGTTGCTTGCTCTGGTGTAAGTGCCCTAGTATTAGTCAGAATAAAAAATATGGGTGATTCATCTTTTAGTCCTAGCCGTAATGTCTCTACGTCCCATTGCATGAGCAAAAGGCAGCTATGAACAGTCTGGGAACCTGTGGGGTCATCATCCAGAACAATAATTTTCGGTTTTGTAGTCATCTTCAACCCTATAACTAGTTGCACCAAGAAAAGTATTTGCTCTTTTTTAAAGAGATAAAGCTTGCTTTTAAATTAGAGACAGTTGTTTAACTTCTTGGCTTTTCCTCACCTTATTACAAAAGCCGAACTTTTGATACTCTTCTAAGTCTGCCCTTATCTTGCTGCCTAAAATTCTCGCTAGTTCTACGGGTACAGCATTGCCGACCATTTTATAACCATTGGCTATCTTGTTGTATTGGAAAATAAAATCATCGGGGAAAGTCTGGATTCTGGCGCATTCTCTAACTGATAAGCGGCGGTAAGGTTTCGTTGAGTTGGGGTCAAACTTCCATTGATCTTTTTCTATGAAAACCATTCTGTTAGCTTGGGGATGAAGGGGTGCATGTCTTCCGCCAGCTTGAATGGTAAAGGATGGTTCATCCCAGCTTCTTACTCGATTTCTGGACATGTAAATACTGGAAAAACCACCAGCTAGATATTGGTGGTTAGATACTGTCTTGTCTTGGGAAGAATGTTCTACTAAGTCGGTGTTATTTAACTTACTAGGTTCTAGATTGCTTAGGTCATATATGGCATCTTTTAAAGTTAAAATTTTATTGCCAGATTGAGGGAAGTTAAAACAACCACCTAGTTGCTCTTGATAGCCAACAATAATTACTCTTTTTCTTTGCTGGGCCACATTAAAATTATGAGCATTCAGCAATTGATAACTTACTCTATAACCTGCTTCGGCAAATTGAGCCAAAATGTTATCAAAAGCATCCTTATGTCTAGCCGCTAAAATGCCACTGACGTTTTCAGCTAGAAAGAATAGAGGTTGTTTGTCTTTAAGGATTCTGATGTATTCGTGGAATAGCTGACCTCTGCTATCATTAATTCCCCGTTTAGCGCCTGCTTCTGACCAACTTTGACAGGGAGGGCCGCCAATAATACCGATACAATCGGGAATGTCTGAAGAGGGAATCTTTCTGATATCTCTTTTATCTAATTGAGTATTAGGGTAGTTGAATTCGTAAGTATCCCAAATTGTTTTATCGTATTCGTTGGCCCAGACAATCTTAAATCCGGCTTGAGAAAAACCCAAGTCTAAGCCACCGCAACCAGAGAATAATGAGATAACCTCCATGTTTTTTATTTTATATGTGCTAGTCAGACTAGATTATATAATAACTTATAACTACAGCAGGAGTAAGCTGCACCGGATTATTGGGAGATTTGATTTTAACGTTATTAATTAGTAAATTCTCATTTGAGATAATTTCAAGTTTTTGTCTATCACGTTGAGGAAAAGATAAATACTTGTTTTTACTCATAAGAGCAATTAATTGAAAATTAGCTTTTTGTTGATAGCCTAAGTCTATATAATTAAAAACTGAGAGAGGATTTTGTATACCCCACATACCTCTAATTCTAAGGTAGGTTAGGTTTAAAGGGTCTACTTTATTAACTCTACCTAGTTCCCTTGTTTCAGAAAACTCAACTTCCGATATTCCTGAAATGCCATTAGCTATGGTTTCTTTAATCCTCTCATATATTTCACGCTCTGCTCCGTATAAGATATTAGACACGTTTGTAGTTTGTAAAGCTTAATACTATAAAAATACAGCTTCGCAGAACTAACACTATTCTCAACCAGCTTATTTCAGGTAGGGTGGCAAGGGCTATCTGGGTTAAAAAGTTTATACTATCGCTGGTTAATCTTGCCCAGACTATAATTACTGTTGATGAGACTTCACTGAATTTTAAATGTATCGGGTAGTTCACGAGAGCTATCGAAGGGCGATGGTTCGACGTTTTCCCTACGTTGTATTCTACGAGTTTTCAGATAATACAATTATTATCTACTCTGTTTTTCACTGCTCTCAAGATCCAAAGAAATGGCGTAGTAGGCTGCCATAGGAATAAAGTGCGGGCGAAGCATTTGCATGATTCTTATTGGTTTGTGTCTAAGAACTTTGGGCAAATGCTACTCTCCGAGAACGCTCTGCGAACGCCCCTACCATAATTTGTCGTAACTCAACCAGCCAGGAGTGGGTGGAAGGGTAATTAAAGAGTCTTTACCACTCTCTAGAGAGTCCCAGATACTCATTAGAGAGTCTTTACTACTCTCTAGAGAATCTCAGATACTCATTAGAGAGTCTTTACTACTCTCTAGAGAATCTCAGATACTCATTAAAGAGTCTTTACCACTCTCTAGAGAATCTCAGATACTCATTAAAGAGTCTTTACCACTCTCTAGAGAATCTCAGATACTCATTAAAGAGTCTTTACTACTCTCGAATGAGACTCAGAACCTTGCACCACTCTCAACAAGAGTATTTGACCCTCTGCCTTTTATCTCAAGTCCGTCTAATTTCCTATAATCAAAACTTCTCCGTGTCACCGCGTCCCCGCGTCACCCCGCCACCTGACAAATTTCCCTTAATTCCTCTTCTTCTGGACGAGAAACTAGATAACCATGCAGCCAATCACAACTCTGTTCCACTAAATCATCTGAAATTCCATAATATTACCTCGTTTCCACTAGCAGAAGCGAGAGTTTTGCCGTCGGGGCTAAAGGCTACGCTATTGACCGAACCGCTATGTCCAGTGAGAGTGAGCAGTTCTTTGCCCTCTAGATTCCACAGTGTGACCGTTTTATAACTACCAGAAGCAAGTGTTTTGCCGTCCGGGCTAAAGGCGATGCTATTGAAATCATGGCGAGGACTCCCTCTGAAGGTGTGCAGTTCTTCGCCTTCTAGATTCCACAGTTTGATTGTACTTTCATAAATAGCAGCAGAAGCGAGAGTTTTGCCGTCCGGGCTAAAGGCTACGCTAGTGACCCCTTCCCTATGCCCTATGAAGGTGTGCAGTTCTTTGCCCTCTAGATTCCACAGTTTGACGGTTCCGTCCCAACTAGCAGAAGCAAGTGTTTTGCCATCAGGGCTAAAGGCTACGTTACTGACTGAATTACTATGACCAGTGAGAGTTAGCAGTTCTTTGCCTTCTAGATTCGACAGTTTCATAGGGCTGTCAGCACTAGCAGAAGCAAGAGTCTTGCCAACTGGGTTAAAGGCTACGTTACTGACAAAAGTGCCCTGTTTGTCTAGGCTATTAAACTCTTTCACTCCATATAATGATTGCCGCAACTTAGCGATCGCCTTAACTCTAGTATCAGCTTCTATCCCAGTCGCCCCTTGCAGTTGTCCTCCTGCCTTTAAACTCTCTTTTAGAGCATCAAAGGGTTGCTTTAACAGAACAAGATTATCTGAAAGTTGACTCAGGGCTTCAATTTCACTTCCGGTTGCCTTTCTTGTCTGTCTACGAGACTCTAACCCAAAAGCCTTTGAAACAAACGTCCCCAATACCAACACAGCAATAAACCCTCCCACAAATAACCTGCGGTTACGGCTCATTTGCTTCTGCTTTTGACGGCTTACCTGAATATACTCTTCATCTAAGTCTGGTTGCACAGAATTTAATACCCCTTACCTCTTAAATAACTAGATATAGTTAATTGCCGTTTATTTTTCTACTCACCCTATCCTGATGCGATTACTTTCTAAGCAATAAGTTTTAGCCCAAAAGCAACAAATATTCTTGTTGCCACTCATTACTCATTACTCCCAGCGTTGGTTCTGTAATTTTTTCATTTCATCTTGAACCTCTACAACAATTTGTAAGGCTTCATTGAGTAATCTTCCCTGCTCACTTGCCTGGTCATTGACTTGCAAAGCGGTTAAAGACATCAGATTGCTTTCAAATAAACCTGAGTTCAATTTTATAAAGCTCTCATTTTCCCGAAGAATACGCTCAGTTTTTATAGCACGTATGATATCTTCTCTTGTCAGCTTGAGAGCTTGGATTACATTTCCCCGATTGGTCAGGCGCACATGAGAATTGCCGACAGCCTCTATCTGGTCATTGATATCAATAGCTTTGATCACAGAGTTAAATCGGCTAATTTCTTGAAAGATTTTGACCAAGTTCCTATGTTTATTACTCAAATATATTTTGAGAAAATCATCAAATAGTAAGGCGACAGTTGCAACTAGCTGGATAGCTATTAGTAGTGGCAAATGTCCTGGAAATACCTGCCAGAGAACCAAGCAAGTAAGACTGATTAAAATTATGACTAGAAGCGTTTTGGTAATCTCAGCGACAAATTTGCGGAGAGTCGGCGGCTTATAAACGGCATCAATATTTACACCGCTACAACGCCTTATTTCTCCTTTGGTAATTTCTAAGCCCTGTAAATCAGGTTGCATGACACTACACTTGCAGAACTCCGTCTATCCTTACCCCAGTATAAGATCCTGCTAAAAGTGTTGGAGTCAGAATTGAAAATGGTTAAGTTGTCAATTGCTTATCTAAAGGGAATTTAGAATTTAGAATTTAGAATTTAGAATTTAGAATTTAGAATTGTCAATCTCCCCCATCTCCCCCATCTCCCCCATCTCACCCATCTCCCCATCAATCCCCATTGATTGGTGGTTAAGATAAATGTAATCTGCCCCTTTTTTAATAAAGGTAAAATTAAATGCAAGCGAATACCCTCACCCGCCAAAAGCAGAACTACCAGACCCTTTGGACAACCTGCCAAGTTAGATCAGATTTAATTCCAAAAATTCAAGGGATTGTTGCAAAAATTATTGAATTTAGACCTTATTATGAAAAAGTCTCTATCCAGTTCCCCGTACCTTGGTGGTGGGTAGGATGCATCCATGCCAGCCAGAGTTTTGTCCCTGTTGACTCCTTCATTCTAGGAATTATCAATAAGCTCAAAGCCCTTCAATTTGAGCGTATGCCAGCTGATCCAGATATCCCCACTCTACTGTTTGCCTTTGATGCTTACAACGAATTTAGGGGCATTGTCAATGATATTTCTAGCTTTATCTGGACAGGTACAAGTCATATTAGAGTTGAGGCGATCGCACCAGGAGTAGGAGCAATTGCTTTCTACATGTACCACGCTGAACTAACCCAAACTGATGCTGATGCCAGACAGCACCAGGGAGGAAACGTTAAATTAAAAGTCCTCAGTCCCACCATCTTCAAAAACGCACCACTGCAAAGCTATCAGCTCAAGGAACATGAGAAAATGTCTGTCAATCCAGGACAAGTGTTTACCTTACTAGAAGATGACCCTTACGAGGATGGTATTCACGTTCGTGTTGTCTTGGCAGATAGTTCTTTGGGAGGTAAAAACGTTTGGTTTTGTTACCGCCAACATATTGAAATTCAGGGTTGTGAACCTAGTAACCAACCCCAGGATCAACCAGAGAGTCTCCCAGAAAAATCCCAAAGAGATCGGGGTAGTTTAATCTCTATTCCGGGAGAATCAGATATTCATCTTTTTGACCCTGTACTAGGAGATGGTTGCCATTTTAACTGGGCCGAAATGACAAAAGGCGGCACCCGCTTACCGGAAAACCGCCAGGTAGTAGATAACATGAAAAAAGTCACCCAAGCACTTGAAGAAGTTCGTGAATTATACGACGGTAAGCCTATTACCATTAATAGTGGTTATCGACCACCCGCCGTCAATCGTAGAGTAGGTGGATCTAGCAAAAGTCGGCACATTGCAGGAGATGCCATAGATTTTGTTATTAAAGGAGTTCCTCCCATGCAAGCTCACCGACGCTTAGAATCATGGTGGGGAGATAAAGGCGGTATTGCTAGCGCTAGCAGCTTTACCCATATTGATTGTCGGGGTTATAGAGCGAGATGGAGCTATGGACGTTGAGCAGAATTTAGAATTTAATTCTGCATTCTAAATTCTAAATTCTAAATTCTAAATTCACCTACTAGTCAATCCAAGACTGTCTCGCCACAGATTCTAGCTCATTAGCAACTCGATTAATTACTTCAGCATCCGTTCTGGCGATCGCTTCGAGTAGTCTACCTTCATTGGTTAGTAAAGCTGCTGTACGCAAGTCCTCACTAATAGCTTGGGCTGATTCAGGGGAAAGTTCTAGTTCCAGGGAAAGGTTGAGTACAACTGATTTCTCACTGGCACGATGAATGTTGATATTGTAGCGACGGGAATTAGTAATCATGGTAGTGGCTTGGTAGGAGTATTGGCGGGGCAGTGAGAAGGGTTCTCAAGCAATGGCAGAGTAGTATCTCTGAGCTATCTTAGCAATATGATCAGCTCTGTCTAGACCGTTAATGATACGTCTGGCATTGCGAAAGTCTCTCTGGGAACCGTTGATATATTTACCTAAACCTACCCCAGTAAATGAACCCTCTTTCATTGCCTGAACTATAATCCTGGCTGCAATTTTCGGTTCAGCGGCTTTTTCTGGCTGGGAGATTAAGTCAATGCCGAGTTTATCACTCCAGCGTTGATAGTTGACCCGTCCTGTGATTTGGGTATAGCCTCTGCCTTTAAAGCGTACACCGTCTCCTGGTTGGGTATTTCCCAATTCACGTCTACCTTCGTAAGCAGAACCGGAGGCTAGTTCTGTCATCCACAGACCCATTTTAGACTCATGCTCTGTGGTAGCCAGGATATAGGCAATTTGGCCGCGATCGCTCACTTGGCAATTCTCGCACTCCTGCAAGAGCAAAGGCACTGATTTTTCTGCGTGCTTGCGTATGTCTCCTGGTACTACTTTTAAGACGCTATCGCTAAGTTGAGTAATTTCTGAGCTCGGTTGGGAGTTAACAATAGTTACTACACTGGTGGTAGTTTGTCCATTGGTGTTATTGTTCTTACCCACCAGCTTTTTAATATCTTCTGCTGTTAAATACTCAATTTTTTGCTCTTTTGGAGTTGCTTCTCCCCAAAGTGAGCTAGTAGGCGAGGTAGCAAAGGAACTTTCTCCCGGCTGGTTAGAAGTATCGTCCCAGAAGGTTACAGATTCGGACTGAGTTACAGTTATTCCTGGAGGAGTTTCTTCCCAACTAATTTGGCCCTCTTCAGGAGAAGGTAAAGGCTCTAGTTCGGGTTCTGGTTCGGGAGGACGTTGAGCAATGGTTTGGGATAACTGCCAGGTGACATCTTGCAGTTGGTTGAGAGCCTGTTCCTTTTTCTCCTCTTTCTCATCATCCTCTTCTTTAGGTTTTAAAACCTCCTCTACATATTCAGATGATTCTTGCCGGAATAGATTTTCCATTTGAGCCGTGAACTCTTTATATGCTGCATCATGATTGGCAAAGGTTTTATACTTATCGGTAAGAGATAAATATCTAAAATAGTAAGTTTTTCCCTCTTCACAAAACTGCCTATAGTGAGTGTATTCTACACCTACTTTGAGGAAATCATGAACGGCAATAGAGATTGCTCCAGTTAGGGATAAGCCTGAGGCTACTAATAAAACGACTTCCCTGAAAATCCGAGATTTCTCATTATCACCTGGTATATTGAGGTTGATAATTGTTGGCACAATTATTGAGGCAACAATACCAATAATGCGTAATCTAAAATTTCTGTTTCTTGCTCTAGTTGCTCTTTTATCATAAAAATCTAGCTGTCCTGCCACCCTAGTTTTAATTAGATTTTTCTGGCGCTCGTTTAGATCGGTTTCTTCAATTAACTCAGAGAGTTCTTTATAAAGGCTGTAACTCGATTTTGCCATCACCTTAACTTATTTAGTATCAAATAGCGAATATTGACAGAGTTGTCCAAATTCTACTATCAATTATGCTCTAATTAGAGACTTGAGTTTTGGCCAAGATGAAAGATGTTTTTTGATGGTTAACCTAATCTGAGAAGAGATGGCAAGATTATGCAACAAAATTTTACAGTAAGAGGCAGCTTGTTAAAATAGCTGACCATTGAGAGGTAAAATCTAGAGTTCAGAGGGTAAGCCGTTCGTCATTTAAACCTTATTGTCAATAATTGCGAAATCCTTGTAGTGCAACCATCTTGGTCGCTACTTATCTCCAATCTCAGTGTAGGACAGCTTAGAAATTATTCTCAGCAATGTTCTGCTCCTAATCCCTAAACAGAAGCCTAGTCTCAAAACTTGATAAAGTTTTAATGAAGTGTTTTGCTAAGTCTTTGTCCTTTGTTAGAGTATTAGCAATTTTAGATTTGACTGAAACAAAGTCTGCAAACTTCAGTTTTTAAAGCTTAATATGTGATATGGACAGCTTCCAAGATGCATTTATCTCTTACGGCCGGGCTGATAGTAAAGCTTTTGCCACTCAGCTATATACAAGACTATTGGAGAAAGGTTTAAAGATTTGGTTTGACCAAAATGACATTCCCCTCGGCGTTGATTTTCAAAACCAGATTGATGAGGGCATTGAAAAAGCCCATAACTTCTTATTTATTATTGCTCCTCACTCTATCAATTCTCCCTATTGCGGCAAAGAAATTGAGCTAGCTCTTAAGCGCAACAAGCGGATTATTCCCTTATTGCATGTCGAGCAAATTAGCAGAGAAACTTGGCAGCAGCGCTTTTCCAACGGTACGGACGAAGAATGGGAAACTTATCAAGCTAAGGGTTTACATTCTAGCTTTCCTAACATGCACCCAGCCATTGGTAAAATCAACTGGGTCTATTTTCGAGAAGGAATTGATGATTTTGAGCAGTCTTTGACGGGATTGCTAGAACTTTTTGGACGGCATCAAAACTATGTAGCTGAACACACCCAGTTGTTAGCAAAGGCACTGGAGTGGGAACGCCAACAAAAACAATCTCGCTATTTACTAACCGGGGACGAAAGACAGCAGGCAGAATTTTGGCTCAAGCTAAGATTTAAAGATGAGCAACCCCCTTGTCTTCCCACTGATTTGCATTGCGAGTTTATTACTGAAAGTATCAAGAATGCTAACAACTTGATGACTGATGTTTTTCTCTCTCATGCAGAGGAAAATCGAGTAGTAATGGAGAAAATTCGTAATAGTCTGCGGCGTGACAGTATTACAGTTTGGACAAATAAAACCGATATTCAGACAGGAGAGGCTTTTGAGGAAGCGATTAATCGAGGAATTGAACAAGCAGATAATTTAATCTTTTTACTCTCACCTGAATCTTTACACTCTTTTTACTGTCAAAAGGAATTGGAATATGCCCTTTCTTTTAACAAGCGCATCATACCGATTTTGGTCAGGGAGACACCGCCAGAACAAGTTCCAAGCGCACTAAAACAGTTACACTACATTGACCTCACCAACAATGTTAAAGAAGAGGACTACCTGCTTGATGAAAGCCAACTGCTGAATATTCTGCGCCAAGATGCAGTCTACTACAATGAGCATAAGGTATTGCTAGCCAAAGCGCTGAAGTGGGAGAGACAGCAGCGTAACCCTAGCGTCTTGCTGCGGGGTTACAACCTGCGTCATGCTGAAGCCTGGTTGAAGGTAGCCCAACAAAGACAGCAGCATTTGCCTATGCTGTTACAAGAAGAATTCATCAATGAGAGTCTAAGACAGCCTCCGGTAGCGTCAGTAGATGTATTTGTTTCCTATTCCCGTGCTGACTCAGAACTTGCTCGTAAACTCAATGATGCCTTGCAGATGCAGGGAAAAACTACTTGGTTTGACCAAGAAAGCATTGCTTCAGGAGTTGACTATCAGCAAGAGATTTATCGAGGGATTGAAAGTGCCGATAACTTCTTATTTATTATCTCACCCCGTTCCATAAATTCCCCTTACTGTGCTGATGAAGTAGAGTATGCAGCAAAGTTGAATAAACGCTTTGTTACGGTTCTGCATCGAGAGGTAAATACGAAGGAATTACACCCAGAATTAGCCAAGGTACAGTGGATTGATTTTAATCGTAATGAAGGAGACTTTTGGGCAAATTTTAATCAATTAGTAAGAACCCTTGATACTGATAGAGAACATCTGGCAGTCCATACGCGCTTAATGAGCCGCGCAATGGAGTGGCAAAGGGAGGGACAAGATCATAGCTTTTTGCTGCGGGGTAAGGATTTAGAAACTTCCGAGCAATGGCTTAAGCAAGCTGTTAGTAAAAATCCCAAACCGACAGAACTTCATAAAAAATATATTACCAATAGTCGTAAGTATCCTCTGCGCAAGCCTCGGCGGCGTACAGTACTGTTTGGCAGTTTGGCAGCCAGCATTTTAGTGATAGGGGTACGCATTTTCGGGGGATTACAACCGTGGGAATTAGCTGCTTATGACCATTTATTGCATCAGAAACCAAGGGAAGAACAAGATGACCGCTTCCTAATTTTGGAAGTAACGGATGAAGATATTAGTGAGATTCTACTCCAGAAGTACGAAGGAGGCAAAGGAACAATACCTGATCCCGCACTAAATGACATCTTAGATCAACTAGAACCATATCAACCACGAATTATCGGTTTAGATGTATACCGTGACTTTAAAGTTAGGGATGACCAAGAAGAATTGGCAACTCGTTTAGGGAACAATAATCGCTTAATTACCCTCTGCAAATTGAGTGAAACAGATAAGTTGAGTGGTGAGGAGGTTAGCAGGGGAACCAAACCGCCGCCGGAAGTTCCTAAAGCAGCAGTATCAGAAAGAGTTGGTTTTAATGATTTCATTCAAGATGAAAATAAACACAATAGAAATTTGACTTTGCGTCGTCATCTGTTAGTTCATCAGTCAGACGAATATTGTCCAACTACAAATGCCTTCAGTTTGATAATCGCCCGTCGTTACTTAGAAGCAGAGGGTAAAGATTTTCAACCTCCCTTGAGTCCGGAAGGAGATTGGCAGCCGTTTAAAGTTGGTAACACTTATTTCAATAGTTTAAGAGCTTTCTCTGGTGGCTACCAGGGAATTTTTGATGCAGACGAAACATATCAAATGTTGCTTAATTACCGTTCCTACGAAGACGAACCTAGTAGATTTGCTCCACGAGTAACCTTGAAAGAAGTATTAGACAATCAGCTTTCTGAACAAGATGTTAAAGATAAAATAGTCCTAATTGGAGTTTCCTCTCGCCAAAGTGCTAACGATTATTTCTTTACACCATACGGAGAAATCTCAGGAGTAGTGCTGCAAGGGCAAATGACTAGCCAAATTATTAGTGCAGCTTTAGATGGAAGAGATTTAATTTGGTGGTGGTCATTTTGGGGAGACTTCGTTTGGATTGCAGGATGGTCTTTGATTGGAGGAATAATTGTTTGGCGTTTCCAGCGACCACTCTACATTGCTTTAGCTGGTGGAACTTTCCTAGTAATCTTATATGGTGTGTGTAATTTTATATTCCTCTCTTACAGTGGTTGGATTCCCCTAATTCCTGCCGCCCTTGTTTTATTGTCTAGTGGTATAATTGTAGTGGGCACCACTTCTAAATTTAGTAAATAAAACTCAATAGATAGGTTAGAAGTTATGAAAAAAACTAAGCTACTTTCCTGGAAACTTTTACTAGTTGGTGCTCTTAATTTTAGCTGCATTAGCTCTGTAATTTATACCCCCCAGGTACAAGCCCAATCAGTAGGTCAGCGAATACAGTCCCTCCTTTCCTCGCAAAAGAAAAAGTTAGGAACAGCCTCAGGGCGATCGCGAGGAGGAGCAATTAGAGGAGAATGTCCGGCAGTAGTAGATACTAGACTGATTGCACTTGCACCAGATACTAATTTAGGAGCAACAGTTGAAGGTTCCCCCACCTTCTGGTTTTATATCCCTTACTCTCAGTCGATGGGGGTAGAGTATGCCCGGTTTGTACTCTCAGATCCTCAAGGAGGAGGTCTAAAACAACCTATTTGGGTTGAACTGCCAGAAACACCGGGAATTGTTAAGCTTAACTTACCAGAGGATAAATCTATTTGGGTGGATGGGAAATCCTTAAAAGCTGGCCATAAATATAATTGGTCGTTTTCCGTTATCTGCGATAATACACAACCAGCAGGTAATCCCACCATCAGTGGTTGGATTGAAAGGGTAGAATTAAGCTCTGAACTAGAAAGCCAGCTAGAAAAAGAGAATTCAGCAAGGAATTATTTAACTTATCTTGAAGAGGGTATTTGGTATGAGGCGATAGATCAACTCGTCCAAAATCGGGATATTTATATAGATGACTGGACTGGGTTACTAAGCCACTATAAACTACCTGAGTTGAGTTCAAATCAGATTGGTGAATTGCGTCTTGTGGGTCAGTGAAGGGAGTCGGGAGTTAGAAAGAAGATGGGGGAGCTGGGGGTGATGAGGGAGCTGGGGGAGCTGGGGGAGCTGGGGGTGATGAGGGAGATGAGGAAGCAGAGGAAGATTGACAATTTTCAATTCTAAATTCTAAATTTTCAATTCTAAATTCTAAATTCTAAATTCTAAATTCTAAATTCCCTATTTACAACCAGTTTCCTACGAGGATGTAGGGTGCCCAGTAGCGGGAAGCCTTGTACTCACCACTCTCCAACAAATGTACTTGAGCAAGACGGAGGGCTTCGGCTTTGCTCACGTTTGGTTGCCCTAAGGATTGATATAAGTGCTTCATAAACTCTACACTGGACTTATCATCTACACTCCAGAGGGTAGCAACTACGCTGTTTGCGCCAGCCTTCACGCTACTTCCAGCAATTCCTAAGTCTGCTCGCTCGTCACCACTAGCGGTTTCGCAAGCGCTAAAAACCAGCATTTGGATTGCATCTGCTTGAGTTAAGTTTCTTTGCTGAAAAAGCTTATCTAACTCCTCGACTTTTAGCTTACCATCTGCTGTCAGGATAAAAGTATCTTCAGGATCTGAGCTAAATTTGCCGTGAGTGGCAATGTGAACAATTTGAAACGCTGACTCATTAAGCTGCTCGTTGAAGTTTGAGCGAGTAAATTTTTGATCTCGTAATGAAGTGAGATCAACTCCTGTTTTGCCAATTTCGTTTAACTCAGTATCGACATTATCAAGTGTAGAAAACTGCTCGAAACCTTTGGGTGGTTCAGTCAAACTAGCGCCTAGAACTTTTAAGTCTTCTTTTACTAAAGGCTTATTATGTTTAAGTACTAGGTTGGGTGCTACAACAATGGCATAATCCTCAATCAAATACTTTTCCCCATTGTAGAGTGCTGCCATAGGAACATTTCGCATTGAACCATCTAGAACAAATACTAGAGTTTTTATGTTATTTTCATCTAAGCTGTTTTTAATTGGTTTAATTAGCCAATTGTAGACCTTTTCTGATTGAGTTTTGGCCTTGTCAGGTATAACTTCTTGCAGTTTTATCCGTAAATCAGCCAGGGTTGTCCTAACTTCCGTTGCAGATACATCTTCGCTGTGATGAAGGTAAAGTTTCTTGTCTCCAGGTAATTTGAGGATTACTGAGATATGGTCATCAAGAATAATTGGGTAAATAAATGCAGCTGTTTGGTCTTGCTTATCAATGAGAGAGTCAATTTTCTCTAGGTTGGGTTCAGCACAAGGTTCCTGCAAAAAGTTCTCTAACTCAGCAATTTGCAGTGACTCTATAACCTGGCGAGCTTGTTTGAGGTTGGCTTGACTAGGATTGTCTAAACTTAGTAGTAAATCTACGAACTTACGGTAAACAGGTTCTTCTACTTTTTCGCGAAAAGTGAATTGAAAATCTTTGTCACTACCAGCTAAATCTTGGCGCAATCTTTGCAAAATCTGAAAAGTACTTTTATAGGCAGATATCTCCTTTTGAGTTTCTCCTTTTTCTTGGTAAATACGGCCCAACTGCCAACTCCAACGATAAGCAATATCCCAAGACTGAGTTGACTGAGAAAAATGTAATGCTTTTTTAGTTAAGGTTTCTGCTTTAGACCAGTTTTTCTTATGTTCATAGAGATGTCCGTAATAGCCAAGGGAAAGGGCTTGAGCGCGGTAATTATCAATTGTTTCAGCATTTTGAAGCGCTACAGTAAGGAGTTTTTCAATATTTTCCCAACTAGGTGAACCGAAATCTAGAGATGTTTTTGCGGAGATTTCTCGGATACTGAAAAGATTTTCTGCGAGTTGAGTTTGGGCAAGAACCCCATTGTAACTTGGGGGCAATTCAATCAAATCCCTCTGTAGCTGAGTCCAGTCTAATGCTGCAATTTGGGACTGAATTTCAGGAAGCCAATTATTTATTTTCTTTAAGCTTATCTCAGCTGGGGAGCGACCTGGAGGTGCCAAATAACTTCCTGTTTCTGCTTTTTCTTTTGCTTTCTCTTTAGCTACCTGTAACCATTGCTCAACCTTTAATAACAAACTAAGTCGATTTAATTGGCCTTGCAGTTGAGTAGCAAAGGGTTCTTGGGCAGCTTTTTGGTAAGAGTCTAGAGCAGTTTGAGTTGCCTGACGAGCTTTTTGCAAGTCTTGTAATTTTTGACTTCTCCTATAAGCTTCTCGCTGTCTTTGACTTATATCTTGTTCTGTATTCGCCAAACTAAGATAAGTAGAACCAAGAGCTGAGGGTTCTTGTAATTCTAAACTCAGTCTTAGAACTTCCTGAGATACTTCTAAATTGCCTGTGGTTCGTAGCAAGCTACCAAGGTTATTTAAACCAGCCAGTTTGAGTGGAGAATCCGTGGCTTGTTGACGTAGATTTGAAAGTAGCTTTTCTTGCTCAGCTTGCCCTAAATTTCTACAGTCTTGATTACTAAATTCAAAAACTTGCAAGATGGTTTTACAGGCTCTTGGGTGAAGCCCTAATATCTCCATTGCTTGAGATTGGTTAATTAAACCACGAGTAACCCCTGCTTCATCCCCAATTT
>JBAUJE010000145.1:0-21186 GCA_049683475.1 Coleofasciculaceae cyanobacterium | reverse complement strand
TATGAAACCGGAGCTAACCACCTCATCCCAAGACAGAATTTTAGTGGTAGACGATCAGCCTGCTAACTTACGGCTTCTAACTAAAATGCTATCTGAGCGTGGATATAAGGTGCGAGTTGCACCAAATGGTAAGTTTGCTCTCAAGTCTAGCAAGTTGACTCCCCCTGACTTGATTTTACTTGACATTATGATGCCGGACATGAACGGCTATCAAGTCTGCCAACAACTTAAGGCAGATGAGAAAACCCGCAACATTGCGGTGATTTTTCTGAGTGCCTTGAATGATGTATTTAATAAAGTTAAAGCTTTTGAAGTGGGTGCTGCTGACTACATTAGCAAACCTCTGCAAGAGCAAGAAGTGATAGCTCGCATAGAAAATCAACTCAGTATTCGCAGACTACAAAAGCAGCTCGCCTCAGAAAATACGAGACTACAACAAGAGATTATAATTCGCCAGCAAGCAGAAACTTCCCTCAGCCAGAGTGAAAGGAAATATCGTGACTTGGTTGAGACATCTCAGGACATGGTCTGGTCTGTCAATATGGAGGGAAATTACACTTTCGTCAATCAAGCTGTCAAAAAAATTTATGGTTACGAACCGGAAGAAATGATTGGTCGCCCCTTTAGCAGTTTTCTCTTATCTTCTGAAATTGCTAAGTCTAGGCAGCTTTTTAAGAACATCGTTCGGGGAAAATCCCTCTTTCAATACGAAATTATTAATTTAACTAAAGGCGGTAGAGAAATTTCTTTACTCTGTAGTGCGATCGCCCAGCGGGATGAACAAGGAAATGTCATAGGTATAACGGGTACAGCCAGTGACATTAGCCAGCGTAAACAAGTGCAAAAAGAGCTACGTCGAAGTGAAGCCCTCCTTAATACCATCGTAACCAATACCTCCGATGGCATCCTCATCATAGATCGCCAAGGTCTAGTCCGTTTCGTCAACCCAGCTGCGGCAAAACTACTTGGTAAAAAGCCAGATGAAATAGTCAACTGCGAGCTCGAACTGCCACTATTGACGAATAAGCCAACGGAGGTGCAGATAGTTTACCCTGGGAAGGCATCATTAATTGTCGAGACAAAGGCAGCTGAGACGGAATGGGAGGGAGAAGCCGTCTATGTCGTCTCCCTAAGGGATATTACTCAGCGCAAACAGACAGCAGAAACCATTAGCTCAATTTTTGCGGGTACAGCCTCTACCACCGGTAGTCACTTCCTACGCGACTGTGTTCGTTACCTAGCCAAGATTTTAGGAGTTCCTTACTCTTTGATTGCTGAGTGTGTAGATGAGGACAAAACTAAAGTTCGTACCTTGGCATTTTGGACAGGGGCAACCTGGAGTCAAAACATTGAATACAACTTAGAAAACACCCCTTGTGACAATCTTCTGCGAGGGGAACACTGCATCTATTCTCAAGATTTGCCAACCTTATTGCCTCAAGGTCAAAACTTATTTCAATTAAAAGCCAAAAGCTGCTTTGGCATACCGTTAATTGGCTCCAATGGAAAAACCGTAGGTATTTTAGTTGTGCTTGATGTTAAACCAATAGTTTACCATCCAGACAAAGAAAGGATTTTGAAAATTTTTGCAGCCCGTGCTGGAGCAGAATTAGAACGTCTACAAGCTGAAGAAGCCCTGCAACAATCAGAACTACGAGAACGAGAGAAAGCAAATCAGCTAGAGCAAACTTTGAAGGAACTAAAACTTACCCAGATCCAACTGATTCAATCAAAAAAAATGTCAAGTCTAGGGCAAATTGTAGCAGGTATTGCCCATGAAATTAATAACCCAGTCAGTTTTATCTCTGGTAATATTGATATAGCTCGCCAGTATTTTCGTGACCTAATTAGCTTGCTGCAACTTTATCAACAGACTTACCCAAATGTTACACCAGAAATTCAGGCTTTAGTAGAAGAAATTGAATTCGATTTTGTCTTGGAAGATTGCCCAAAATTACTCAGTTCCATGCAAGTAGGAGGCGATCGCATCAAGCAAATTGTTAGCTCTCTACGTAACTTTTCCCGCTTAGATGAAGCAAAACTAAAAGCGGTAGATATTCATCAAGGTATCGACAATACCTTAAGCCTTTTACAACACCGACTCAAGGCTGTAGGAGAGCGTCCTGCTATTACACTGATTAAAAACTACTCACAACTACCAAAAGTAAACTGTTATGCCAGTGAGTTAAACCAAGTATTTATGAATCTCTTCAGTAATGCCATTGATGCCTTAGAAGAAGAATTAGTTAAGGCTGAGAATTTAGACAAAATACCTACGCTGATGATTCGCACCGAATTGAGCAATCAGGAGAGTCAGGAAAATACAGATTCAATTATAATTGGCATTGCTGATAATGGTCCTGGGATGAGTGAAGAAGTAGTAGAAAAAATTTTTGAACCTTTTTTTACCACCAAGCCAACAGGTAGCGGCACAGGTTTAGGATTAGCTATTAGCTACCAAATTGTGGTGGAAAAGCACAAAGGTCAAATCCATTGTACTTCTGTGCTAGGGCAAGGTACAGAGTTTATTGTTGAGATTCCGCTCAGCACAAATGCCTCTATTAAGGATGAAGAATGAAGGGGGATTTTTCTGTTGCCTGTTACCTTTTAATAAATAAGATTTAAATTCCTTTAAATCCCATATCTACGTCGGTTTCTTGAGCTAGACTAGCTTGTTGCTGTCTCATTTTTGCACTCTGGCGTAAAACCCCAATTTGATTTAATACGATGCCTAAAATAATTACACTACCCCCCATATACTGGGCTGCTGTCGGCGCTTCCCCTAAAATTAAGAAGGCAGCTAAAATACCAGCAATTGGGCTAAAAGAGTTAGCTAAAGAAACCTCTGAAGCACTAGACTTTTTTAAACCAGCAAACAAACATAATTGACCCCCGACTACAATTACTGCACCATAGATTAACATCCACTTCCATAAGAAAGGTGAGAAGACATCTATAAAATGAGTCGGCTCAAACAGGATGATTACCACCACGAAGAAAACGATAGTGCCGATGATGGTTCTAATGATGCTAAAAAGTCCTAGGGGTATCTCCCGTAGCGTCACTCTGCTAGTAACGGTAGCAACGGCTGAAGCAATTGCCCCTCCTGCGGCTAAAAGTTCGCCTGTTCCCACCTGAAATCCTGCCATCTGTACCATTTCCTCCCCTGGTGTTTGTAGTAAGACGGTGAGAGCAACACCGATAAAGGAGAGAATTGCACCGACAATCACCCAACTATTTACCCGATCTCCGAGCAAGAAAATAGAGAGAGCTAAGATTAGGGGTGGCTCAATTCGTCCAATTAAAACTACGTTATTGACCATTGTTAGGTCAAGAGCCATGAAAATTAAAGCAGGGGCAAGTGCACCAGAAAAGACTGCTACTGCAATCAAACCTAGCCAATCCTTACCAGAAATTTGCTTGAGGGACTGAAAGTTTAACTGTCTGCCATAAACTAAAAGCAGAGCAGCTAAGGCAGTTAGATTTCCGACAAATAAAAGATTGCAAAAGGAAATAGGATTCCTACCCTCAATTAAATTTTGCTCTCCGAGTTGAGTTAATCGGCGTGTAACTGAATTAGCTGCGGCAAAAATAATTACTGATAGTAAGAGATAAGCTCGTCCAGGAATTTGGTTGAATAGATTGGAGTTGTTAACTGCTCGTTGAGACATCAGCTAATAAGGTTCTCCTTCTTAGAGGATTACTCACCTGATTTTATACTGTATGCCCTAATACAAAAGGTTCAATTAAATGACTATAATCCTTACCAACGACGATGGTATAGATGCTCCCGGTATTCGGGCACTCAAAAAAGCCGTTAACGGTGACGGTATTATCGTTGCACCAAAAGATCATCAATCAGGTTGTGGTCATCAAGTTACTACCAAACAACCGATTAACGTCCAACGCCGTTCTCAAACAGAATATGCTGTTGGCGGTACTCCCGCAGACTGTACCCGTCTGGCAATTTCAAACTTACATAAAGATGTTAAATGGGTACTCTCTGGTATCAACGCTGGCGGCAATTTAGGAGTAGATGCCTATATTTCCGGTACAGTAGCAGCCGTGCGGGAAGCAACCATGCACGGTATCCCAGCTATAGCCATTTCCCACTACATCAAAAGATCCCTTACCCTAGACTGGGATATTGCAGCTCACTCAACAGCAAAAGTATTAGCAGACTTACTCACCCGTTCCCCCGAACCAGGTAGCTTTTGGAACGTCAACTTACCCCATCTAGAACCTGGTTCCCCCCAACCAGAAGTGGTTTTTTGTCAACCCTGCATCAAACCCTTACCCGCTAACTACCGCATCGAAGGCGATAACTACTACTATGCAGGAAAATACGCTCAACGCGATCGCACCCCCGGTAGTGATGTAGATATCTGCTTCTCCGGCAAAATTGCTATTACTCAAATTAGGCTGTAAATGGTGAATGGAAAATGGAAAATTGCTAACTGTTATTCAAAATAGCAACGAGACTGCTAAATAGGTCATTGAGGTCAGCAGGTACTCGATAAAGGTTGAGGTCTTGCTGAACTTGTTTTTGCTCTCTATTTAATACCCCAAATTGCCATATATCTCCGGTGGAAACAGTACCATAGAGCAAGGGTTCGAGGATGGAAGTTCTAGACATAGTGCTGTCCCTTTAAGGGTATGGCAACAAGTTAAGATTTTGGATAAAACGATATCAACCAGAATATGAGTCATTTTAACGCCGCCACTGTTGTTTTCGGACTTGTCGCACCCAGGCTGTGCTGTCTTGCATTTCAGGGCGGTCTTGCCACATCCCGACAAAGGGCTGATTATCCAGGCTTAACGGTTTGGTAGATTGGGTTCGGCTAGTTTGATAATGTTGTTTGAGGAAGCGAACAAAATAAATGACCATCTGTTGGGCATCTTCTGGCAGGGATGCAATGTCTTTTTGCAGGCGGTCAAATTCAAGCATGGATATTTTTCCCTTTGATTTTGATATAGTCTAGCTAACAGCAAAATCGGTATATTCTCGCAGGTTAGGGGGATCGAAACCCAAGACAATATCCTGCTTTGGCACACCTAAATCAACTAATTGGTTGGCAATGCCAATTTCGGTGCCGTCTTGTTGAATCCAGATTTTGCCGTCAATAATGTCAAGGTGGAGAACAACGCCATAGACTCGCTTTGAACCTCGCCAACCTACATAGACGAGTTGGTAGCGATCGCGTTCAGTATCAAAAATAGTCTCAGCTTGAATCCTAGCGTCCCAAACGTGATGGGCATATTCATTTAGGAGGTTTTTGATATGTTGACGGTATTCGGTAAGGGTATCCATTTTTGCAGCCTTTCATCTTCGATGTTGTAGGTGATTAAATAGAGTTGATTTTCGGTGATCATATCTTGGATAAAGGGTGTTAGAAAAAAACGCTCGTAAAGGTCGTCGGGAACAGCAAGATATAGAATTCGAGCTTGGTCTTGAGATTTTAGGGCGGTGCGGTAGGTGATAAATTGCCCAAGTGCGCCGTAAAATTCTGAGATTTTTGAAGGCCCTAAGAAGCTCTTGATTTCAACAGCAATTTTTTGTTCCCCTCGCTCTACAGCAATAACCTTTTCGGCTCCAAGGTCAATGGCTAAGTCAAAGCTTCCTGCTTGTAATGGATAAGGATCGTGGGTGACTGTCCAGCCATCTTTTTGGAGAGCGGTTTTAACAACTTTGTGAAATAGGTCACGGGCTGACACAATAATTTCTTCTAGAAATCTAGTTTATCCCAGGCTTCTAACACTAACAGGACTCACGCAACTGCCACAAGCGATTCGCTTGGCGCTGACCAAAGCCCAATCGTAGCACCCCCGGTAGTAATGTAGATGTCTACATTGATAACAGCAAAGATGGTAGCTATGTAAAAAATAGAAGATTGCATTTTTGATGAAGCAAGCTTTAGCACCGATGCTTTTTATTGATGAGGATTTGCCAGAAGTCAAAAAAGCTCACACTGATGTGGTCGCTCCAGCTCAACCTTCAGCAAAAGCTTTGTCAAAAGCTCGTAAAAAGAAGACAGAAGATAAATTACCCGTACATAGCTTTTCAACATTGATGGCAGATTTAGGAACGATTACTCTTAATACGATTAGCTCAAACTTAGAGGGAACTGATCTTACCTTTGAGAAAATAACTCAACCAACTCCACTTCAACAATTTGCTTTAGATTCACTTGGAGTTTCTCTAATTTGTACCCAGTAAAGGGGATTTCAAAAATACTGGATTCTTCTTTTGCACCCCGTTGTAGTTCATTCGCAATTTGTTGATTGGATAGTTCTTGAATACCGATGACTTTCATGGTTAACCTCTTATTATTTTTGTACACCTAATGGTTAAATGAGATATCCTCAATCTCTCGAACATGCCGATCACCAGAGAGACTAAATTTCCACTTTCTCCTTCCATTCCAAATATAGAGACTCCAGCGATCACTTCAAAAGTGCGTTGAGTTACCATTCAGTAGATCGAAAATTTGTCCCCCTTGTCCCCCTTGTCCCCCTTGTCTCCCCCATCTCCCCCAGCCTTCCCATCTCCCCTGCCCCTACTCCTGTAAAATTCCTAACAGGGGACTATAAGGATAGATATGCGAATTTTAATCATGGGTGGCACTCGCTTTATTGGGGTCTATCTGACAAAAATTTTGGTAAAACAAGGTCATGAAGTGGTGCTATTCAACCGTGGGAATAAGCCAGCGCCGGTAGAAGGAGTACAACAAATTCATGGCGATCGCAAAGACGCATCCCAATTAAAGGAAAAGTTATCTTCAGAACAGTTTGATGCCATCTTTGACAATAATGGTCGTGAACTGAGTGATACTCAACCCCTGGCAGAGATTTTTCAGGGCAAAGTTGAGCATTTTATTTATATGAGTTCAGCTGGGGTGTATCTCAAGTCTGACCAAATGCCTCATGTTGAAGATGATCAAGTTGATCCCAATTCGCGCCATAAGGGTAAGCATGAAACGGAAGCTTACTTAAAAGCACAGGGTTTACCTTTTACGGCCATTCGCCCTACTTATATTTATGGGCCTCAAAATTATAACGATTTAGAGGCTTGGTTTTTTGACCGCGTTGTACGCGATCGCCCTATTCCCATCCCTGGTAATGGTTTACATATTACACAATTTGGCCATTGTCAAGATTTAGCCAAGGCAATGGCAGCAGTTTTGGGTAATGAAAAAGCGATAGGAGAAATTTATAATATCTCAGGAGATCGCTATGTCACCTTTGATGGTTTAGCTCGTGCCTGTGCTACTGCTGCCGGGAAATCAGCCGATACATTAAATTTAGTACATTATGACCCGAAAAAGTTCGATTTTGGCAAACGTAAAGCTTTCCCGATGCGTTTGCAACACTTCTTTGCCGACGTTCACAAAGCCAAAACCGAACTTAATTGGCAACCAGAATATGATCTAATTTCTGGATTAAAAGACTCTTTCGGAAACGATTATCTAGCATCAGGTCGTCAGGATGCTGAGCTAGACTTTTCCCTAGATGAGGAAATATTAGCAGCAACTTGAGGCCAGATGTAAATACCACCGGAAATTAAAGTAAAGGCAACTGCCAGCCAAAAAGCGGCTAGAGAAATAGTTTCCCAATTAGGAGGAGTTGGCGCAATCAATAAAGCAATGGCAAACATTTGACTAACGGTTTTCATTTTGCCCCAAGTGTTAGCACCACTAATTTTAGTATTGCCACTTAAATTGGGGTTAACCCGCCAGCCTGCGATCGCCAATTCCCTCGCCAAAATTAGACAAACTCCCCAAGCTGGTACTTGACCTAGTTGAATCAGTGCCAGCATTGGAACTAATACTAATAATTTATCAACTAAAGGGTCAAGAAATTTTCCTAAATCTGTAACTTGGTTAAGTTTACGAGCTAAATAACCATCCAACCAATCTGTTCCAGAGGCTACTAAAAATATCGCCATACAAATCCAGCGTCCCTTCTCAGTCGGGTGATCAAGACCGTATAGAATAAAAGGCAATACCAGCAAACGAGAAAAGGTAATCCAGTTAGGTAGATTCATAAAAGATTCTCTGTTTCTAATGCTCCTACTCATTTCATCATATCTATCACTTGAGTAGAGGTTCCTCTTATTGTCTACTATTTCCTGTTCTCTTGAATAAAAAACCCGTGTCTGCTGTCCGGACACGGGTGAGCAACTGGTGTTTTCGGGGGAGCAGATGTCTAAAAGCTCCTCATATCAATTTTCTCAGTTTTAGGTTATAGGAGATTTAAGCCTTGCTTAAGTTCTTGCAAAAATATTTTTGGTTATCAAAATTATTGAAATGTTTCGCTATTATTTTTCCATCTGACGATTAACGGTTCATCACACTTCTGATTGGTTCCCGAAAACACAAGATTGAGATGCTGCCGTAAAAGCTTGTGCTGCTGGAGATTAGGTCGATAGAGTTGACCATCATCTTGAGAAAAAAGACTTATAGGAACAGAAGTATTAACGGCTAAGTCGTCCTGATTTTCTGGTATCGGTTCTTTTTCCCTAGAATCCATTATTTGCTCCAAACCGTTAGGCAAGTGACCTTTAATCAGGCCAATAAGACGTTCGTAGCAAGCACTTGTGTTCAAGCCACGGCGTTCTAACCGCTGCATAATTTCCTTAATGCTATAGGAACGGTTTTCTTCTTCAAGCCTGGTTTTTGAGAAAGCATTTAGCAATTCTAACAGGAGGAAATAATCACTATACTGTTGCCGAGGAAGATTTAAAACTTGGGGATAAAGAGGTAAACTTGCTAGTCCTGTTGCCACCCAATCTAGATTGCTCAAATTGTTTTCCTGAGTTACCTTAGCCTCAGGTAACTTTTGTTGAAGCCAGCGTTTTATTCCTAGCCAAGTAGAAGTGCCACCAATGCAAACTACTTGCCTAACTTCTGTTTGCGATGCACCTGTTTCAACTAATAGGAAATTTAGCTCTTGATTGAGCTGTTTGATGACTGGAAAAAAGACTTTATCTTCTAAGTCTTTCAGCTTAACCAACAACTTGTCACTACCCAGTTTAAAACTATATTCCTTCTGAACAGGTAAAATTAGTTTGAGGTTCTGAGCTGCTTTCAGACAGGCTCTTCCCAAATTAGAACCGTGTAAAAGCAATACCAAGCGATCGCGTTTTTCTCGTTCAACTTGAGCTGGCAAAGGCAATTCTAACTCAGAGTCAGGAGCCAGTTTTTGTAATTGCTCAGGAGACATTTGAGGATAGAGCAACTGGCAAAAAATATCTTGATCGATAGCGTTACCAGCATAAGCAAAGCTACGTAAACAAAAGTCGTCGTGGTTTAAATCGGACCAATCATCAGGCAAATCTACCCAAGTAAATTCCGTCATCATTGCACCGATATTAATCGCCAGTGTACCACCCTGCCAAGGTTGAGGAGACAAGGGAGGCTTAGAAAAATCTCCCCCATCTCCTCTATCTCCCCATCTCCCCATCTCCCCATCTTCCTGGGAACTTGCTAAACCCGCCAAAACAGCCGCAATTCCGTCTTCAAGGAAGAAAATTTGCTCTGGGTACTTAACTAACTCAAGAGTCAGTATTGCTTCTCGTAAATTAAAGCGATAGGTGTCTCCCAAAACGGTGGGAGAACTGATAATCACTCCGGAAAGTTGCCCTAGTACACCTCTGAGTTTTTCAGAGGATAAATCTACAGCATTTAGCTTCAATTCTGAATCTGGTAAAGTGCTAGCTGGCGTTAGTGTTGCCAGAAGTTCCTGCACTGCTTGTCGAAGCCAGTAAATGGAAACCAAATTCCCCGCAGATAACTGTAATTGTGGCTGCCATTGATGATGCTTACCACAGTAGTAGGGAATACCTTGATCTAAATAGGGCTTAAGATTGTCGAGAAAAATTCCTGGCTGATTGTTAGTTAGTGGTTCATCCCACCAAACTTTAACAGCTTCTGGTGCTAGTGGTAGCTTAACAAAGGGCTTACTTACCCCTGGGCCAGAGTAAATGATCGTGGGTAAACGAAAAATAGATTCACCCTTACTAGCTATTTGGGCTCCCCTTGACCAATAGAGAGGATACGTCCGAACAGTGGAAGAGTCCCGCAGGACAGCTGAAATACCAGTGGTCCCAAGGTCAATTCCCAAGTACCAAATCCCATTGTTAGTCTTTGCTCTTAGCTGTTGTGAGGCTGCTGACATCTGATTCTGTAGTGACATCCTCCTACGCTGAATCAAAGATTACAGCGTAGGCTTCCCAATCTCGCAATTGGGCATTCCTCCCCCACGCCACTTATCAATTGATAATTGACAATTGATAATTGATAATTAATTAATTTGGTCGAAAGCCTCTCCTTTCAAGGAGAAAAAAGCCAAAAATTGGAGGGAACAACCAAACGACTCCTGCTCAATCGGTCTTTCTTTGAGGAAGAGGAAATTATCAATTATTCATTCTTAATTATCAATTCTTGAAGCCCAGGTTCGACAAAACCATCACTAGTAGAGCAGTAGGATAGCAAACCGATATCAACTCCAATACAGTGACCATGCACTGCAGGGGATAGAATTGAAATATCCGATTCTATCGCTATGACAACAAACCAACCTACAGCTTTCTTGAGAACTCGTGCCTGTTTTACTACGAACCCATCAGGAATTGGTCTGTGTAAATTGATGGGGATCGAACCCAATTTTGGTAACTTGATTTGCCAGCGCGGAATGCGTCGGGCTTGCGACCTCGAATGCATTCGAGGTCGTTCCCGACCAGTTATCGGATCAGTTTTGAACTGAGGAAATAACAAAGATTTCATCTGTCCAAACTTTTTGAAACGAGGGAAGCCATAGCCACGATTACGAAAAAAATCCCAAGCATCGTGCAGTCTTCTGATGTTAGTTTGAAGAACCTGAGAAGGTACTGCTTTGAGCCTGGGATATTCTTTCTTAGCTTGGGGAAGGTTGTTTTGCTGTTGGTGGTAGCTTGGAAACGGATAGTCGGCCGCCATGATATATTCTGATTCCAAACTACATCTATCTATTTGACACTTACGAGAGGCAATCCAGTCTTTGAGTTCTCTAAGAGCATAGTTGTAGCTGAGACGCCAAGTTTCAAGCCACTCGTTGAGCAGCTCAATTTGCTTAGCATCAGGATAGATTCGATAGACATAGTTTAGAATCATGAGAAGATTCTACCACAAATACAAGCGAATGGTAAATGCTATTTTCATGGTACTCAACGTACCTGAAAATAGCTTGAGGGAGTCCATGTATCCCGCCACCAATTCTTTGAAGATGGTGGGGGAATTATCGCTCCCTCAAACTCCCTCATTTTGTTAATTTACGACTAGTGCTCTGTCAAGCCAAAAATTATGGATAAACTCTCTCTCCGTGTCTCTGTGTCTTCCTCAACCCGTCAATTAAAACTTGACAGACCACTAGTCTGGCTCCAAACTTGATTGGTCTTTGGTCGTTTCCATCTCCACACTATCTAAAGGTGAATTTTCTTCAGACCATTCACTCGCTACAAACTCTTCCCAATCTTCTGCTAACAATTCCTCCGATTTCCTAAAGGGTAGAAGGTTTTGTGGTTGAGTTGGCTCTCTAGTCTCTTGAGGTGCTACGACTGGCTGGTGTAAATTAGGATCTGGCAACTTGTCTTGTTCGGTTTCAGGAACCTCTGAATTTTTAAGTGATGTACCGAATTTGTTGATGTCTTCCCTCAGCTGCTCCATAGTATTGGGATCTAGACTAATTTCCTGGTTAAGCTCTTTTTCTGATGAATCGTTTGCCAGCAAAATCTCTTCTGGGGATGCAACTACATACTTATCCTCATCGGTAGATAGGGGATTGGGATCGGTTAGGAGAGGTTCTGCTATTGCGGCCATTGAGTTTTCAATTGTTTCTGAGCTGTTCCTCTTGAGAGGATCTGTCTCTTCAAACAAATCTGTCAAAGCCGTAATGATCGTAATATCTTCAGGGCTGTTTTCTCCATTAATTTGTTCGGGAGTTGAAGAGGTTGATGTTTGCTCCTGAGATGAAGGATCTGCTGAAGTTTGGCAGAATAAAGTCTCCCAAGGCTGGGGTGACTGGTCTAAAGATAAATCAGTTTGCGGTTCTTGATTGGTTAAGGTTGCAGGGTCGCTAATTCCCTCAAATAAAACTTCTGCTACCTGGCTTGAAAGGGGATTTTCTGACTCTAAACTGGAGGTTCGATCATCAAAACCCATCATCTCTGCTACTGGCGTTGAGCTAGCCAGATTCAGCTCAGTTGAGTTAGTTTGTGCAACTTCCGGCGTTATTTCTGACTCATTTGTCGGTAAAGACTGGCATAAAGAGTCGGAAAGGAACAGACTTTTATATAAATCATCAATCTCCTGACGTTTGCACTCACCCTCTGCAGAAGGCGATTGAGTAGTGGCTTGTTCCTCGTCTACTGCTGATGAAGATTCTGCTGATGAGGTAGATACGGTGCTAACTTGCTCGTAAACTACTTCAAATAGGGAATCTAGCTCTTGATCCCAAGAGCGCTCTAGCAATTCCCTCTCCTCAACAACTAAAGGCAATAAATCATTGGCTTTAACGTCTAGTTGCAGGAAATTTTCCAGCTGCTCGTTTTCCTTTAGCTCAACTTTTGGTTCGGCGGAACTTCCTTCTTGAGAGTTCTGCTGATTTTGAGTTGTTGGAGTAGTTACCTGTGATTGAGCTGTTTTTCCCTGGTTTTCTCTACCAGGAGTATTGCTTTCTGGCGCAGATGGCAAAGGTTGCGAGTTTTTTTTGCTCAAACTAGGGTTCTCTTGCTTCTGAGAATCGTTTGTATTAGTACAGTCAGTTTGGCGCAGCAACTGAGTTGGCGAAATTTGCTGAGAAAAAAGGTTTGCAGCATCCTGCTCCCACTGCTGTCTCATGCGCTCTATCAGTTCTGTAAAGATAACCTCCCCCTGAGAGCCTAAGCTATGCATTTTGTCCAGCCCCTGAGATAAAGATTCTTGATAAGCCCGGAGATTAGTCTGTAGGGCTTCAAAGATTACTTGCTGGTTGTTGTCTAGGGTTTTCAGTAGTTGATCAGAGTCAAGTTGTATCTGTTTAATTTGTTCTAGGCGTTCTTGAGAACTGAGCAATTGCTCCGTTTGATCCAACCTAGAAGTGCTAGATTCGAGATCATCTGCTGTTTGATTAGCGATGATTTGCCCTAACTGTTGGTTTAAGCTTTCGGCGCAACGGTTAACTAGTTGCTGAGAAATCTCTGAAATAAATTGCTGCTGGGCTGAAGAAAGCCGATTTTGAGCATTGATCTGCTGCTTTTTGCTCTCTAGTTGCCGAATTTCTTGAACCAGGGAATCCCTCTGCTGACGTAGTTCTGCCAATTCTGCTTGTAGAGTTCTCTGCAAATCGGCGCGCAATGAACTCATCTCTTGAGTAACTGCTTGCATAACCTGCTGCACTACTTCAGATTGAGAACTTTTGTAACTACTCTCGTCTGGTGCTGTCCCTGAATTTTGCTCGACAGAAACCAGATAGCGACGCATTCGCTCTAAAAGCTGGTGATAAGAGGCGATATCGGTGCGTCTAGACCAAGGAAGGCGGAAGCCAGCCTTAGGGAGGATGCCGTCGATCTCATCGATTAGAGATTGAATATCCTTGCGAGAAGTCACAGTAGAACCTTTGGCGAGAAATAGTGCAGCACTAAACTATAGGAATAAACCTTTAGAGCCTTGATCTAGAAGCTTGCAGACTGCCGCCTCTGCCATTTTGGCTTATCTTTAAAGATGAGGGGGTGTCTTAACTGAAATCTTGGCTGGTTCAAACTATAGTTGTTATCAGTTTTAACTGGTAACAGCTGATTGCCCTAGTTTATCGCACAGCTGAGTGTATACGTGTACACGGCGTTTACAATGTGCTTTGGTTGAAGAGGAAGACTTAGTAAACCCAGGTCTTTCTCAAATTAAGGTAGGATACTATCTCATTCTTGTTAACGGTAACTTGATTATCTTTAGCCAAGAGGCAGTGGGAAACTTGGACGGCAAACTACTAATTTGTCTCCAGCTAGTCTACCAAGATTTAAGCAAGTTCAGTAGGCTAGTGTAGGAAACCTCTCACGCAAGTGAGAACCAAGTTAAAGAATGAAGTAGCTGATTAGGAGCAGTTACTACCTCTGCCAAGACGAGAATTTGAGGACACTGCCAAGTTACCTAGCTTTCGTTCGGGAGTTTAGCGACTACGGCAAGAGTCATTTTGTTTTATCTTGAAATGTTAGTGAAGTGTCCATAACCAAAATACTCAGTTGCACAAACTGCTACTTGATCTTGGTTAAAAAGGTAAACTGCTCACTACTTTGATAAGTTGATTGGACAGGGGATTATCTATCTGTCCACTGTGTTTACAATGTGCTTTGGCTTGATGGAAGACCGATACGGCTCACAGGAAATGAACTCTAATCTTGAGGAGTTGATCCGCATGGCTCCTCTGTTTGCTGGCTTACCAGAGGCTGCTGTTATGCAATCGACTTGTCATGTTGTTACTCGCAGCCATCCGAAAGATCGAGTAATTTTGCTAGAGAATGACTGGGGTGGCTCTGTGTACTTCATTTTGGAGGGTTGGGCGAAGATTCGTACCTACAACCTTGAGGGTAAAGAGGTTACGCTCAATATCCTAGGTAAAGGAGAAATCTTTGGTGAGATGGCGGCCCTTGATGAGGTTCCCCGTTCAACAGATGTGATTACCCTAACTCCCACCACAATTGGTAGTATCCCAGCTCAGGATTTTATTCAGTTAATCCACAGTGAACCTCTAGCAGGTGTCCATTTGTCTCAACTAATGGCTAAACGGCTAAGACAAGTTAATCGACGCCTCCGCTTAAGGGAGTCAGATAGTACTTCACGAGTAGCAGATACTTTATTGTTTCTCGCCGAAGGACAGGGGAAACTGAAACAGCAAGGAACGGAAATTCCTAATCTAGCTCATCGAGAATTAAGTAGCCTTAGTGGATTAGCGCGGGAAACAGTCACACGAGTGCTAACAAAGTTGGAGAAGAAAGGATTAATCAAAAGAGAGAGCGATATCATGTACATTCCTGACGTGGCGGCTTTAGAGCAGATTATTGCCTGAGCCTTGAGTTAAGGGCAAGTAAATATCGTTAAACTCAACCCAAGATAGTTTCTTCATGGTTATCGAGTAAGGGCGTTTGAGAGGAACTTTGTCTCCCCGCCCTGACGGACGAGGTTTTAAAATCCACACAAAACAAAGCAAGATTATATTTCTTTACCTGGCAACTAATTGCGAAAAAAACATAACTCAACTCATCAATTGAAAAACTATGTCCAAAGTGCCTTTGGCGACAGTGGAAACAGCTTTTCTTGCCAGTACCGCCAGCTTGATTTACCTGATTAACTATTATTTTCCTCTTGGCCCAGTGCTGCGAATGTTTTTTCCGTTACCAATCGCTCTGATTTACCTACGTTGGGGCTATCGAGCATCTTGGATGACAGCTTTGGTGTCAGGATTGTTGCTATCAATACTGATGGGACCAACTCGTAGCATTCTCTTTTTCATACCCTTTGGAGTTATGGGTGTCCAGTTAGGGGCTTTGTGGAAACGTGGCAACGGCTGGCTACTCTCCATTGGTATGGGCACCATAATTGGTGCATTTGGGACTTTTTTCCGGATTTGGTTACTCTCAATTCTCGTCGGCGAAGATATTTGGGTTTACGGGATGAGTGTGGTAACAGAATGGCTAGATTGGTTATTTATGAAATTCGGCTTGCTAGCTGTGCCAAGTTTGTCCCTAGTTCAATTCCTTGCCGTAGTTATGGTTGTTATCAATAATCTAGTTTATTTATTCGTTGTCCATTTGGTAGCTTTGCTGATGCTAGATCGCCTCGGTAATCCCATACCCCGCCCTCCCCAATGGATACAAATTTTGCTTGATTATGAGTAAATTCGGGAGTCGGGAGTCGGGGGTAGAAAGAATTCAGAATTAAGAATGCAGAAAGATGGGGGAGATGGGAAGCAGAGGGAGATTGACAATTTTCAATTCTAAATTCTAAATTCTAAATTCTAAATTTTCTATTCCCTATTCCCTCTACTTTTCAATTTTCTATTAACAATTCTCCATGATCAGAATTTATACCCAACGGTTACAGGGGGAGCAATGGTTGCAGAAATATCGGGGATGCCGACCTATAGTCGCCTGCATTTTAGGATTTACTGCTACTGGTTTAATTCCTGGGATTTCTGCTGCGGGTGCTCAACCGAAGGATCGTCAATATACTGCGATCGCAGATGCTGAGTTTTTGATCAATGGTGTTACTTCTCAATCCCAGTATCCATTGCCTCCCCTAGATGTGGGAATATCCCCTGTTCTGATTTCCCGTGCTGTCATTGAAACCTGCCAGTTACCTGTTTATCTTTTCAACGCTGGCTTACCTCAAGCACCGGCAGTACCAGCAATTGACTTAGGTGGTGTCCCAGCTTCTTGTCTGACTACGGGTACAGCCCTTCCCCTAGACAAAGTATCTGAGTTGTTTAAGCAAGGTTTAGATTGGGGAGAAAAACTAGCAAGTCTGGCTGCTGGCAGCTATCTAATTATCGGTGAGTGTGTGGTGGGGGGAACAACTACGGCTTTAAGTCTCCTTACTGGTCTTGGGATTAATGCTGTTGGCAAGGTTAACAGTAGCCATCCTAGTTGCAATCATAGTCAGAAGTGGGGAATAGTGCAAGTGGGATTGCAACAAGCAAGAGTGCAACAAAAGAGAGCAGAAAACCAAGGGAGAGAGAACTATTACTACGAGTCTGAAAAGGAATTAGAAGCAGATTCTCAACCGAAAAAGCCCTGGATTTCATCTTCTTTTAATATCTCTTCACCTCTGAACCCTTTAGAACTAGTCGCAGCAGTGGGAGATCCCATGCAAATCGTAGCAGCAGGTATGGCAATCGCTGCCAGTAACAACTGTGGCGTTTTACTGGCAGGAGGTACGCAAATGCTAGCGGTTTACGCCCTAGCTAGGGCGCTGGTGTCAGTATTTGAGAGTACTGACCTAGAAAAGCAGATGACAACAGCTAACCAAAATCTAGAATTCTTTGCTCAATCTTGTCTGGTGTGGCGACCAACCCAAATTGTTGTGGGGACTACTAGTTGGGTTGCGCAAGACCCTACAGGTGACACAGTTGGATTAGCACAAGAGATTGGCGAAGTTCCTCTCCTGGCAACAGAATTGAGTTTTGCTTCATCTTGCTACCCTCAACTGAGAGCTTATGAGCAAGGGTACGTCAAAGAGGGTGTTGGTGCTGGAGGATGTACCATTGCTGCTCATCTTTACAAAGGTTGGAGACAAGAACAGATTCTTCAGACGATTGAAGATTTAGTGGATAAATACTCTCGAAGTCATGGCAATTTTGACTTGAGCTAAAGCTAATTTGGTGATGAAGATAGCGATTTTGCCCTTACCAAACTTTTAGTACAACTGCTGACCGGGCAGCGTACCAAAGTAGTGATGGCATTAATACATACTCTTAACTACAGCTAGCTAGAATTACCTACTAGCTTTTTCCTCATAACGCTTATGAGTGAATCCTCCTAGCAAGTAACTGTTCTTCTAGAGCCGCTATGCGATTGTAGGCGGCTGTCAGTTGAGCAGTTAGACGTTGAATTTGGATTTCGGCAGACAAGGCATTATCACCGTTTTGATAAGAGGTAATAAGACTACCATTACCATCGCTCAGGACATCTTTGTGTTCCATTACTGATCTCATGAGTCCTTGACTTTGATAGTCGCTCTGCCGAATAGAAGACGATAAATTACCAGACTCCGAGGATGACATATTTCCTGCTGTAGATAAAGAATCTGAAACCTGACGGCTCAGAGGCTCGACTACTTGATAAAGTGCGTCCACTTTATGACTAAGAGCAATGATTTGTTGTTGAATCGAATCCATAGTGATTGCCGATGACCGTAACTAGCTTCATTAGTTATGCTAGTAAATTTGAAGCGAAATTAACGTTTATTGCTGATTGATTTAACTATTTAAGGAATATTGCATCAATCTGGCATCAAGTCAACAATTTTACCTATTTCACTTTTAGTCTAGATTAAGATAAATCTCGAAAAAATGCTTAATCTTAATTTCCCCGGATCTTGCCTGTTTGTCAAAGCGAGAAAATGACTATAGCGATTCTCATTTCAGTGAGGTACATTTATTTTTCTTATTTGCACCTCATTAATTTGAGAATGGGGAAAAGCTATTGAGGACTGCTAAGCTGTAAAAGCGGAGAAAAATATCGTGGCTAGTATATGAAATTATGGTTTCTTAGCCTCGGAAAAATTTCGGACTATTTTTCTCTAAACTCTCTATTCCCTACTCGCGATGATTAAGCGACGGTCTTTTTTAGTTTATGCAGGAGTTCTGGCTCTAAATCAGCTGCTCTCTGGGTGTACAAGTCAGCAGAAGATGACTTTAAAAGTCCTAATGTTGCAAAACTCTATACCAGCTCAGCTGTTGGTTAAATTTCGTAGGGAATTGAAGGGAGAGGCTAAGATTGATCTTGACCTGGCTCCGCAATTAAAAGTTATTTTTGAGCGCCTAGTACTCCAGAAGAAGCAGGCAGAAGATAAAAAAAACAATCAACAGAAGAGGTACGATTTTTTCTCTCTATTCGGACGTAGACAGACTTCATTTGCTGATCTAGCGACTTTAGGAGACTATTGGTTAGCAGGAGCAATTAAACAAGAACTGATTCAACCTCTTAAAGTTGAGCAAATAGAAGAGTGGGAGAATCTGCCGCAGCGTTGGCAGGAACTAGTCAAGTACGATCAAAACGGTCAATTAGATCAGAACAACGGTCAAGTTTGGGGAGCACCTTACCGCTGGGGTAGTACAGTCATTGCCTATCGTCGCGACAAGCTTGAGCCTTTAGGTTTGATTCCTACAGATTGGCAGGACTTGTGGCGAGATGAGCTGCGCGATCGCTTATCTTTATTAGATCAGCCACGAGAAGTAATTGGTTTAACGCTAAAAAAACTGGGTGAATCCTATAACACTGAAGATTTGAGTAAGATACCAAAACTCAAAGAAGAACTGCAAGCATTGCATCGACAGGTCAAGTTTTACAGCTCAGATACCTATTTACAACCCTTACTTTTAGGAGATACTTGGGCCGCAGTGGGGTGGTCTACCGATATTCTACCGATTATGCAGCGCGATCATCGCATCAAAGCCGTAATTCCTAAATCAGGAACTGCTCTTTGGGCAGATATATGGGTCAAACCCGCGGCGATAGCTGGGGGTGATAATGGAGAGACTAAAGGGGAACCAACTCTTGCAGAGCAATGGATTAATTTTTGCTCGAAGGAGAAACAAGCATTAGAAATTTCTTTGCTAAGTGATGCTATTTCACCTATTCTCCTAAAATATAAGTCAGCAGATAGAAATAAGCTGCCTAAGAGTATTATCAATAATCCCCTGCTCTTACCGGATGAGGCAATTCTCAACAACTCTGAATTCATCAAGCCATTACCAGAAACTGTAGCTCAGAGTTACCAAGAGTTATGGGAAGAAATTCGCCTTGGCAAAAGTTAACTATCGACTAGGAATTTCTAAACTATCTTGACCAAAAGCTTGGCAGCCTCTAATGGCACAATCAGGCTTAGTTTGACTGTAATTACAGTCGTAACTTGCTAGGAGTACTCCCTGTTGGTTAAAGACCCTGACATTATACTGATAGCCTCTGGCAACAGTGCCAAAGCGATTGACAAAGCTATACCGACCTAAATAATCAAGGATACTCCAAAGCTGACGATTGACGACAAGATTGAGTTTTTTCTGATCTCGATAGGCTATCCAGTCGTTAATCAGTTTGCCTTCAAGATCATTAAACTGTTCCACCGCCCACCAGAAGCTAGGGGTAGTCAAGCTTGTCTGGCTAATGCTTTTGTCCGTTATTATGTTGCTCTCAGTAGGGGGTAATGTATCTGGTTCGAGCAGTTCTTTTGGCAATTTTTCTGAACAAGGCTCAGATACCAAGAGATTTTCTGCCCCTGCTGATGGAGACAGTACTAGGGCTAGTAAGCTCACCAGTAGGAGTTGTCTAGATACCTTCCGAGAAAATTTTGACCCAAGGCTCATATCTTTCAGCCAAGTTAAGCGTATTAAGAATATTTTATCTCCCTCATCTCCCCATCATAGGTGCCGCAAGGGTACTGCGACCAAACTTGAAAAGTTGGTCGTAGAGGAATTGCGGTTGGCGCGCAGGTCGCCAACCATCGGTCAATCTGGAACTTTCTGACCTTGAACGTATTGCTTGATTTTCTCAAGGGAAGCCCCCCCGCAAGAGTTAACTGAATAACCGATTTTCCAGAAGACTTTCTTTCGGTAAAAACCTTCAACACGCTCTGCAAACTCCTTGCGAATTAAGCGACTAGAAACAGTTTTAAGATTACCTACAAACTTATCAAGAGGCATTTTAGGATGATAGCCTACCACTAAATGTACATGATCAGACTATCCACTAAACTCAATTAGCTCACATTCCCACTTCAGGCAAGTATCCTGAAAAATGACCTTAAGCCTCACCAGTACAGGGCGGTTTATTACTTTGTATCGATACTTTGTCACTAGGACTAAGTGTATTGTAAGGTCATAAACCGTCCCACCGCTCAGGGTTTTCCACATAGGGGTAACTATGATATATTTAGCTAATGATACTTACTTACCAGTACAGAATCAAGCCAACACCTGACCAAGAAGCAACGATGCTCTTTTGGTTGGAAAGGCTGCGTCGGCACTGGAATTGGTCTTTGGGACAAAGGTATGATTATCTGCGGCGTACTCGCTCCCAGGTAAATAGGTGTTCTCTTGTTAGTGAGCCAATAGGGGAAATACCTGAAAGATTTCCTAACTACAACTTTCAAGCAGGCTTGCTCAAACAAACCAAAGAACTTTTTCCTGAGTACCGGAGTATTTATCATGACGTTCAACAACAAAACCTGAAACGTTTAGACACAGCCTGGGGACGGTGGTTAAAACCAGACAAGACAGGGAAGAGAGGAGGTAGACCAAAGTTCAAGAAGGCTGGTCAATTAAGGTCTTTTACTTTTCCTCGAATTAATTGTCCGAAAGCTGGAGCCAACCTTAATAACGGAGTGCTGAAGCTCTCTAAGATTGGTGAAATTTCTGTTGTTGTGCATCGTCAAATACCAGAAGGGTTTAGTCTTAAGACTTGCA
>JBAUJE010000144.1:0-13926 GCA_049683475.1 Coleofasciculaceae cyanobacterium | reverse complement strand
GCCATGCAGACTGGTGGAAGTTTAGCCGGACTCTTTGGTGGTTTGTTCGGTAAGGGAATTGGTGCTGGTATGGCACTAATGATTACTATCTTTGCTAGCTGTGGCTTGTTAATTGGACTGGGTGGGTATGCCTTTCCAGTACTACGGGAGGTAGAGGATATCGTACCAGACCATGAGACTTAACTGAGGATTACCTGACGGGGTGACAAATCGCTCAGCTCATCAACAATGGAATCAGGAAAGTGGATGGAAAAATATTTTGAACAATCTTCGTAAAATTGACCCAACCCACTTTTGTTGTTGATTTCTCCCTGGCTGGAAATTTTTCCTAATCAGGAGTTATTACTTGGGTTTCACGATTTAATTGGTGTTATGAATCAATTCCGACATTGTTTTTCTCATTGATAGTCTGGCTTGTTTATTACTTGCTTACTTCGGAGAGTAACAGAAGAGGGTTATCTTGCAGGTAATCAATCAGACTTGATATAACTGGGTTTAAGTAGCAACCAACAAAGTTGCTAGAAGCCAGAATATAGAAAATTGAAAACGATCATGCTAAACCAAACTGATGGCGACCACTCGTTTGCCTTAGAAACCGCGTGGCAGCGCTACGCCCAACTCAAAACCAAAGCGTCAGAGGTTCTCAGACAATATCAGAGTCTGCGGTTGCAAGCGATGGCTCTTTCTCTACTTGCCATCTTACTAGCAGTGATTGCCAGTACTGAGAGCGATTTGATAACAGCCCCGATAGAAAAAGCGCTCACAGTCAGTCTGGTGTTAATCCCGATTGCCATCTTAGTAACTTTTGCCATCAGTAGTAAATTTCAACAAGGACAATACTGGCAAATACTTAACGCAGGTGCTGAAGAAACTAAAAAAGAGATTTACCTGTATCGAACCCTACTGCAAGGACAAGAAAACCGTCACCAATGGCTCAACGAACGAGTCACAACTATTCAGTCTCAGGTAATGGAGAGTATTGGTGGCAATCTTGTCCTCAAACCCTACACGGGGGAAATTTCACTCGAACCTGAACAACCCAACAGTGATTCAGGTTTTGCAGATTTGCTGGTAGATGACTACCTGCACTATCGCTTAGAAGCGCAACGGCAAGCCTCTTCTCAAGGACTAACCCAACTCCACGCTACCCGAACTCGCCTACAGGTCGGGATTTTTCTCTTGGGTGGAATCAGCGCTTTTTTACCTGTACTGGGGATTAGTTATAGCATTTGGGTTGCTTTTACCCTTGCTTTGGCAACAGTACTAACCCTCTGGTGGGAACTTTACCGATTAGACGAACGGGTTAACCAATACAACCAACTGATTCTTTCCCTCAATATTATTCGCGATCGCTGGCAAAGTTTAACCCCCCAAGAACGCACAGGCGATGAATTTTTCAAACTCGTACTTGCCACTGAAAAAGTACTGTGGAGTCAGCACCACCAGACTACTGCTCAAGTGCGTCAGGCAGTAGCGCAACTGCAAAACCCAACCAGCGATTTGCTAGTAGAAATCCTGGACAAACCAGCGCCGGAAGCTATTAACCACGCCCTACTCCCCACACCCCAAACTGAAACAGAAACTCTAACTGCTCAAGTTGAAATTATTCCCGAAACAACGTTGACTGTAGAAGTAGTTCAACCCCTCAAAAAGGAACCGGAAAAACCGCTCAAAAAGGGATTACCCCATGCCTTTGTAGTTATGCCCTTCGGTCGCAAACAAGGACGTGAGGGTAACTGGATCGATTTCAACAGTATTTACAAAGACTTAATTAAACCTGCACTAGAAGAGGCTGGGTTTGAACCGTTTCGCGCCGATGAGGAAAGTGTCAGTGGCGATATCTTAACAGATATGTTCCAGGAACTTTTACTAGCAGATTTGGTGCTAACAGACCTCAGTATTGATAATGCCAATGTTTTTTATGAACTAGGGGTTCGCCATGCCTTACGCAAGCGGGGACTAATTCACATTCAGTGCGGTCGGGCTTATCTACCTTACGACATTTTCAATGTTCGCGCCCTTCCCTATCACTGCGACGAAAGCGGCCGCCCCGACTCCCACTATCTAGAGAAAGACAAGCAAGCAATCGTCAGGCAAAAGGTTTGAGAAGAGGCTATTAGAACTTTTGCCAAATCTTTTTTTGATGTGCAAATATGCTAGCTTAACTAATAATGGTTGCAGGGCTGGCTCTAGCGATGCTTGTGGTTTTACCCTCGGTTTTTGACATCATGACATCAAAAACCTTGAGGGCAGTTACACCTTCACCAACTAACAGGAGCAATTACTCTGCTCACGGCGTTATGGCAGCTTTTATCCGTATCTAAGACCTGAGATAAAAACGTCCACAGAGTTACTAACCGAAATTTTCAATCAGATAACGTAAGTCTATATTTTGGGCTTTGAGAGTTTGAATCATAAAACCTAAATCCTACTGAATCAAAATCACTGCCTCTTGGGCCTTAGCATTAAGCGCCTTCTTCAACTCCTGCCCAATTCTCTCATTTAACTCATCAAAAGCCTCATGGTTCTCTGTTAATTGCTCCCGAAAAACTCTCTCTAACTCTGGGTTGATTTGCTCACAAATTGAATCTAATTTATTGTCACTCAATAGAAAATAACGACTCCAACCAGGAATGTCTAACCTAGACTTAATTGCATCTTGGGTTCTACTACGAGTTATTTCGACTCCCGCTGCAACCACTGAGACACCATAAACCAAGACAATTGGCCAAGTAAAATGACCTGTAAGAATCAGAGCAATAATACTACCAACAGTACCCCCACCAATCACGACATTAACAATAAATGCCACTGTATCAGCCAGGATAGTATCTCCAATTGATAATTCTGGGTTAACCACAGCGGGGTTAATCCCTTCCTCAAATCTTAAACTACTTCTGGGTATTTGAAACTTTTGACAAATGGGGTCAGTTTCTGCCGCTAAGTCTGGTTGGATTTTACTATTAAACCAAGTAACCGATTGATTTTTGATAATCTGCCGAGCTTTTTCACCTGTAATCCATTCCTCTGCCTGCTTTTTCATCCGGTTTTCTAAATCTGCCAAAGTCCGTAGTTTATTGTTTTTCCAATCTTTTAAACCTGGTTTAACGGCATTTTCAATTAAACCCTCTGACAAAGGTTTAGTTAATAGCTCAATTAACTCTGGTATATGCTTAGAAATAAGTTCTTTAAGCTTATCAGAGTCGAAACGTTGATTAATTTCTGCTTTAAAAGCCGCTGCTCGCAAATCCCATCTTCCCACCCGTGCTAAACCCAAAGCAATGCACCGTTCCGGTTCTGGATCAGGGCGAACTTGAGACTCAGGTTCCGGGAAGATTTTCTCACAAATTTGACGGGTAAACTGCATACGAGATGCACCACCAGTCATCAGCACTACCTTTGGTACAATACCCTCTTTTTTAAGGGTTTCTTTACCCTCAATTACTGCTTCACGAAATGAGCCAATCCAACTTTTGCCCTCTAGTTCAGCTAGAGGCTGGTTTAAAATCTCCTCCATCACCGCCTTATTAACTTGAGGAACAAAATAAATTTGCTCATTAATTGACTCAAAACCCCGTGCAAAGGATTGGGGATTGCTGTAAAGTTGCTCGTTAGAAAAATAATCTTCCTTAGCTTTGCGGCAGGCAAGTTCGCAACGTGCTTTATGATGGGGATACTCTTCAAACACCCATTCAAGTAACCCTTTATCTTCATGGTTGGCAAGGGTGCGGGCAAAAATTGCCTTATCAATGAGGGAAGCACCCAGGGTATTACTGCCAAAATCCATCGGTATTTCATGCAAACTTTTAACTAGGGTAAAATCCGTAGTTGAAGAACCGATATCAACGATTAATACCGAAGATTTGAGTTTGTCATAGCCCAGTTTACCTGCTTCCTTGGCTTGCATGAAAGCCGCCCGTGACTCAGGAACAACGCTAACTAAGGGAATACCTGCTTGTTTAGCTAGCTTTTGGTACTCTTGGCGATCGCTTACTGACCAACCGGAAGGGCAACCAATAAAAAATTGGCTGGTTTCTCCCCCTTCAATCTGTTTATTTTCTTTTAAAAGGTGGTAGCATGTTTCTAGAAAATGGTGAATTATTTTCCGATAATTTGCATCCCTATCTGGTCTTTGCTTAAAAGCAATTTCTAGTTTAGTAACCCCAACTTGAATTAAGGCTTGTTCCCCCACTAAATAGCCTAACTCCGGGTGCCAACCTAGGGCAGTAATTTGCACTTTCTTGTTATTAATCTCGAGCATATCCGGGGGTTCGACACTCTCTACTCGCGCCCTCGCAACAGCGGTTTCACCGTGTCCTAAATCAAATCCAATGGTTTCTAAAACTTGCATAGTCTTAATTGATTAATCTCTCGCCTTGGAGTAAGCAGGCTCAATAACTCGACCACGGCGCAATAGGCTATCGCCTTTAAGTAAGGCAGGAGTTATAGTTATATAGTCATTAGTCTTGGGGTCAATACTTGGTTCAAAGTCAAAGTAGTCGCGACTACTTTGCGCATCATTTGGTTTGTAAATTTGGGAGTGAATTCCCTGGTCCATTAAAACTTGTGGTAAAAGTTTAGTTAGTTCAAGGGCCATCTGAGGTTTTTCTAGAAGTGAGGCCCCCACTAGCCTTTGCAAAATATTCAATAATTCTGGTAACTCTTCTATTCCACTAGAGTCGAGGGATTTTTTACCTTCTTCTGTTCTAATAACGGCTAAGTCGATGGTATTTAAAGCCTCAGCCAGTTTGTCTAGCAAGACTTGGCTATCTACCTGTACAATCGGTGGGTTAGTCCCATGGGAATCCAGACTTTTATCAGTATTTTTGTCAAGTTGGGAGATAACCTCTAATCCGACGAGCAGAGATATCAGTAATATATCCATCCAAGCTCTCGGAGCAGTTGAAGTTAAGGAAAATAACGACTCTAAGATACCCAGGCAAATAAGTCCCTGTAGTATTTTCAGGACGAGGCTTTTACTAGAAAATCGCTTACCTTGCTTAGAAATTCCCTCAGACTCTAGTGCTAAAGCTTTAGCCTCATTCACCCCAGCCAGAGTAGCAATGGACTGACGCACCGCATCCAAAAAAAAGGAAGCTAGGCGTACTTGTGCAACACTCAGCTCACCAATGTAACTCCTCTCAAGATTATCCAGTCGGCTTTGCACCAGCCTCACTACTTGTTCTGGGCTAGTCGTCTTATCAATTGCCGTCTGAAGTTCACTGCGTTCTTTGCTAAAAAGCGTTAGTAATGTTTTCATCCAGTAGAGCCAATCCAGGAGACTAATACTTACTTACTCCAGTCTACTGAGGAAAGCCGTTGCTAGAGTTGGACTTCTTGGAGAAATCCCCTTGATTTAAATCTAGAAGTTTGGGGGAGCAGTAAAACCCGAACAGTAAGAGAAGGGGAAATGGGGTTGCAAAAATAAGGAACCTTCATTAGTCAGCTTTCCTCTCCCTAAAGCATCAACCTAGAGCTTGCTGCAAAGTCTAATCAGCCAAGGCTAGATAAAATAGAGGGCAAAGCTCCTGTGACTGGCTTGAATGGAGGCATAATCTCATGGTAAGTACAACATCGAAACCCCTAACCTTAGAAGATTTTCTCAAGCTGCCGGAAACTAAACCCGCCAGTGAGTACATTAGTGGAAAAATTATTCAAAAGCCAATGCCTAAAGGAAAGCACAGCACAATCCAAACAGAACTGTCCACTACTATCAATTTAGTAGTGAAGCCTCAAAGAATTGCACGAGCTTTTTCAGAACTGCGGTGTAGATTTGGTGGACGCTCAATTGTACCCGATGTGTCTGTGTTTGTCAGAGAGAGAATTCCTCGTGATGAGAACGGGGAAATTGCGAATATTTTTCTAGCTGCACCCGATTGGACAATTGAAATCCTCTCTCCTGAGCAAAGTCCTACTAAAGTTACCAAGAATATTCTGCACTGTTTGAATTATGAGGCTCAAATGGGTTGGTTGATTGACCCAAATGAGCAAGCAGTAATTGTTTATCGTGCTAAGCAACAACCGGAAGTGTTTGATGAAGCAGAACAACAGCTTCCCGTACCATCTTTTGCTAGTGAGTTAAAGCTGACTGTGGGGGAGTTATTTGGTTGGCTGTTAGAATGAAGAAGAAGGAGTAAGGGTTCAGCAATAGGATACAGATACACCACTTTTTCTCCTGTCTCCTTCAAACTAGATAGACTTTCTTAGCTATTTTATCCCTTACTGCTTGCTAGGAACGCCGCCAAACTCGGCACCTCTACCCAGCTATTTGTTTGATGAGATTGGTGAGTTAAATCCATTAATAGCTGTGAGTATACTCCTTCTTTAAGAGAGGGGACGATAGTTTTGCCACTATCAATTCCCTGTAACCAGTGTTCCACTACCCGAATAAAAGGTGCTAAGCGACCATCGGTATAAGTCTGAGCAAATGCTAGTCGCTTGGGAATTTCCACTTCCTTGAGGGGTTTACCCGCAGGCGCGGCTAAGAGACTAAATCCATGAACGTAATCCTTCTGGTTATCACTACCCAAGATTAGAGTACCTTGTTCGCCATAGACCTCAACAAAGTGTCCTCTTCCTTGATAGGTGACAGAACTAATGCTTAGTTGACAGGGCGTACCGTCGGCTAATTCTAGTAGTAGCAGACAAGTATCATCGGCATCAACTGGCTTTAATTTACCACCCTCAGTGGGGTCCGGTCGTTCAGCAACTGCGGTACTAAGTCGAGCGCACAACCTTTGTACTGGGCCAAATAACCAATTAATGTAGTCAAAAGCGTGAGAACCAACAGCCCCTAAAGCGCCTCCTCCTTTGTCTTTTTGGGCGTACCAGTTCCAAGAACGTTGAGCGTCAGCACGACTTGAAACCAACCAGTCTATTTTGATGAGACGTTTTTTGCCGACGTAGTCTTCTGCTAAATGCTCTGCTAACAGCTGCCAAGCTGGGACAAAACGGAACTCAAAATCTGGCATGACTACAACACCCACATCTGCCGCTAGTTGGTGAAGTTCCCGTGTTTCTAAGGCAGAAAGGTTCATGGGTTTTTCTAACAACAGATGTTTGCGAGCTAACAGTACTTGTTTCGCCATTTCGTAATGTAGAAAGGGCGGCGTGGAGATGCTAACTGCGTCTACATCTGGTAGTGCCAAAATATCCTCAAGGCGATCGCATACTTGGGGAATATCATGGGATTGAGCGATCGCTTTTGCCTTATCAAGGTCACGATTATAAACCGCCACTACTTGAGTACGAGGGTGGGCCTGGAAACCAGGAATGTGAATTTTTTGTCCGAATCCTGTTCCTACTACTGCAACACCAATCTCATTGCTCATGGTTCATCTTTGGCTGTTGTTCCTTGTCTATTTTTCATCATTAAGAGTTAAAAGGGAACAGGGAACGGGCAACAGGCAACAGGGAAATCTGCATAATTATACCAATTTCATTTATGTTGGCTACAGATGCTGATGACACGGAGATGCGATGATTTATATGTAGCAAGCATTTAGGAAAATGGTATAAAGTCAGGGGATTTGTACAACGATGTATTGATTTCTTTTACTTTGCTTTTTCTAGCCAAGAAATTACCTCTTTACCCAGACAAGTACCATTTAATCGGTCAATTTCCCGAATGCCGGTGGGGCTAGTGACGTTAACTTCGGTCAGGTAGTCTCCAATCACGTCAATGCCGACAAAATATAAGCCATCTTGCCGTAGTCGGGGACCTACTGCTGCACAAATTTTTTGGTCTTGGGGGGTAATTTCTGTAGCGGCGACTCTGCCACCGACAGCCATATTGCCTCGAAACTCTTTGCCAGTGGGAATACGATTTACTGCCCCAATTGGCTCACCATTAAGCAGGATAATGCGCTTGTCTCCCTCTTTGGCTGCGGGTAAATAAGTCTGAACCATAACGGGTTCGACTCCCTTTTGGGTACTAACTTCCACCAAAGAGTTAAAATTGCGATCGCCTTCTTCTAGAAAAAGAATACCCTCCCCAGCTTTACCTCCCAAGGGCTTAAGAACTGCTGCCTCTCTTTGCTCAAGGAATTGTCGAATAATGGACTTATCCTGGCTAACAATTGTCTCTGGAATCACGTCCTTAAACTGAAGGGCGTACATTTTCTCATTTGCCCGACGCAATCCTGCTGGTGTATTAATTACTAGGGTTGTTTGGGGATTAATGTAGTCGAGAATGTAAGTAGCATAGAGATAGGGGATTGTCACTGGCGGGTCTGTACGCATGAATACTGCGTCCATTTCCTCTAGGTTTTGTAACACCGCCTCAGAAGTGGTGTACCACTTTTCCTCTGCTAGCCAGCGACCTTCTACTAGTTGAACTGGTGTCAGCTCTACCCGCTCCAAAAGAGCCCAGGCTTGACTATTGATAACACTTAGCTTCTCTAGTTGAGTTGCCCAAACTTCATGTCCCAGGGCTTGTGCAGCTTCCATCAGAGCCACACTGGTATCGTGACCAGGATCAAGCCGGGAGAGAGGGTCAATGATGAAAGCAAATTTCACGCTAGAAATCCTTTATACTTCGGGTCGCCACCAAGCTGTTAGAGCTAAACTGAGTGTGACTGAAAAAATCTGATCAGCTAGTGGCAGTGCTACTTTGCAGCAAAGGATCTAGCTTTCTTTGAGCATCTAAAGCTTGAAGGTCGTCACAACCACCAATAGGTTGGTCGTTGATAAAAATCTGTGGCAAGGAACTCCGCCCATTTGCTCGTTCGGTCATCTCATCCCGGGCCTCGTCGTCATCATCAATACAGTATTCGATAAAGTCAACGCCCTTTTGAGCTAGTAGAGCCTTAGCCCGGAGGCAGAAAGGACACCAACTCCAGGTATAAATTTCAACTTTCGCTGCCATTGTTTACTCAAGTATTCGCCAATATTTCGTGACGTACCTACACTCACTCGCCAGAGAGTAGTGTAAGCTTCTCAGCGACTCTTCTTTGAAGACATTGGCTGAGCTTTTAAGCCCTACGCCCTAGGGACTTTAGATTACGAGCCATTTGTTGTTTTTGTCTATAGGCTGCATTTCTGCATTTAATTGAGTTACACCTATATGGCTACATTACCAGAATCAGGTTCGCAATTCATCTGATCAAATCCCTTTCGGGTAGTCAGAGACTTCAAAAGATTGAAGTTAAATTTTAACTTGGTACTGCCAAGTCGTTTTAGATAAACGTCAAATGCCTGTTCTCAGACCATTTTTCCAGCTAACTGTGATGGCAATCACATTATTTTTGTGTAAAGTACCAGACAGCTTTAGCTGTAAGCTGTTAACCTTTTGATAAGGATAGGCTAAGCTATGGCGTGTTACTACCCTATTTTGCGACCACAGCCAAATTGCCCTTAATGATTCAGTTCCTTTTTAGAAGACGATAAAACAGCATGCTGTTTGTCTTCCAACTATTGGCATATCATCTCTGTGGCAGGTTGAACTTTGGTTTAGAGTATAAGATATACAGCCCCAAGCCACCAAGCGCTTGTCAAACCATAAGCAGCCTCTTTGTAGTTAGCTTGGGCTTAAGCATGAAAATAAAAACCGGCATTATTTAATAATGTTCTGGAAAAAGCTCATTAAACTAGTAAGACTAACTATTATGGACTGCCTGAATAAGCCTGGAAGGAAAAATTATGTCTAGCAAGCACAGCAACTTATTCACAATTAAGTTTTGGGGCGTCCGAGGAAGCATCCCCTGTCCAGGGCAAGAAACTGTCCGTTACGGGGGTAACACGTCCTGTGTTGAGATGCGAGTCGGTCAGGAGCGCTTGATTTTTGATGGTGGTACAGGGCTGCGGGTTTTGGGGCAGTCCATGCTATCTAAGATGCCCGTGGAAGCTCATATGTTTTTCACTCACTCCCACTGGGACCATATCCAAGGCTTTCCCTTTTTTGTTCCTGCCTTCGTTAAGGCAAATAATTTCCATATTTACGGTGCAATCTCTCCTGGAGGAGCAACAATCGAGAAGCGCCTCAGAGATCAAATGCACCATCCCAACTTTCCGGTTCCCTTGCAACTGATGCAAGCCAATTTACACTTCAAAGATGTCGAGATTGGGGCAAAAATTAAAATTGGCGATATTACGGTCGAAAATGCTCAGCTTCATCATCCTGGTCAAGCTGTAGGCTACCGTGTCAGTTGGCAAGGTTATGCTGCTGCCTACATTACTGACACAGAACATTTAGAAGAAGGTTTAGATAAAAATGTTCTCCACCTAGCACGTAACGCTGATGTGATGATTTACGATGCTACCTATACTGATGAAGAATACTACTCGCAGGTATCTAGTAAGGTAGGATGGGGGCATTCAACTTGGCAGCATGCCATTAAAGTTGCCAAGGAAGCCAAGGTAAAAAAATTGGTGATTTTCCACCACGACCCTTTACACAGCGATGATTTCCTAGACCAAATTGGGGAAAAAGCTAGGGAAAAGTTTCCGAATACAACGATGGCTCGTGAGGGTATGATTATTGACTTATTGGAGTCTTCTGCTCAGCATCAGGCTAGCCTCAACGAGAAAAGGATTTCCGTCTGAAAGAAAAAAATTTAGTGAGTATTGAGCCAGCAAAGTATAGTTGCTCTGCTCAAAGCTAGCCTTTAGAACTAAAATGTGTCAAAATTTTAAGAGTGTGGGTCACTTCTTCTTTAGCCACTGCTTTAACTCCAACTGCCGTTGCCCTGGGAAACTTTGATGGCATTCACCGAGGGCATGAATATGTTATTGGGCCGATTTTGCAGGCAGCCCAGGCTGAACAGTCAACTTCAGAGACTTGTTTATGGGAATCTAGACTTGTCGGATTACAGGGTTTGGACTCTGATAACCTGAGGGAAGATTTTGCCAATCCAAGAATGCTAGGAGCAGAGCGGGTCTATGCTACGGTAGCAACCTTTAATCCTCATCCACGGGAATTCTTTTCAGGTGTTGCCCGTAAGCTACTGACACCAAGGTCAGAAAAGGTTCAACAGCTAAGTGTTTTAGGAGTCGAGCAGTTAGTACTACTACCTTTTGACCGAGAACTAGCTTCCCTGAGTCCCCAGCAATTTGTCGAAAAAATTTTGGTGCAGCAACTAGATGTGAGGCATGTCAGTGTAGGAGAGGATTTTCGCTTTGGTCATCAACGTTCTGGAACTTCTGCTGACTTGCAAACGCTTGCTTCTGCTTACGGTATTGAAGTAACGGTTGTCTCTCTACAAACTTCTCGCTCAGAACGCATCAGTAGTTCTGTAATTCGCCAATCTCTTGACCTTGGCGACATCAGTAAAGCTAACCGGCTCTTAGGTCGTTCCTACAGTCTGACTGGCAGTGTGGTCAAGGGGCAACAGTTAGGTAGAACTATTGGATTTCCCACCGCCAATTTACAGTTGTCGCCGGAAAAGTTTTTGCCAAGGAAAGGTGTTTACTGTGTGCGGGTCTGGGGTTCAGACTTCCGTTCAGCGACCTCACCCCAATCTGGCGTTATGAATATTGGAGAACGACCAACAGTCAATGGTACTCGTCTAACTGTAGAGGTTCACTTATTAGATTGTTCCCCTGATTTATATGGACAAACACTAACAGTCAGCCTAGAGAAATTTTTGCGACCCGAACAAAAGTTTGACTCCTTAGATGCCCTAAAAATGCAAATTCAGGCAGACTGTGCAAGGACAAGAGAATTTTTCACCAATAAAGATTAGTAGGAACTAGGTTAAATCATGGGAAATGGGGGTTCGGGAGGTATCTACACAGTTATGAGAGAAACTGTTGAGCGGCTAAGAGCAAATCTCGGTCGTACCATTGTTGGTAAAGATAGTGCGATTAGTCTAGTACTAGTCGCACTGCTTGCCGATGGTCATGCTTTGCTAGAAGATGTCCCTGGTGTGGGTAAAACCCTACTCGCTAAGTCTCTAGCTCGTTCAATTCATGGCAAGTTTCAGCGCATCCAATGTACTCCTGACCTGCTACCGACAGATATCACGGGTACTAATATTTGGAATCAAGGTAGCCGAGAGTTTGAATTTTTGTCAGGGCCTGCTTTTGCTAATATTCTTCTCGCCGATGAAATTAATCGGGCAACACCCCGCACCCAATCTGCTCTTTTAGAGGTGATGGAAGAGCAACAAGTAACAGTAGATGGAGTCTCTCGTCGGGTACCTCAGCCGTTTTTCGTGATTGCTACCCAAAACCCGGTTGAATATCAAGGGACTTTCCCTTTACCAGAAGCGCAAATGGACAGATTTGCTCTGTCTCTAAGTCTTGGCTATCCGACAGAAGAGGAAGAACTCCAGATGCTACAAAGGCACCAGGAGGGTGTGCTAGTTTCTGAGCTAGAGCCTTGCATATCGACAGAAGAGGTTTTGCAACTAAGGCAGCTTTGCCGTCAAGTTAAAGTCGAACAAACCTTGCAACAGTACATTCTTAATTTGGTGAGGGCATCCCGTGAGTCTGAAGAGGTAAACTTGGGGGTCAGTCCTCGCGGTACCATTGCTTTGCAGCGAACAGCTCAGGCTTTAGCTTTCCTCAATGGTAGAGATTATGTTATTCCTGATGATGTTAAGTTTCTGGCACCCTATGTCCTCTCCCATCGTCTCATTCCCGCAGCAGGACGTAGAGCTAAGACAATTGTCGAACAGCTGCTACGCTCTGTAACAATTCCTTAAAATTCTAGCGTTGAGTTATGTCAAAGCTTCGAGGACGTAAGCGAGAAAAACTAACTAAAGGGCGGCGGCAGAGGCAATCGCCTATATTGTTGCTATTGTTGCTAATCTTCTGGTGTATCCTGATCGGCTGGGGTATAGAACTAGCCTTAGGAGCGACAGATCAACCACTGGCACAAGGGACAACAGCAGTTATCGGTACAGTTGATCCTGTTCCTGAACGCTACCAACTAGGACAAGAACTTTATCTGAAAAATTGTGGCAGCTGTCATATTGCTTTGCCACCGCAGGTAATGCCCTCAGAAACTTGGCGTCAGCTACTATTAGATTTAGATCAACATTACGGTCAAAAGTTAGAGTCTATCTTTAGTCCGTCCTTACTGATGATGTGGAACTACCTAAGAGATTTTTCCCGTCCCCTCAAAGAAGAGGAAGCCATTCCCTATCGCGTTAAAGAATCTCGTTATTTCAAGGCCCTGCATCCACGAGTTGACTTTCCTGAACCTGCCAGACTTACCACCTGTGTCTCTTGTCATTCAGGTGCTTCTGAGTATGACTACCGGAGTCTAACTCCAGACTGGGAGAACTCGCTTTAGCTAAGCACACTGTTGCAGATAGAGTTGGGCAACGCTATCGCTGGGATTTTTTTGTAAGCACTGATAGAGAAGGATTTTGGCTTTATCCACTGCTCCTTGATAGTAGTGAATTAGAGCTGCTTCAAAAATCGGCTTTGTTTCTAGTTTGGCTTGTTTTTGGGCAGTAGAATCAGCCTCAAATACTTCAAAAACCCCCACTTTCTTGGTTTTACCCCGAACTTGCGCTTGAGCAATCAAGCGCAGGGCATACTTGGTTGGTTCTTCAAGAGAAGCTAGGGTGTGATGGGAAATCAGAAGGGGAGTTTGGTAGACTTTTGTCAACTGCTGGAGGCGCGAACCGAGATTAACTGCATCACCAATAACGGTGGTATCGATGCGAGAGTTACCACCTACCGTTCCTAGCCTCAAATTGCCTGTGTTGATGCCAATGCCAATTTCGATGGGTTGGCGAGAGAGTTGTTGTCGTATTAGGTTGTATTGAGCAAGGGCTTTCAACATTGCCACCCCTGCATTTACCGCATTATCAGCACTCCCTTCAAACAGTGCCATAATTTCATCACCAATATACAGCGGTTCCCGCTGTTATGCGGCACAGTTAATTTGAGTTTTGGACAAGGGCGATATAACGAATGAAAGCATATTCAGTCGATTTGCGAGAAAAAATCGTGACAGCACATTTAGCAGAAAAG
>JBAUJE010000143.1:0-2889 GCA_049683475.1 Coleofasciculaceae cyanobacterium | reverse complement strand
GTGGCTACTTATAAAAATATGAATGAGTAATTTGTTAATTGCTAATTGCCTCCAGTTTCACCCAGGTACTTATATCGACATTATGCCGCGATCGCTTAACCCTGAAGAATTTCTACTGAAAACGCCTGGGGTCATCCTAGATGTTCGTTCTCCTGCTGAGTATACTCAAGGTCACATTCCTGGTGCTGTGAGTTTTCCCTTATTTAATGATCAAGAGCGAGCAGAGGTAGGAATTTGCTATAAGCATCAGGGACGAGATCAGGCAGTAGAGTTGGGTTTTGCGATCGCCGGGCCTAAGTTTGCTGGTTTTATTGCCAAAGCTAAGACTTTAGCACCAGATCGCCGAGTACGTATCCATTGTTGGCGTGGGGGAATGCGTAGTGGTGGTGTCGGTTGGGTATTAGAAACTGGCGGGTTTGACGTTTCTTTACTAACAGGAGGTTATAAGGCTTTCCGGCGTTGGGGACGTTCTATTTTTTCAATTCCTCAAAAAATTATTATTCTCGGTGGTATGACGGGTACGGGTAAAACCGACTTACTTCTTGCCTTACGCCAGCAGGGAGAACAGGTTTTAGATTTAGAAGGTCTTGCCAACCATCGTGGTAGCAGTTACGGTGCTTTGGGAATGCCACCTCAACCCACTAACGAACAATTTTGGAATTTAATTAGTATGGAGTGGGCACATTTTAATCGTCAAAAACCTGTTTGGATTGAAGCAGAAAGTAAGCGGATTGGCATCTGCCCCTTGCCAGAGGAACTTTTTCAACAGATGCAGTCTTCTCCCGTAATTCAGATTAAGAGAACCCGCGCAGAAAGACTCAATTTGTTAGTAGATATTTACGGTACGGCAGATATTCAGGAGTTAATTGACGCTACGCAACGTATCAGCAGGCGGCTAGGAGGTCAGCGAGCGAAAGAAGCAATTAGTTTATTAGAAGAAGGTAAACTTGCCGAGGCGTTTGACATTATCTTAGAGTATTACGACAAGACTTATACCTACGATTTGCAAAAACGCAACGTACCGATTTATGACTTAGATGTTGCTGGACTTTCAGCAGAGGAAGGGGCAGTTAGATTGCAAGAAAAAGCAGATCAGACAAAATCTGATCCTGCTGGCAAATCGGAAGGAATTGAGGCGAGAATTTAATCTGAGGTGACAACCTCTCTGGTGCGTTTACTTCAGGTGCAGAGACGTAGTATGCTACGTCTCTACTTAAATCCAATTAATTACTTTTTCTCACTCATGGGATCAGCAACATACTTGAAATTCTCATCTGAATTCCAAGGTCCCCGTTCATCCTTACCATCACCATTTGTAGATAAGTTGTAGTAAATATCTACAGTTTCATCTGGCTGAACATTGCCAAAGAAAGGATCGGTTAACTTGCCCAGGGAGTCCAGGGCTTTCATAAACATCTTGGTGTGGGAAATTTCGCGAGTTAGCAGGTGTACTAGGGTTTCTTTGGTTCCCTGGTCAGGGGCTAGTTTAATTAAAGATTCATAGGTTTGACGGGCACCGGCTTCAGCGGCAATATTTGCCCTGAGATCACGCACTACGTCCCCTCCTTCATTGATGTAGGTTGCTGTCCAGGCGCTACCTTGAGAGTCTAGGAAGTGGGGTCCTTGACCACGGACGGCAAACAATGTGCTTTTATATGCCTCGGTTTGATCGACGTTTTTTGTATGTACTTCGATCAGTTTGCCGATCATTTCTAGATGACCAAACTCTTCCGTGGCAATATCTTGCAGCATGTCTTTAATGCCAGCATTTTCTACATGGAAAGACTGTACCCAATATTGCAAAGCAGCAGAGAGTTCGCCGGTAGCACCACCAAATTGCTCTAAGAGAAGCTGAGCGAAACGGGGGTTAGGCTCATCTATATTTACGGATTTTTCAATTAGTTCTTTTTTGTGAAAAAACACTTTTCAGTTAGTCTCCAATTCAATAAGGATGACCACCCATACAGAAGTTTACTTTCTGAGATATTTGGGTGATTTTGTCTTCACTCTTCTTTACAAAGATTAGACTAAGTTTTTAAGCAAATCCTGTACCTAAAGATAGAAAAGAATTTGAACAATATCGAGTAATAACCCAATCTTTAAGGATGGTTAAGTCAGACTACCTCTTTAGAAATAGATTAGTTTAATTCTTAAGACTGAAGTCAATCTCAGGAATCAACTGTAAGTTGAGAGCCAATTTGAATGATATGGCTATGGGATAATAGTGAGAAGAGGCAAGACTTGTCAGATTAAAAACCTCTCCCTTACCTCTTCATTGACTAGATTAGTTTCTCATTTTTCTCATTGACTTAGTTGCTTTTTTAAACTTTTTTTTCTCGTCTAGATAGGCTTTTTGGTTTTGTTTTCTTGTTAGGTAATTAAGTTCTTTTTGCAGTTTTTGGTAACTCAGAAAACGCTGCTGATCTAGAGTACCGTCTTTAAGAGACTGTCGCACGGCACAGTTAGGCTCAGATGCGTGCTGGCAGTCATGAAAGTGACACTGCTTAGCTAATTCTTGAATATCAGTAAAAGTTTCCTGTAAACTTTCATCTCCTGCCCACATTTGAATTTCCCGCATACCTGGAGTGTCAAGCAATAAACCACCAGAAGGAAGTACAATTAGTTCTCGGTGAGTGGTGGTATGTTTTCCTTTGTCATCTCCTCGACGGACGGACTGCACTGCTTGAAGTTGCTTACCCGCTAACTGATTGGCTAAGGTAGATTTGCCAACCCCCGAAGAACCTAGCAAAACAATAGTTTTCCCTTTACTCAAGTAAGGATTTAACGCCTCAATTCCTTGCTTGTTAAGGGCACTTAAGGCAACAATTGGTACACCAAAAGCAATAGATTCTACTGCTTGTCGGCATTTTTCCACCTCTGTAGATAAGT
>JBAUJE010000142.1:0-6830 GCA_049683475.1 Coleofasciculaceae cyanobacterium | reverse complement strand
TACTGAATAATCATCATTAATTAAAGCAATTTGAGCTTGGCGTAGGGCTTCGGCTTTAGTAATATTGTCAGTTTGCAAAACATTATAAAAAGCATTCATTAACATTTGAGTAGCACCATCATCTACTTGCCAAAGAGACGCGATCGCAGCTCTAGCCCCAGCCCTTTCGATCTGATATCCTAAACCGAGAATTTCTGCCCCAGTACCGAGATTACCGTTAATTCCTGTTTCACAGGCAGAAAGCACTACTAAATCAATACCATTAAGATTCCATTTTTCAATATCTTTTAAGGTAACAGGAGTACCGTTACCAAAGAGAATAAATGATTCTTCCGGTTCTCCGACAACAATTGCTCCGTGGGTGGCAAAATGGACAACGGTATGGCTACCCATTTTCGGAATAGTATCTTGAGGATTAAAGGCATCATCAAGAAGTTTGGTTGTATTAGAAAAAGTTTCAGCTAAAATATCTACTTCTACTCCAGCATTAGGCAAACCCTTAAAATCAAAAGGTTCTCCAGCCAGAGTAAAGCTATAGTTTTTATCTACTAAAGCTGCGGCTAAAACTTTGATTTGTGCTTGAGGTTGACTGTTGAGGTCAGTCAGGGAACGGGCGGTAATATTATTGATACGGTAGCGTTGTACTAGCCATTGTTCACCATCATGAAGTGCAGCGAGGGGAATATAACGAAGTTGTCCATCAGGTGCATAGATAATAGTTTGGGCTTCTGCGTTGGTGAGTTCATTTTCTAAAGGTTTAATTAGCCAGTCGTAGAGTTGTTGAGCGGGTTTTTCTGCGTTAGAGGTAGAGTCGCGTAAGGCTTGGCGAAAGTCGAAAATTGCTTGATTGAGTTGTTCTTTCGTAACTGAGACAGTGCGGCGGATGGGGGGAGAGTTGGGAGTGGTGAGGATAAGTTCTAAGCGGTCTTCGAGAATGAGGGGATAAAGAAGGACGGCGTTTTGTTGTAGTTCATCGAGATTGGTTGGTAAACCAATTAAGTCTTCTAAATCATCGACTAAATCAGGTTTGCGGGTTTTGGGAGTGAGTTGAGCAATTAATGCTTCTACTTCTGGACTTTCGATAAAGTTATTGAAGTCGTCGATAATTGTTTCTTGAGCTTTGACGAGTTGAGCAAGGCGTTGTTCTTGTGTTGGGGTGAGGTTTTCTTGCTTGCGTAGTTGGGTGAGTTCTTTACCAATTTCAATGGCTTTGTCGAGGATTGCTTCGTAACCGTCTTCAATTTGTTGTTCTGGGGGGAGGTTGGGTACTCCTTGGGCTGTAGTTCCGTTACCTCGGACGTTGCGGAGGTAGTCTTCTAGTTCTTGGACTTTGAGTAAGTCTAGTACTCGTTGGGCTTCGAGGATGCGGTCTTGTTTGAGGAGAAGGTCAGCTAAAGCTCGATATGTACACTCACAAGTTTCTAAAAATGACTCTTGTAGTTCACTAGGTAGCCCTTGGATATCTTGCCGAATAGTCTCGGTAACATTCACTGATTGCTTGAAGAAAATAGTTGCTAACTCTAACTGATTTTGTTTCTCTAAAAGAAAACCAATATTGCTGAGAGTACTTCTTTCTCCAGGGCGATCGCCTATCTCTTGTGCAATTGCCAAGGACTGTTGATAAAACTCCATTGCCTTTTGGTATTGTCCTAGGTAATGGTAAGCAAGACCCAGACTCTTCAGAGATTTAGCTTCTCCTCGGCGATTACCTATCTCCTTTTTAATCTCCAAGGACTGTTGATGAAACTCTATCGCTTTTTGGTATTCTCCTAAGTAATTGTAAACATTACCGAGATTATTCAGAGAACTAGCAACTCCTGAGCGATTGCTCATCTCACGGTTAATTTCTAAAGACTGTTGATGAAACTCAATTGCTTTCTGGTATTGCCCTAGGAAATTATAAACGTTACCCAGGTTGTTCAAAGACTTAGCTTGCACAGAGCGCTCACCTATTTCTCGTGCAATTTCCCAAGACTGTTGGTAAAAGTCTATCGCCTTCTGGTATTCTCCTAAGTGATCATAAGAATTGCCTAAATTGTTCAGAGATTTAGCAACTCCTGAGCGATTGCTCATCTCACGGTCAATTTCTAAGGACTGTTGATGGAACTCAATTGCTCTCTGATACTGCCCTAGGTAAGTGTAAGCACTGCCTAGATTATTCAGAGATTTACCTTCCCCCCGAAGGTCATCTATCCCTCGATAAATTGCCAATGCTTTTTGCCAAGACTGTATAGCTGCTTGAAATTGACTAGCTCTATACTGCTCTATCCCTTGCTGTAAAAATCGATCAGCTTCTGCTTTCTGTTCAGTGATAGTTTGAGCCATTACTGGCAATGCAGAAAACGATACCGGAAAATTCCCAGTAACAACACCACCAATAGCAGCCAATATCGTAATAATGCCGAGGAGTCCGCTTCGTAGTTGCATTAGTCACTCTCAGGATGAATAATCTGATTTCTTAAAATAACTAGTTCTCACGGCGGATAGGTTTTGCAGTTTTCGGGAAGTGGGGAAAGACAAAGAGCCTTTTAAGCCAGTACGTGCATCCCTGGATAATCGTCAGAGAGTCCCTAATACTCATTAAAGAATCTTTTTTACTCTCTAGAGAGTCTTTGCTCTCAAATCCGAGTGATTAATGTTCACTATTACTCTGGAAACTCCCCAAAGCGTTCTCTGTATTTAGCTAGTAACGCCTCAGCTTGCTCAGCTCTAATTTGTTCTTGCTCAGCTCTAATTTGTTCTTGCTCAGCTCTAAGTTGTTGAGCGATCGCCGCTTCTTCCGGTGTTGGTACTAATTCCCCCTCACGGGTAAAAAATCTCAGCTTCCTCTCATGAATACCTAAATTAAGTTCTAACTGCTCACTCCACATCAAACCTTGCTGATTCACCTCTAGTTCCCGATACGTCCCTCGCACTAACTCAAATCCCTTAAACTCCAAACTTTCTGGGTCAAACCAAAAATATTCTGGAGTGCGAAAGATATCTTGATAAATCTGCTTTTTCAATTCCCTGTCTGTTGTGGCTGTTGAACGAGACAACAGCTCTATAATTACGTTAGGATACTTCCCATTTTCTTCCCAAACCACCCAGCTTTTGCGAGGCTTATTTTCCGTATTTAGTACCACAAAGAAATCCGGACCTCGGAAATCTTCTGACTTACTCTGTTCAGGACTGTAATAGATAGTTAAGTTACCTGTGGCGAAGTAATCACTGCGTTCTCGCCACAGCCAATCTAGACATTTAATTAACAGCAGCATCTGCTGTAAGTGGAGGTAGGTTTCCAAGGGAGGTTCGTTACTCTCTATTTCACCAGGCGGGAAGATGACAACTTCTTCCTGAATAACATCTTGAGATTCTACATCTTGGGTGAACGACATGGCAAAAGACCGGAAACAGACGGTATGGAAAGTCTGCTTTCAGTTTAACGACAAGTGAAGGGTCGTAACATAAGATGCTGGAGACGCGAACTCAAAACCCTATTCTCAATGACTGATGGTAGACAGACCTTTTGAGGAAGTCTATTCTCAACGCCAAGCAATCAGGAACTAAACCACCCCTAGCTCAATTGCTGTACCTGATGCTCACTCCGCTAATTCTTCAAGGGTGAAATTGAGAAGATCACACAAAGCTTTCATTTGTGCAGGATAAAGTTTAGGAATATGCCTTCCAGCCTCCCAGTTTTGCACAGTGGTTACAGTTACACCCAACTCCAAAGCAATTTGCCTCTGTGTAACGTTTAAAGATTCTCGTCTTTGTTTAAGCTTTTCCCCCAAACTAGGCATCACTGAAGCTCGGTAATTCATCTAGAGAACATTGCAAAATGCGGCATAAAGCTTGCATCTGACTAATCGTGAGCCTAGGTTCAAATCTACCAGCTTCCCAATTACTTACAGTTTTGTCTGTAACTCCCAGTTCCACATCCGCCAGACTTTTAAAAACATCTGTAATCGCTGTTTTTTTAATCATTTTCTTAAGCTGATTTTCTGATATTCATTACTTTCAGTTTAACCACAAGTGATAAATTACAACCCATTACCAATTAAAATAAACGGTGCCCAATAATAAGGATGATTGAGACGATTAGTTACTTCAGGCTTTAATCCATTTTCAATAGGCACAGCCGCCAGAGAAGAGCGTTCTTCCCCAAAAGCAGTGTAATCCCCCGTAATTAAAGCAATTTGAGCAAGGCGTAGAGCTTCTGCTTTGGAAAAATTACTTTGTAATGCATTATAAAAGGCATTCATTAACAACTGCGTTCCCCCATCATCTACTGTCCACAAAGATGCGATCGCCGCCTTTGCTCCTGCCCTTTGCATTTGGTAACCTAATCCGAGAATTTCTGCACCTGTACCCAAATTGCCACCTAGTCCAGTTTCACAAGCAGAAAGCACTACTAAATCTATATTATTAAGATTCCAGTTACGGACATCGGCAATAGTAACAGGAGTGCCATCCCCAAAGAGAATAAATGACTCTTCTGGTGTTCCCGGAACAATTGCCCCATGGGTGGCAAAATGCAAAACTGTATAGTCTCCCATTTTCGGTTTCGTCTCTTCAGGATTGAAGGCGTTATTAATAAGTGTGGTGGTATTAGCAACCGTCTTTGCTAAAGTTTCGACCTCCACTCCCGCATAAGGCAAACCACCAAAGTTAAAGCGTTCTTTACCCAGAGTAAAACTGTAGTTTCCGGTGGTAAATGCACCAGCTAAAATCTTGAGCTGGGACTGAGGTTGAGTATCCAGTTCTATTAAGGAAGCAGCAGTAATATTATTAATACGATAACGTTGCACTAACCATTGTTGACCATCATACAAAGCTGCCAAAGGAATATAACGTAATTGTCCATCTGGTGCATAGATAATAGTTTCTGCTTGAGCGGCTTTCAGGTCATTTTCTAAAGGTTTAATCAGCCAGTTGTATAGTTGTTGTGCCGAAGTTTTGGCATTATAGCTAGGGTTATCTAAGGCTTGACGGAAGTCCACGATTGCTTGATTTAATTGTTTCTTAGTAACTTTAACTGTGCGGCGAATTGGGGGAGAGTCAGGAGTTGCTAGTACAAGTTCTAAGCGATCTTCGAGAATAAGAGGATAGAGAATAACTGCATTTTGTTGCAGATTTCTCAGGTTATCTTGGATACTGAGAAGGTCTTCTAAATCATCTACTAAATCTGGTTTGCGTGTTTTGGGAGTTAGTTGGGCAATTAGGGTTTCTACTTCTGGACTTTCAATAAAATTATTGAAATCTGCGATAATTTTTTCTTGGGCATTTACGAGTTGGTTAAGACGCTGTTCGTCTTCAGAACTGCGATTGCCTTTCTGTCGCAGTTGGGTAAGTTCTTTGCCAAGAGTAATGGCTTGGTTAATAATTTCCTGATAGCTTTCTTCAATTTGCTGTTCTGGTGGTAAGTTAGGCAATCCTTGGCTAGTTTCTTGATTGCCTCGGACATTGCGTAAATACTCTTCAAGTTCTTGGACTTTTAGTAAATCAAGAACTCGTTGGGCTTCAATAATGCGGTTCTCTTGTAATAACAATTCAGCTAAATGGCGATAATCGGTGGCAATGGTTTCGGTGTAGGATTGTTGTTGTTCTTGGGGCAGTTCCTTGATATTATTACGAATTGCTTCTCTGGTGTTGACGGATTGTTTAAAGAAAATAATTGCTAATTCTGGTTGGTTTTGTTTTTGGAGTAAGTAACCAATATTACTAAGATTTTCTCCTTCTCTCGGTCTATCTCCTACTTCTTTACTAATTACTAAAGCTTGCTGGTAATATTCTAGAGCCGTTTGATACTGTTCTAAATATGAGTAAACCTCTCCTATATTGTCGAGAATGATTCCTTCTCCAGCCTTAGAACCCAATACTTTTTGAATCGTTAAGGCTTGCTGATAGAAATCTAAGGCTAATTTATATTTTCCTTGTTTGCTGTAAACTTGCCCAATATTATTAAAAGTTGCTCCTTCTAACAAATTTTTGTCATACTCAATATTTTTGAGGAGTGCTAAGGCTTGCTGATAAGAATTCAACGCTAATTCGTACTTTCCCTGCTTGGTGTGAACATTACCAATTGTATTGAGAATTCTCACTTCTCCCGGTATGTTACTAGTTTTTTTTGCGAGGGATAAAGACTGTTGATAGAATTGCACAGCTTTGCTGTAGTCTCCCAAATGGCTGTAAACTATACCAATGTTGTAATGGATTGCCCCTGTATTACCAACTACTTGTTCGGGAATAGCTAAAGCTTTCTGAAAGAACTCTAACGCTTTTGCATATTCTCCCAAGCTGCCATAAACTAGTCCAATTTGGTTAAAAGTTTTCCCTTCCTCTGCCTTATCACCGTTTTCTTGATGAATGACCAAGACTTGCTGTAATTTTGGCAATGCAGAATATGGCTCTCTTAATGGGTTCTTTTCACGAAGCAGGGAACCTCCACAATATAGCGATAGTTTATGACAAATTAGGAGAGTATGAGCAGGCACTTAATTATTACCAACAAGCTTTAGCTAGCTCCCAAAGGCTTGGTGAGCAGAAAGGAGTTACTCTGAATAATTTGGGGACATTTTACCACCAGTTTAATGAGTATCAGCAAGCCTTAGAATCTTACCAACAGGCTTTGGCAATTTTCCAAGAAATGGGCGACAGAAAAAAGGAAAGAGTAACTCTCAACAATCTAGGATTAACTTATGAGAAATTGGGGGAATCTAAGCAAGCAACTGATTACTACCAGCAAGCCTTGGTAATTTCCCAAGAAATTGGTGATAAAGCAACAGAAGAAGACTCTTCTTCAAGAATTACTTTAAAGCTTGAGCCTTTGCTGTTTCAGGCACCACCCC
>JBAUJE010000141.1:0-7211 GCA_049683475.1 Coleofasciculaceae cyanobacterium | reverse complement strand
CAGTGCCGACGCAGCCTTTCCAACCAAAAGAGCATCGTTGCTTCTTGGTCAGGTGTTGGCTTGATTCTGTACTGGTAAGTAAGTATCATTAGCTAAATATATCATAGTTACCCCTATGTGGAAAACTCTAAGCGGTGGAACTGTTTATGACCTTACAATACACTTAGTCCTAGTAACAAAGTATCGATACAAAGTAATAAACCGCCCTGTACTGGAGCGGCTTAAGGTCATCTTTCGGGATACTTGCCTGAAGTGGGAATGTGAGCTGATTGAATTTAGTGGAGAGTCTGATCATGTACATTTAGTGGTAGGCTATCATCCTAAAATGCCTCTTGATAAGTTTGTAGGTAATCTTAAAACTGTTTCTAGTCGCTTGATTCGCAAGGAGTTTGCTGAGCGTGTTGAAGGTTTTTACCGAAAGAAAGTCTTCTGGAAAATCGGTTATTCAGTTAACTCTTGCGGGGGGGCTTCCCTTGAGAAAATCAAGCAATATGTTCAAGGTCAGAAAGTTCCAGATTGACCGAGGGTTGGCGACCTGCGCGCCAACCGCAATTCCTCTACTACCAACTTTTCAAGTCTGGTCGCAGTACCCTTGCGGTGCTTACGATGGGCAATCCAAAATCCTTGCATAGGAAGGGTCAACAGCGAGAAAAGTCGCTTACTTAACAATGAATGGTAGAAGATCTCGGTTAACCTTTACCAAAGAACCGTTTAAGGGGATTTGATGCGAGTATCCCTGAGCTTCCGGACCAGTTTCGTTGAGCAGCTTTTACGGGGTCTGAATCTGTCAAAACTTTGGCTGCGCGATCGCAAAGTTTACTGCTGTCATCCGGATTTGTGGCAACGAGCGTTGCGCCCTGTTCTCCTTGCTCGGTTTGGGCTTCAGCTAAAGCGGTTTGATATGCCTGATTTAACTTGGGAAGGCTAGCTGCAATCGTTTGCAGTTCGACAACCCTAGCTTCCAGATTCTGGCCAATAGACTGAAGCTGTTGTTGCAGCCCTAATGGCAAAGGTTCATCCTGGTGACTAAGGGCGGTCATAAAAGCCGCCAGAATTTTTTCTTGTTGAGGGTTTAAAGAAGCCATGATTTAAACAAAGTATCCCAATCTAGATAAAACAATTACAAAAATTCTCAAAGTCTGCTTCTTTGGGGGCAGAACTTTGAATCTCTATATAGGAATTATGAGTGATTTCTAAACCCTACAACTACACCTAGCGATAGAGAATGCGTCTTTGTTTCAATCCCTGATAGGGATTAAGAGTGATTTCCAGGGGCAGCTTTTTGAAACCCTTACCATATCTCTCTTCTTTTAAGGAGAGGTAATTATCCATTGTTCATTGTCCATTGTCAATTACGGAAAGTGACAGAAGAGGGATAAGCAGTCACACTAGCAAAAATCCTCGGAGTCACGGTACTACAATCAAAACTAGCTCTCCCTTGTTGGGGTCTATGAATAATGACTACAGCCGTTTCAAGATATGTTACTCGTAATCAAGAAATTTTAGGCGGTGAACCGATTATCATTGGAACTCGTACATCGGTACAAGCGATTGTTGGATTATGGCGGTAAGTCAGACGGGGAGATAGTTTAAGGATTTCTACATTTATTTTCTGCCAAAATGGCAACATAGAGCAAAATTATCCGGATATAAAGTTAAAAGCCTTTATTTTCAGGGAAAAATGAAATTTCATCTCCAAAAATCCCTAAAAGCATTAGCCGTAGCTGGAACAGTTCTTCTATCTCTAAATGTAGGGCCTGCTAAAGCACAGCCTAGACCCAATCAGTTTTACTGGGTTGCTGCCAAGCATAGTAATAAGTGCATTCATCAACAAGGTGGTAGCTATGGCAATGGCGACAACATCACCCAGTGGGCTTGTATAGACCAAGGTAATGTCAAGCTAGAAATTGTTCCTGCTAGTAATGGCTATGTATTTTTAAAATTCAAGCACAGCGAAAAGTGTGTGCATCTTTATCAGAATTCTCCTTACAATGGTGCCAATATCAACCAGTGGGATTGCATCAATCAGCCTAATGTTCTATGGAGAATAGTTCCAGTTCCTGGTAGTTATAACTATTACTATATTGTTAGCGCTGCGACAGGAAAGTGCCTTCATCAACAAGGTGGTAGCTACGGCAATGGTGATAATATAACTCAGTATACTTGCATAGATCAGGGTAATGTACAATGGTCATTCTTTCCTACTAATTAATACTAAGGTGGGCAAAGACAAGACCCTATCGACTCAAATCACTAACTGTATATTTGCCCACCCTACTCCTCTACTCCTCTGCTCAAAGTCCCCTAGGATTGGGGGATTTAGGGGGCTTTCATTAGTCTCATAAAATTACGAAATATTTCACGGCATCAAAGTTGGGGGATTTAGAGAGCATTCCCAATTTAATCAATACCCCAAAGTTAAAGCCCCTGGACGACGCGGATCGGATGCTCCGTGTAAAGAGTCATCCACAACCATAATACTTTGAGTACTGCCTATAGAACTTTGTTGAGAAACCTCATGACCTTTCTCCCTTAAAAGATGAATAGTGTCACCATTTAAACCCTTTTCTACCATTAGCTGATCAGGTAACCATTGATGGTGGACTCGGAAAGCATTAGTCGCAGCAGCAATATTCATTTTGTGGTCAATCACATTCATGATTACTTGCAAAACTGTAGTAATAATTTGACTACCACCAGGACTACCTGTAGCTAAATAAGGCTTACCATCTTTCATAACAATAGTTGGTGTCATGGAACTCAGCATTCTTTTTTCCGGTTCAATGGCATTAAATTCTCCACCAATTAAACCAAAGGCGTTGGGGACTCCTGGTTTAGCCGAAAAATCATCCATTTCATTATTAAGTAAAATTCCAGTGCCTGCCGCTGTAATGCCAGTGCCATAACTAAAGTTTAAAGTATAAGTATTAGCAACAGCATTGCCGTATTGATCAATTACTGAATAATGAGTTGTCTGAGTACTTTCGTTGAACTGATTAGGATTTCCTGGGGCAATTACCTGGCTTGGTGTAGCGCGTTCTAAATTAATTTTGCGGCGTAATTGGTCAGCATAGCTTTCCGAAGTTAATCCTGTAACGGGAACAGGTACAAAGTCAGAATCACCTAAAAACTTAGAACGGTCAGCATAAGCTAACTTCATACTTTCCGTCATTAAGTGAATAGTGTCTGCTGTATTATGACCTAGTTCGGCAATGGGAAACTCTTCTAAAATATTCAACATTTGGATAAGATGAACACCACCGGAACTAGGCAAAGGCATAGAATAGATATCATAACCCCGATAGTTACCTTGAACTGGTTCTCTTAACACAGGTTGATAATCGGCTAAATCTGTTTTGCTAATTAAACCGCCATTGGCTTCCATATCAGCAACAAGGGCATCTGCGATCGCACCTTTATAAAATGCTTTAGCACCATCTTTAGCTAGCAGTTTTAAACTCTTAGCTAAGTCTGTTTGTACTAAGGTATCACCCACCTCATAAGGTTCACCCCCTGGCTTATAAAAAATAGCCATACTCTCAGGAGAAGCTTGCATTTTCTCTTTGGCAAAAATTAGAGAATCACGTAAATATTCAGAAACAGTAAATCCTTCTTCTGCTAACTTAATGGCAGGTTGTAAGGCACGTTCTAGAGAGATAGTGCCGTATTTTTCTAAAGCCATGGTTAACCCAGCCACAGTACCAGGAACACCGACGGCTAAATAACTGAAGCGAGATTTCTTGGGGTCAACTTCGCCATTTTCATCTAAAAACATATCACGGGTAGCCGCTTTGGGAGCTTTTTCCCGATAATCAAGGGCAATATTTTGTTGATTTTCTGCTAAATGCAGCAGCATAAAACCACCACCACCAAGATTGCCAGCTAGAGGTAAAGTTACTGCTTCAGTAAAGCCAACAGTTACCGCTGCATCAATGGCATTTCCCCCCTCTTGTAAAACGGCTAAACCCGCTGCTGTGGCATAGGATTCCTGAGTAGAAACCATGCCATTTTTAGCAATAACTGGATGAAATATATCCTGGCTACTATAAATTGCTGCATCTTGAGCGACTGCATGACTGGTGATAATAGTCAAACAGAGGAAGATACTAATTATAATTTTTTGCTTACGGATAAGCTGAGAGATTTTTTGCGTAATGAGCATATATTACTGTTATTTGAGATGTGAAACTCGGATTAAGGGAAATAGGGAACAAGGAACGGGGAACAGAAGATTTTACCAATTATTTAGGGCTACTATACTTAATTCTTGATAGCCAGTCTGTCTATCTACTGTTCTTTGGAAAATAAAATCTTCACTAGTGCCGATGATTATCTCAGCTGTTGTGTAGATAAGGCAACCATCCATGAGATGTCCACCAATGGTTTTGCCGTTGCAATCAGCAAGGGAAAGGTGTAAATGCATTCCGTGAATGGAAAGAGTGCCAACTAGGGAGAGAATTTCTAGTTTTTCGGTTAATATTTGTGATTTATCTTGGTTAGCAAAGCGCAATGTGGCTTGTTGAAGGCTACCAACTGCTGTGAGGATAAAGCCAGCTTGAATATTGTGCTGTTTTATTAAGTTTCTCAGGCTATCTTTTAAGTCTTGCTCTGGTTTGAGGCGAATGGCAAATATTTTCATAGTTTATGGCAAATTTTTCTCTTGGTAATTTAGTTGATTTCACGGTGTTTTTTTTAGATTGCCAGATGTAAAATTAGCCTAAATACTTTATTCTCCCTTTAAGATATCTACCACTATGTCGCAAATAATACCTCAGTGCCAAAATTTGCAAGAACGAGTAGAAGTTCTGTTACAACTGCTGCATCAAGAATCATCTCTACGCGCTATGCCAGATATAAATAATGTTCAAGCATCTTTGCGGAAGGCTGTTTCTCCTACTTTCGAGATTGTTTTTGCTGGTGCTTTTAGTGCTGGTAAGTCAATGTTAATTAATGCAGTACTAGAACGAGAACTACTCTACAGTGCAGAGGGACATGCAACGGGTACGGAATGTTACATCGCTTATGCAGAAGCAAATCAAGAACGAGTGGTACTAACCTTTCTGAGTGAGTCAGAAGTTCGGGAACAGGTAGCACTGATTTGCCAGTGGCTGGGATTACAAGCAGTTAATATTAATCAGCCAGAAGCGATTGAATTACTACAAAAAGCCTGTCAAACTATTGTGCAACAGGAGGGGGGAGAGAGTAAGTCAGAAAAAGCAAAGCAAGCGACAGCACTAGATTTATTATTAGAGGGGTTTATTACCAACCGCGATCGCATCCATACTCTGAAAAATGCTACCTACTCCATGGAAAGTTTTAACTTTTCTAACCTCAAGGAAGCTGCTGGTTATGCACGTCGGGGTAGTAATAGTGCGGTGCTAAAAAGAATTGAGTATTACTGTCATCATCCTCTCTTAGCAGATGGCAATGTACTGATTGATACTCCTGGAATTGATGCACCTGTGCAAAAGGATGCTCTCTTAACTTACCAAAAGATTGAAAGTACTGATACTTCGGCGGTGGTTTGTGTACTTAAACCAGCGTCAGAAGGAGACATGACGAAGGAAGAGACAGAATTACTGGAGAAAATACGCAGTAATTCAGGTATTAGAGATAGGGTATTTTATGTTTTTAACCGTATCGATGAAACCTGGTATAACTCCCAACTGCGACAAAGACTAGATAATTTAATTAATTCCCAGTTTCAAGATACTTCTAGGGTTTATAAAACTAGTGGGTTACTAGGATTTTACGGCAGTCAAATTCAAGAAACTAGTGTTAGCGATCGCTTTGGACTTGATTCTCTGTTTGCTGAGGCTGTCAAAAATAGTAGTATTCCGGAAAATACACCTCAATTTATTAACGAGTTTATTCGCTATTGTGGTTCTGGCAGATTTGTTGGTAGTCAACTGAAGCCATCGGTGCGGGGTTACGAAACACCAGAAGAAAACTATCTGCGGATTCTCTCGGAATGGGGAACACCGCTGATAGAACAGTTAATAGGTGATAGTGGTGTTGAGGAATTTCTCGCAGCAATTACTCATTACCTCACCCAAGAAAAGCGTCCTCAATTATATGCCAATTTAGCTGATGACTTACAGCCTGTCTGTATTAGTCTCAAGAAACATTATCTGACTATTCAGCGAGACTTGGATAGTCAACCTCGTGAAATTGAGGCGATGAAAGCGCAGGAGTTAGAAAGACTCAATCATGAATTACAGCGAGTTGGGGAAGAATTCTCTCAGCAAATTACAGCAGAAGTTAATCAGACGGTTACTAATGCTTGTCCTGCTTTTGAGGCAGATTTTCGTCAGTTACAAACTCGGATGATTCAACGCCTTGATGAGTTACTGACTACATTTTCCGTTGCTGAGGCTTACAGGCGTGCTACTCTCAGTCACCCACGCAATGCTACAGCACCTTTACTAGCTGTTTTAGTAGAAGCACTTTATTACTTATCTAATCAGTTAGAAGATGTTTTGGTTGATGCTTCAGAAAAAGTAATTTCTAGTTTTTTCCAACGTCTACGGGAAACAGTGCGCCACTCAGATTATTATAGTCAACTTTATCGCTTATTAGGAAATGATGGAGGAATTGAGCAACAACTGAATTGGTTAGAAAAGCAGGTTAATCAAGCGTTAGCGAGTGCGGCGAGGATAGAGTGCGATCGCTTCGTCAGGGAAAGTCCTCGTTTTTATGATGAAGGTACTTTTTCTATTTATCAGTTTCGCCAAACCTTACAGCAAACCTCTCAAGGTTATGATGCTGAAAGTATGATTGATGCAGAACCAGCAATTCGCCAGTTACTAAAGTTAGATTTTGAACCAAAGATTTCTCTAACAATTAAACGCAATTTCCGGCAAACCATCAGCCAAACTCTCAAAACTCACCTGTTACCAATGGCAGAGAAACAGGCGGATGAAATCTTACAGAAATATAATCAGGCGCGTGCTTATTTAGGCGAAACTCTCAAAGAAGAAGCAGAAGAAAGGATAAAAAGTAATCAGCTGTTACAGAGTGAGATTGAGGAAAAGGTTAAGGATTACAATCAGGCGGTTATGGATATCAACGGTTGTTTACAGGCTAAGCTGTTGTGCATTTAATTTGCAATAACAGCATTACCTTTATTTTTAATTTTTCTCTGCCATTTGATAATTAGCTCCCCTTGATTTAACAGTCTGTCTAACAAGTTATGTAACTCTTCAACTGAC